>NZ_JBYSYW010000005.1:0-233821 GCF_058783825.1 Pseudomonas sp. FW305-96
CTCCCTGCGCAAGCCCTCCGTTCGGCCTCCTGAAGTCGCAATTTGTGTCGCCTGAACTATCGCGCGCTTAGAAGCAAAAGCAGAACAAGAGAAAGAGGAAGAGGAAGAGGAAGAGGAAGAAATACAAGTTTCTGCTTGGCGCTTTAATATTTAAAATGCTTCAGCCATCACACTAACTTAACACCACTGACACCTCACGCAACTTAACTACATGACTCACCGCTTGCGCGCACAAATACCGAAGGCGACATCACCGATATAGATATCCTGCGACCGTCGCCGCTCGGCATCCAACCGCGCCTGCAGGGTGTCGATCCCCACCTGCCGCGCCGTGGCCACGCCATGGGCAATGATCCGCGGCAGGCAAGCGCGGATGATCTCGCCCAGCGGGTAGGCGTTGCCGGGCGTCTGCACCAGGCATTCGGCACGCAAGTCCTCGACCATCAGGCCCGCTTCGCTGAACACACGGTGCAGGTTGAAGCCGATATGCAGGTCCGCCCCCTCATAGGCAAGCATGCGCCGCAACCATTGCTGGGCCTTGTGGTGCAAGGGGAATGATGCCTGGCTGGCCGGAGCCAGGCTGCCGTCGTGCTCCTGGAAGATCATCAACCCGCCAGGCAGCAGGGACCGGGTCATCGCCCGCAACGCCTTGGCCGGATCCGCCTGGTACATCAGTACCCGTCGCCCGACGATGGCGTCGAACAACCCAAGGGTTGCGGGTAACGCACACAGTTCGGCAGCCACGAACTCAGGTACCGCCGCCCCTTGGCGGCCTTCACGCTGGCGCGCAACCTCCAGGGCGCCAGCCGCCCGGTCGATACCCACCACCGCGCCGTCACCGCCTACCAGGCCGGCCAGCAGCCAGCTCACATCGCCACTGCCGCACCCGACATCGAGCACGCGCATGCCGGGACCGATGCCGGCATCGACCAGCAGGCGCGTGGTGAAATCCGCTTTCGCAAGTGCCATGCCATGCTCCTTCCCAGGGACGCCAGTGTGCAGAGCAAAGGGGCATGCGCACAAGACTGGCCTATCCTAGTGTGGTGTTTCACAAATAACGACCATACCTCGCGGTGCTTTTTGCGCTCATGCGGCGTTGTCACTCCTCGCCGTAGCTGGGCTACGACTCGTCGCGACGCCTTGCCTGAGCGCAAAAATCGCTCGCGATTTATTGGTCGTATTTGCAAAACACCACACTAGAGCCACCCGCCACCCTCGGACCCGAGCATCCCCATGGTTACCGACCCACTGCTGGACAGCTGGCAGCACAACGCCCAGGCCTGGATCGAAGCCGTACGCTCCAGCGCCATCGAGTCCCGCCAGCAGGTCACCGACCAGGCGATACTCCTGGCCGTGCTCGGCCAGCAGCCCGGTCGGGTGCTGGATCTGGGCTGCGGCGAGGGTTGGCTGCTCCGTGCCCTGGCCGCACGGGGGATCGATGCGGTCGGGGTGGATGGCGATGCGACTCTTGTCGCCGCCGCACGCGCAGCAGGTTCGCCGCAGGTCCACCTGGCCAGCTACGAACAAGTGATCACAGGCGTGCAGGGCATCGACCACGAGCATGACCTGATCTGCGCCAACTTCGCCCTGCTCCAGCAAGACATCATTCCCCTGCTCACGGCCATGCGGAATCTGCTGCGGCCCGACGGCACGCTGCTGATCCAGACCCTGCACCCCTGGACGGCAGCCGCCGGCAACTACCAGGATGGCTGGCGCGAGGAGTCATTCGTCGGGTTCGCCGGCGACTGGCGCCCGATGCCATGGTACTTCCGCACCCTCGGCAGCTGGCTGAAGGCACTGGAGCTGGCGGGCTTCAACCTGGTCGAACTGCAGGAGCCGCAACATCCGCAGAGCCAGGCGCCGCAATCGCTGCTGCTGATCGCGCGCAAGGCAGCCTGACCCCTGCGGCCTCTCGTCGCAGCCTTTTCCCTCTTGGCAAATCCTGTACAGGCCTTAAAATCCCGCCTCCTTTTCGCCCGTCGCCCCAACCGGTGGCAAGCCCCCGCAAAGACCGCGTCCGTGCCTCACACATCGCGCATGTGCCACAGGCTCAACCGCCCCGCCCGGCCTTCACCCAACAGGCCCCGCGGTTGACTCTTGCCAAGCTCGCATCCCGCCCAGGCCGCACTGTACGTCGCTGTTCGGCACGTGCAGCCGAAAAGGCGCATCTGAGCTCTTTCCAACCTTGAGGTAACTATGTCTGTGCGTTTGCTGGCGATGGCGCTGGCACCCCTGCTCGGCCTGTTCATCATTGCCCTGGGCAATGGCGTGCTGTCTTCCCTGACCACCCTGCGCCTTGGCGCCGCCGGCGAATCGGCGACCATGATCGGCGTGGTGTCCTCGGCCTACTTCATCGGCCTGACCCTCGGCGCAGTCTTCAACGACCGGTTGATCCTGCGCATCGGTCATATCCGCGCCTACAGCAGCTTCGCTGCCTTGATCGGCGCAACCATCCTGCTCCAGGGCTTGTTCTACGACACCACCTGGTGGTTCGTGCTGCGGCTGATCAACGGCTGGGCGGCGGTCGGCGTGTTCCTGGTGATCGAGAGCTGGTTGCTGCTGGCCGGTGACGCGAAGATCCGCGGGCGCCTGCTGGCGCTGTACATGATCGCCTTCTACGGCGCCGGGGTGATCGCCCAGGCCGCCCTGGGCGAGGTTACCGGGTGGGGCGAGACCGCGCCGTTCATGGTCGCCGGCATGCTCGCCACACTGTCGGTGCTGCCGATCGTGATCCTGCCACGGGTATCGCCGCTGCTGGATCAGGTCGAGCCGCTCAAGCCCCGGCAGCTGCTGGGCGTGGCGCCGACCGGGCTGGTCGGCTGTTTCGGCTCGGGGGTCGCCATCGCCGGGATCTACGCCTTGCTACCGCTGTACCTGCAACGCATCGGCCTGGATGTTGGCGAGATCGGCGACATGATGGCCTGGGTGATCCTCGGCGCCATGCTGTTGCAATACCCAGTCGGGCGTTGGTCCGACCGCAAGGACCGCCAGGACGTGCTGATCGCCCTGGCCGCCCTGTGCACCGTGCTGTCGCTGCTGTTCGTGCTGCTGCCAGCCGACACCGTGCTGCTGCCGGCGCTGCTGTTCCTGCTCGGCGGCGGCGTGTTCGCGCTGTACCCGGTGGCCGTCAGCAGCGCCGCCGACCGCGCCCCGGCCGACGCGCTGGTGCCGATGATCCAGGGGCTGCTGCTGATCAACTCGCTGGGCTCGGCCATGGCCCCACTGGCCATTTCGCCGATGATGACTGCCTACGGCGAAGTCGGCCTGTTCTGGGCCTTCGCCGTGATCAACCTGGCCATGGTCGGGTTCTTCCTGTGGCGTCGCGGCAAACGCCCGGCACCGGAGCACCCGGCGCCGTTCGCGCCGACCGCAACCTTCTCGCCAACCGGCGCGGAACTGCGGGTGACCGAAGACCTGATGCACGCGGCGCAGGAGCATCCGACGCTGGAGGCGATGGATGCCATGCCCGGCCAACAGACGCCTCGTCCTGACGCCCACTGACGGCTGACGCCAAGGACCGCCCGTCGCTTGACGGGCACCTTGGCGTCGCCGTGATAGCCCAACCATGACAGTCATCCGACAGGAGATTCATCATGGTCAATCCACGTCCCCTCGCCTTGCTGCTGGCCTTGATACTGGGCAGCAGCACCACCCTCGCCCTCGCCGCCACCGACACGAACGGGAGCGGCACGCACAAAGAGCACACTACCGAGCAAGGCAAGACCGCCGGTGAAGGCAGCAGCGTCAACAGCCCCGGTGGCAAGGATAACGACAGCAGTGACACTGGTACCGACTCTGACGCCGCCGACGGTGCCGCTGGCGGCTCCAACAGTACCGGAGAAGCCACCGGCAGCGGCGCTGGGGCTTCTGGTGGCAGCGCCGAGGATCAGGACAGCCGGTGACCCGCGAAGCGCACGGCCTTCAACGCCAGTATCGGGGCTCGTCCACCACGCGCTGGTGCTCGGCGAACAACAACGGCAGCTGCTCCTTGAGAAAGTCCAGCCAGGTACGCACCTTGGCATCCAGATAATGCCGTGACGGATAGATCGCATAGATCTCGCGCTGGCGCAGCCGATGCGGCGCCAGCAACCGGCACAGGCGCCCTTCCTGCATGGCCTGGCTCGCCGAGTAGTACGGCAGCAAGCCCACCCCCATGCCCAGTTCGGTGGCCTTGAGCATGGCGTCTGCGACGTTGGTGAGGAAGGTGTCCTGGGGCACGATCACGCAATTGTCGGGGTGGCCTTCGAACGACCAGTCCTCCTCGAACAGCGGGTCGACGGTGCGCAGGCAAATGTGCGCGTGCAGGTCCTCGGGGCGCTCGGGTACGCCGTGGCGGGCAAGGTAGTCCGGGGAGGCGCAAAGGATGCTGTGGATGCTGCCCAGCGGGATGGCAATCAGCTGCGAGTCCGGCAGCCCCTGGCCGATAGTGATCACCACGTCGTGCCCCTCGGCCAGCGGGTCGGGGTTGCGCTGCGACAGAGTCAGTTCCATCACCACTTCCGGGCAGGTCGCGTTGTAGCGCGCCACCAGCGGCATCATCAACAGCCCCAGGCCATGGGTGCAGTGAAAACGCAGGCGGCCACGGGGGGTGAGGTGAGCGCCGCGCGCCTCGTCCACCGCCTCCTCGGTGAGCAGCATGATCTGCCGGGTGCGCTCGAGAAAACGCTCGCCCGCCTCGCTCATGCGCAGGCGCCGGGTGGTGCGGTGCAGCAGGCGGGTCTGCAGCTGGTTCTCGAGCTCGGCGACGATCCGCGACACCTGCGCGGCGGAAATATCCAGGGCCTGGGCGGCCCCGGCGAAGCTGCCGCATTCCACTACCCGGGCGAAGGTTCGCATCGCATGCAGCATGTCCATGGGCAGGCACTCTCATTCATACATGAAAGGCAGGAATCTATCACGGGATAGCCCATTTATTGTGAAACACAAAAGAATGGATCATTAGTTATCCGTAAGAAATGAGGTACCTGTCATGAAACGTTCGATCGCCCTGCTCGCCCTCAGCGCCACCCTCGCCTCGTTCGGCGCCTTCGCCGACAACAGCTCCAGCACCTACGAATACGGCATGCCGCTGGACATCGCCAAGGTCATTTCGATCACTCCGGCCAGCAACGACGCCGATTGCCAGGTCGGTACCGCGCACATGGTCTACGTCGACCACCAGGGCCAGACCCGCGAAATCGACTACCGCCAGATGGGCAACTGCTCGCAGCTGTAACCCCATGGCAAAAATACCAGCCATCTTGCTGAAAGTGCATTTGCCCGCCTGACGCGGCGCCGCATGATCTGCCGGGACAACAACAAGAACGTCCCGGACCATGAATACGCTCGATACCCCCGCCGCCGCGCCGGCACATGCTACGTACGCCCGCATCACCTGGCGGCTGATGCCGCTGCTGCTGGTGTGCTACCTGTTCGCCCACCTGGACCGCATCAACATCGGCTTCGCCAAGATGCAGATGAGCGCCGACCTTGGCTTTTCCGATACCGTCTACGGCCTGGGCGCCGGCCTGTTCTTCATCGCCTACGCGCTGTTCGGCGTGCCCAGCAACCTGGCCCTGGAGCGGGTCGGCCCGCGACGCTGGATCGCCACCCTGATGGTGACCTGGGGGCTGTTGTCCAGCGCCATGATGTGGGTGCAGGACGCAGCCGGCTTCTATGCCTTGCGCTTTCTGCTGGGAGTGGCCGAGGCCGGTTTCTTCCCCGGCATCCTCGTAGTCCTCAATCGCTGGTATCCGGCCCGGCGCCGCGCCCAGGTCACGGCATTGTTCGCCATCGCCGTGCCCTTGGCCGGAGTGATCGGCGGGCCGTTGTCCGGCGGCATCCTGCAGGCGTTTCACGATCAGGGCGGCATGAGGGGCTGGCAGTGGATGTTCCTGATCGAGGGGCTGCCGGTGGTGCTGCTCGGGCTGGTGGTGCTCAAGGCCCTGCCGGACAACTTCGAGCAGGTGGCTTGGCTCACCGCCGATCAGAAGCGTGCAATGCGCGAGGAAATGGCCCGCGAGGAGCGGCGCAAGCCGATCGACTCGATGCGCGGGCTGCTGGGCGACGCCCATGTCTGGTTGCTGGTGGCGATCTATTTCGCGGTAATGCTGGCAGTCAATACCCTGGCCTTCTGGATGCCCAGCCTGATCCACGGCGCCGGCATCGGCAGCGATGGCCAGGTCGGCCTGCTCAGCGCCATCCCTTATCTGGCCGGTTGTCTGTTCATGCTCGGCTGCGGACGCTCGTCCGACCGTCACCGCGAACGCCGCTGGCACCTGGGCGGGCCGTTGCTGATGGCCGCCGCCGGCATCGCCCTGGCCGGATGGGCGCCGGACGACGCCTTGCTGGTGATGAGTGGGCTGGTGGTCGCGGGCATGGGCGCCAGCGCGGCGCTGCCGATGTTCTGGCAACTGCCGCCGGCCTTCCTGGCGGGCGGCGCCCAGGCCGCCGGTATCGCCATGATCAGCTCGTTCGGCAGTATCGCCTCGTTCGCCGCGCCTTACCTGATCGGCTGGATGCGCGACAGCACCGCCAGCCCTGGCCTGGCCTTGCAGGTACTGGCCGTGGCCATCGTGCTAGGTGCCGCGCTGGTGATGAAAGTGCCAGCCGGCGTGGTCAACCCAAAGTGAGGTGCTTCACCCCAGCAACTGGGTAATCCACTGCGCCTGACGGGTAATGTCGCGCACCTTGTCCTCGGGCACCGGCTGGCGCGCCCGGGCGAAGTTGGCCAGGGTCTGGTGTTTCTGGCGCAGCATGCGTTGCCACTTGAACAGGAACGCCGGGCTGCGTGCCTGCATCAGCAGCGGGCCGAAGTACAGCTGCTCGGCGCTGTAGCTGACCGACTCGGCACGTTCGGCGACGATGATTTCGTAGTCGAAACGGTTTTCCCGCAGCACTTCCTCGCAGACAATCCGATAGCCGTTGTCCATCAGCCACTGGCGCAGCGCCTGCTCACCGCCGTTGGGTTGCAGGACCAACCGCTCATGTCCGCCCAGGTGCTGCTTGCCAGCCTCGAGGATGTCGCGAATGGTCTCGCCACCCATGCCGCAGATACTGACTGCGGTGATGCCATCATTTGGCTCGATGGCTGCCAGGCCACTGGCATGGCGCACGGTGATGCGGTCTTCCAGGCCATTGTCGCGCACGGTGCGCTGCGCGGCCTGGTAAGGCGTCAGCGCCACTTCGCCGGCCACGGCCGCGACAATCGCGCCCCGACGCGCCAGCGCCACCGGCAGGTAGCCATGGTCCGAGCCGATATCGGCCAGTCGCGCACCCGCCGGCACATGGGCTGCCACGCGCTCCAGGCGCATGGACAATGTGTGTTCGTTCAACGCAAGCCTCTTTTCACGACCAGGGCCCGACGCCTGTGGCCGGGTGGGGCGCGATTCTGCCGGTCCCGGCCAGGTATTTCAAATGCCCTCGACCGACCGCCCTGCCTCGACCTGCCCTGTACGCTCGCGTAGGCTTGGCGGTTTCCTTCCGTTGCAAGGCGAAACCCCATGGCACACAGCGACATCATCTACACCCCCGACCCGGACGCCGACTCGATCTCCTCGGACGTTGCCGAATACAACGGCATCCTGGTCAGCACCCAGATCCCCGTGCAGGCCGACGGCAGCCTCGAGCTGGGCGATATCACCACCCAGTGCGAGTGCACCCTGCAGGCTTTGAAAGTTGCCCTGGAGCGTGCCGGCAGCTCGATGGACCGGGTGTTGCACCTGACCATCTACCTGACCGACATGGCCGATCGGGCGGCGTTCAACGAGGTGTACCAGCGGTTCTTCAGCAAGCCATGGCCGGTGCGTGCGGCGGTGGGCGTGGCTTCGCTGGCGTTCGAGGGGATGCGTGTGGAAGTGACGGCGATGGCGGCCAAGGGCTGAGATCTGCTCATGGGCCGCCTATGGGGCGGCCCTATGACGATTGTTGCTTCATCAAACGCTACTATACTTCCGACATGCGCAGCGTCGAACTAGCTTCCTGGACAACGTCAGCTGCCACTTGAGTCATAGCTGGCGATTGTGCTGGAACCCTATGCTCTTGGTACATATCGTTGATATCAACCTGCAACGCCTTTGCCTTGGCGCCAAAATTGACCTCTTGGCTGGATGAGAGCATGTCAGAAATCTTGGAAATCGAAGCGGCACCGACGACCGCGCCAAGCAGGCCCAACTCCGTAGCCCAATGACCACCGCCCTCCTCCGTGGCGCCTAGATATAGGCCTGCCCCCCATCCAACAACAGCCGAAGTTGTACTAGTCAGTGCTCCAACAACATGGGTAGCCCTCTGCATGGATGTCACAGGTTGCCCCGCCAGCCCCTCACGCTTGTTGTGTATCAGTATTTGCCGATTTTCCGAGTAGACGGACATATCCCATAACTGTTTGAAATGATGTGGTGCCTCGTTCGCACCAGCCGTACCTACTGCCGAGGCCGCAGTGGCCAGGAGTGATCTGACAAAAGACCTGTCAGTACCGTGGGAGTCATGGAAGTTGATCGGATCACCCTGGCAGTACGCAAAAGCATTGATCCCACCCGCCCCGAACGGACTCAACCGATCGGGCGAGTTGAACCGCATCAGCAATGGGTTGAAGGTCCGATGCCCGTTGCCCAAGTGATAATGGCCCGTCAGCGAATCGTGGGGATGGCCACAGTAGGCCAACCGAGCACCACGCTTATCGGAAACGGCCCCATACGGTGCGTAAGCCCTGGGCAGGCTGGAGCTCCCCAGCACTGATCGCTGCTGGTCGATCACGGACAAACGGCTGGAAGTCATCGCATAACCTTTTTGCAGAACGATTTTGGACCCGACGTTATCACTATCGCGCCGCACGCATAACTGACAAAAATGCCAGGCCCTCTACCACCGTTTGGGCAAGTTCATCGGTTATGGATGCCCCCGCCCCGATTCACCGCTACAATGCCCGCCTTACCGTGACAGCCCGAACCTATAACGACATGTCCCTTCCAAAGCACCACCTGGAACTGCTCAGCCCTGCCCGTGACGTGAGCATCGCCCGCGAGGCGATCCTGCACGGCGCCGACGCCATCTACATCGGCGGCCCGAGCTTCGGCGCACGCCACAACGCCTGCAACGAGGTCAGCGAAATCGCCGAGCTGGTCGAGTTCGCCCGGCGCTACCATGCCCGCGTGTTCACCACCATCAACACCATCCTCCACGACAACGAACTGGAGCCAGCACGCAAGCTGATCCACCAGCTGTACGATGCCGGTGTCGACGCGCTGATCGTGCAGGACCTGGGCGTGATGGAGCTGGATATCCCGCCGATCGAGCTGCATGCCAGCACCCAGACCGATATCCGCACCCTGGAGCGGGCCAAGTTCCTCGACCAGGCCGGCTTCTCCCAGCTGGTGCTGGCCCGCGAGCTCAACCTGCAACAGATTCGCAGCATCGCCGCCGAGACCGACGCGGCCATCGAGTTCTTCATCCATGGCGCGCTGTGCGTGGCCTTCTCCGGCCAGTGCAACATCTCCCACGCCCAGACCGGGCGCAGTGCGAATCGCGGCGACTGCTCCCAGGCCTGCCGCCTGCCGTACACCCTCAAGGACGACCAGGGCCGCGTTGTGGCCTTCGAGAAGCACCTGCTGTCAATGAAGGACAACAACCAGACCGCCAACCTGCGCGACCTGGTCGATGCCGGCGTGCGCTCGTTCAAGATCGAGGGCCGTTACAAGGACATGGGCTATGTGAAGAACATCACGGCCCACTACCGCAAAGAGCTCGACGCCATCCTCGAGGACCGCCCCGAACTGGCTCGCGCCTCCAGTGGCCGCACCGAGCACTTCTTCGTACCGGATCCGGACAAGACCTTCCACCGTGGCAGCACTGACTACTTCGTCAGCGACCGCAAGATCGACATCGGCGCCTTCGACTCACCAACCTTCACTGGCCTGCCGGTGGGCGTAGTCGAGAAAGTCGGCAAGCGCGACCTGCTGGTGACCACCGAGGTGCCGCTGACCAACGGCGACGGCCTCAATGTACTGGTCAAACGCGAGGTGGTGGGCTTCCGCGCCAACATCGCCGAGCTGAAAAGTGAATCCGATGAGGACGGCCAGAAGCGCTACCGCTACCGCGTCGAGCCCAACGAGATGCCCGAGGGCCTGTACAAGCTACGCCCCAACCATCCGCTTTCGCGCAACCTCGACCACAACTGGCAACAGGCGCTGCAACGCACGTCGTCCGAGCGCCGGGTGGGTGTCGAATGGCATGCCGTACTGCGTGAGCAGCGCCTGATGCTGACCCTCAGCAGCGAGGAAGGCGTCAGCGTGCAGGTCGCCCTGGACGGCCCGTTCGGCGCCGCCAACAAGCCGGAACAGGCGCTCGACCAGCTGCACGACCTGCTCGGCCAGTTGGGCACCACGATGTACCACGCCGATGCCATCGAGCTCGATGCGCCCCAGGCGTTCTTCATTCCCAACTCGCAGCTCAAGGCCCTGCGCCGTGAGGCCATCGAGGCGCTGACCGCAGCACGCGTCAAGGCCCACCCGCGTGGCGGGCGCAAGGCCGAGACCACGCCACCGCCGGTGTACCCCGAATCGCACCTGTCGTTCCTGGCCAACGTCTACAACCAGAAGGCCCGTGACTTCTACCACCGCCACGGGGTGCAATTGATCGACGCCGCTTACGAGGCCCATGAAGAGCACGGCGAGGTGCCGGTGATGATCACCAAGCACTGCCTGCGCTTCTCCTTCAACCTGTGCCCCAAGCAGGCCAAGGGCGTGACCGGCGTGCGCACCAAGGTCGCGCCGATGCAGCTGATCCAGGGCGATGAAGTGCTTACCCTGAAGTTCGACTGCAAGCCTTGCGAGATGCATGTGATCGGCAAGATGAAGAGCCATATCATCGACCTGCCGACACCAGGCAGCGCGGTGGCCCAGGTGGTCGGGCACATCAGCCCCGAAGACCTGCTCAAGACCATCCCGCGCGCGCCGCACTGAGGCATGACCCGTCGTCGCTCCAACAGACTTCACCGGCGGCGGGTCTAGACTGAACAGGGGGCTGCCACACGTGGAGGTGTGAGATGAGCCAGTTCAAGCGATTGTTGGTCATGCTCGGCCCGCAGATGCGCCATACGCCTGCCCTGCAGCGCGCAGCGGCATTGGCCGAGTCCAGCGGGGCACTGCTGGACCTCAACGTCTTCGTCGACGATGTCGACACCTTTGGCTTGATGAGCGACAGCCGCGAACGCGAGCGACTGCTCGACGACAATCGCCAGTGGTTGGCCGACGAGGCCGAGCAGCTGCGCAATGCCGGCCTGGATGTCTCTACCGAACTGCTGCTGACCCGTGATCCGCTGGGCAGCGTGCTGGCGCAGATCGAGCGGCTGGGCTGCGACCTGCTGGTCAAGGACGTGCAGCACGAACCCATCCTCAAGCGCCTGCTGGTCACCCCGCTGGACTGGCAACTGCTCAAGGACAGCCCGGTGGCGGTGCACCTGGTCAGCGACATCCGCCTGCCTTTGCCCCGACAGATCGCCGCAGCGGTCGACCTCAACTGCCATGGAGCCGGCGAGCACCTGGACGACGCGGTGATCCATAGCGCCCATGCCCTGGCTCTGCAATGCAACGCCGAACTGCACCTGTTGCATGTGTGCGATGCGGCCAGGACCCATATCGCCGACTTCGGTGCCGGCACCGTGACCATGCCTGGCTTCGACACCAGCGTGCGCACGGCCCAGCGCACGGCCTTCAACCGCCTGGGCGACCATTACCAGATCGACCTTGACCGCCGTCACTTCCTCGAAGGGCCGGCGGTCAAGGCGCTCACCCAGTACATTGCCGCCAACCGGGTCGATGTAATCGTCATGGGCAATCACCGTCACGATGCCCTGCAGGCATTTCTCGGCGGCACAACGGCGCATGTGATGGAGCATCCGCTGTGCAACGTGCTGGCGATCAAGGCGGTGCGCTGAAGCCATCGCGGGGCAAACCCGTTTCCAGCGCGTGGAAGCGGGGCTGCTCCGCGGTGGAGCGCAAGTACAGGATCAGAACGCTTTGCTGTAGAACAGCGAGTACGACTCGATCCCGTCGTTAGGCTGCTTCAGCCCGGCGTTGGAGTAGTGTATGGCGCGGATGCCGATCTTCTGCTCCGCCGGCAGCTTCAGGCCGAAACCGATCCGGTCCTCGAAGTTCACCGACGAGCCCAGGCGCTGGTCGCCCACGTCGGTCTTGGAGAACGCCGCCAGACCGATACCCGCCTCGATGAACGGGGTGTAGGTGAAGCCACTGAATTCATAGACAAATACCGGGCTGATCGACAGCGAGTGGGCCCCACTGGCCTCGCCGCCTTCCCAGTAGGTGTAGGCCGCATCCCAGTATCCGGTCAGATGACCGGTGCCGCTCTCAAGCCATTTCTTGTCCCAGTCGAAGGACAGGCCAATGCGGTAGGTCATGTCGCCTTGGCCAGTAGCACCCACGGCAGCGGACACCTGCGCGGCCTGGGCCAGGTTAACGCCGGCGAACGCCAGCACTGCAGCGGCCAACGTTGTGGCGAGACGGGTTTTCATTAATGACTTTCTCCTGATGGTCTTCACGGGCAGGGCCGCGAAATGCGCGTCCCTGCGTCAATGGAGGCTACAGCCCCTCGTTCATTCTGCATTGGCAACCCCAGACTATGTAAGGGTTACAAGCGGTAATACTTCTTTGATTATTGTCAGAGTGTACTGATTAGTGGGAAGTGATTTGCCACTATTGGCTAAAGGACATTGGGTGCTCGCCATTGGTTCAGTCGTATTCCGCTTCCTCGTGTTCACCCAGCAATCGGCGTTGCCTGGGCGTCGCTCGCCCCGCGACAGGAAACTTACCGCCAGTTGAGATCAACCCGCGCCGGCGCCTTGCCGTCCACCGTCACCTGGTGCTGCACCGTCTGGCCCTCGGCATTGCCGACCACGCGGTAGTGCCCAGGGGGCAACTGCACGAAGATCAACGGACCGACGTCCTGCAATGTCAGTACCGACTGGCCCTGAGCCGATTGGATATCCACCGCGGCACCACTCTGGAACTTGCCTTCGGCACCGGTCGAGAGGGTGATGTGCAGGTCGTAGCCGGGTGTGCGGCGCAGGGCATCGGCTTCATCCTGGCCGATACCGCCCTGCAGGTAACGGATGCCGTTCTGTTCCTGGGGCTGCAATTGCACGCCCTGCGGATCGATGGGGGTATTCAGGTCGGTGGCCGCTGCAAGGTTCCAAGGCATGGCCAATGCCAGCAACAGCGCGGCGCAAAGGCCGTAATGATGAGTGCGCATGGTGCATTCCTCCCTGGTGGGATGGTCTACACAATTTGGAGGGTTTTCCGGGGCTCGGGTTCGCCCGTTGACGCACCGTTAGTCCGCGAGGCGTTGCCCTCAAGACAAGGGCAGCTCACGACGCTCCTCCAGCAACTTGATGAACATGCTCAGGCTGCGCGACACCGTCCCCCGTCGCCACACCAGCCAGGTCTTCAAGTAGCGGAAATCCTCGGCCATCGGCCAGGCGCTGACCGTGCTGCACCCCGGCATGTTTTCGAGCATGCTGCGCGGCATCATCGCCAGGCCTGCGCCTGCGCTGACACAGGCGAGCATGCCATGGTACGACTCCATCTCGTGGATCTTGCCCGGCACCGCCTGGTCATGAATGAACCAGCTTTCGAAATGGTGGCGGTACGAGCAGTTGGCGCGAAAGGCGTAGATGCTCGAGCCGTTGACGTCCCGGGCACGGGTCACGGGCGGGTGGTTGAGCGGTGCGATGACCATCATCTCTTCCTCGAACACCGGCATGCCTTCCAGCGTCGGGTGCAGCACCGGCCCATCGACGAAAGCCGCCACCAGGCGCCCGGACAACACCCCTTCGAGCATGGTCCCCGACGGCCCGGTGGACAGGTCAAGGTCGACCTTCGGGTAGCGCTGGTTGTAGGCCGCCAGCAAGGCCGGGATGCGCACCGCGGCGGTGCTTTCCAGCGAACCCAGGGCAAAAGTGCCCTGGGGGTCCTCCCCCGCCACGGTCAGGCGTGCCTCGTGTACCAGATCGAGGATGCGCCGGGTGTACTCGAGGAAGTTCCAGCCGGCCGGCGACAGGCGCAGGCGGCTCTTCTCACGGATGAACAGCTCGACGCCCAGGTCCTCCTCCAGCTGCTTGATACGGGTGGTCAGGTTCGACGGCACCCGATGGATCTGCTGGGCGGCGGCGCTGATGCTGCCGTGCTCGGCCACGGCCTTGAACATCTCGAGTTGCACCAGGTCCACGGTCATTCTCCAAACGTGAATGTTTCGCTCATTATTATTCAGTTTTCATTAAAGCGCGCCACCACTAGTCTGCGCTCACCCCATCAGAACAATGAGAGTCCTGCCATGAGCGAGATCAGCAGCCTGACCCACGCCATCTCCGTCGACCCCTACAGCGGCGAACGGATCGGCCATTACGCCTTCGACACCGACGCCGCACTGGACGCGGCGCTGCAACGCGCCAAGGCCGGCTACAGCCAGTGGCGCAAAGTGTCGCTGGGTCAGCGCAGCGAGTACCTGGTCGCGCTCGGGCAGGCCCTGCAGGCCAACGCCGAGGCCTTCGCGCAGATGATCGCCCGCGAGATCGGCAAGCCGATCAGTCAGGCCCGCGGTGAAGTCAGCAAGTGTGTCGGCCTGTGCCAGTGGTACGCCGAACACGGCCCGGCCATGCTCGCGCCGGAGCCGACCCAGATCGAAAAGGCCCGTATCGAATACCGCCCGCTTGGCCCGATCCTCGCCGTGATGCCGTGGAACTTCCCGATCTGGCAGGTGCTGCGCGGCGCGGTGCCGGCGCTGCTGGCGGGCAACACCTACGTGCTCAAGCACGCGCCCAACGTGATGGGTAGCGCCTACCTGCTGGCCGACCTGTTCAAACGCGCCGGCCTGCCTGAGGGCGTGTTCGAAGTGCTCAATGTCACCCCAGAGGGCGTCACCCGCGCCATCAACGACCCGCGCATCGCCGCCATCACCCTGACCGGCAGCGTGCGCGCCGGCATGGCCATCGGCGCGCAAGCCGGTGCGGCGCTGAAGAAGTGCGTGCTGGAGCTGGGCGGCTCCGATCCGTTCATCGTACTGGCCGATGCCGACCTTGATGCCGCGGTGAAGGCCGCCGTGATCGGCCGCTACCAGAACACCGGCCAGGTCTGCGCCGCGGCCAAGCGCCTGATTGTCGAAGAAAGCATTGTCGAGGCGTTCACCCACAAGTTCGTCGAGGCCACCCGTGCGCTGACCGTCGGCAATCCGCTGGACGACGCCACCTACATCGGCCCGATGGCGCGCTACGACCTGCGCGATGAACTCGACGGCCAGGTCCAGGCGACCCTCGCCGAAGGCGCCACGCTGCTGCTGGGGGGCAAAAAGGTCGAGGGCGCGGCCAACTTCTACGAGCCGACTGTATTCGCCAACGTCACCCCGGACATGACCGCGTTCAAACAGGAGCTGTTCGGGCCGGTGGCGGCGATCATCAGCGCCCGCGACGCCGACCACGCCGTGGCGCTGGCCAACGACAGCGAATTCGGCTTGGCCGCAACCATCTACACCGCCGACTATGCCTTGGCCGAGCGCATGACCGCTGCGCTGGACACCGGCGGCGTGTTCATCAACGGCTACTGCGCATCCGACCCCCGCGTGGCGTTCGGTGGCGTGAAGAAAAGTGGCTTTGGCCGTGAGCTGTCACACTTCGGCGTGCGCGAGTTCACCAATGCCCAGACGGTGTGGCTGGATCGCAACTGATCTGCCAGCTTGCCCCTGCATCCCTGCAGGGGCAAGCAAGCTGAGGTAACGGGCGCAAATGCTTACCCGCAAAGGGCTTGGCTTCCATCAGCTCTTGCAGCGCCGAAGCGTCTCGCTCGGCAGTTCGCGAAACAGCTGCCGGTAACTTTCGGAAAACCGTCCCAGGTGCCAGAACGACCAGCGCATCGCCACTTCGGCCACGGTCGCGTCACCGGCCAGCAGATCGCGCCGCGCGCCGTTCAGGCGACGCAGGCGCAACCAATGCGCCGGTGGCAGGTTGGTGAAACCCTTGAAGGCTTGCTGCAATTGACGCACGGAAACCCCGGCGACCTTGGCCAGTTGCAGCAGGTTTAGGGTTTCGTCGGGGCAGTCGGCGGCCCACTCGCTGACCCGGCGCATGATCGCCCGCTCCTCGTCGCGCCGCCCCAGCGCCTCCCCCTGCAGGCGCTGGCCGGCGTTGTCGAGGATGAACAGGCAGTCCTCCAGCAACTGCTCGCCCAGCGCCCCGCCCTCCAGCGCGCAATCGGCCTGTCCCAGCTGCGTGAGCGTGGCGCTCAGCCAGTTGCCGAACAAAGCGTTCTGCTGGCAGGTCAGCGGCACCATGAACAGACCGCGCAGGCGTTCCAGGTCGAGGCCGTGGCTGGCCAAAAACGGCTGCTCGAACACCACCGCCACTTCCTGGTAGTTCTCCGGGGTGATCCAGATATTGCGGCTGTCTTCATTGAGCAAATAGAGGCTGTTTTCACTGCGGTCGAAGCAGAACGCCAGGGCGCCGCTGGGCGCGCGAAAGAACTGCTCGACCCGGGTGTTCAGGCGCTCCTCGTAGACCTCCACGCCATCGAGGCCCAGCCAGCGCAGCTGGCCGTTGAAATGCCCGGGCGACATCTGCCGGTATTGCTGCTGCCAGCCAGGGGTGACGCGGGTCTGTTCGGTCACATCGGTGGTGCGGTAATCCTGGACCTGCAAGGCGGTTGGCGTTGTCACGCGCTGTCCTAGTTGCACTCTTTTGGTGCATTAATTGCCGAAGAAAGTGGATAGATCACCCTGGGGGGCAGCGACCAAGATAGTCCTCAGCGTCACCTGTGGGAAGTGCCCCTCGGCGCTGAACGCCTTGCGTCCCACCACAACTACCCAACCAAGAGGTTTGTATGAACGCCCCCTTCGATCAGCTGTCCACCTGGCTGAAAGAACACCGGATCACCGAAGTCGAATGCGTGATCAGCGACCTGACCGGCATCGCCCGCGGCAAGATCGCCCCGACCGCCAAGTTCCTCCACGAGCGCGGCATGCGCCTGCCCGAGAGCGTGCTGCTGCAGACCGTCACCGGCGACTATGTCGACGACGACATCTACTACAGCCTGCTCGACGCCGCCGACATCGACATGGTCTGCCGCCCCGACCCCACGGCGGTGTACCAGATCCCCTGGGCCATCGAACCGACCGCGATCGTCATCCACGACACCTTCGACAAACAAGGCAACCCCATCGAACTGTCGCCGCGCAACGTACTGAAGAAGGTGCTCAAGCTGTACGCCGACAAGGGCTGGCAGCCGATCGTCGCGCCGGAGATGGAGTTCTACCTCACCCAGCGCTGCGAGGACCCGGACCTGCCGCTGCAGGTGCCGCTGGGCCGCTCGGGCCGCGCCGAAAGTGGCCGTCAGTCGTTTTCCATCGATGCCGCCAACGAATTCGACCCGCTGTTCGAGGACGTCTACGACTGGTGCGAAATCCAGGGCCTGGACCTCGACACGCTGATCCATGAAGACGGCCCGGCGCAGATGGAGATCAATTTCCGCCACGGCGACGCCCTGGACCTGGCCGACCAGATCACCGTATTCAAGCGCACGATGCGCGAGGCGGCGCTCAAGCACAACGTCACCGCCACCTTCATGGCCAAGCCAATCACCGATGAACCGGGCAGCGCCATGCACCTGCACCAGAGCGTGGTCGACATCGCCACTGGCAAGCCGATCTTCGCCAATGACGACGGCAGCATGAGCGAGCTGTTCCTGCACCATATCGGCGGCCTGCAGAAGTACATCCCCAAGCTGTTGCCGATGTTCGCGCCGAACGTCAACTCGTTCCGCCGCTTCCTGCCTGACACCTCGGCGCCGGTGAACGTCGAATGGGGTGAGGAAAACCGTACCGCCGGCCTGCGCGTGCCAACGTCGAGCCCCGAAGCGATGCGCGTGGAGAACCGCCTGCCGGGCGCCGACGCCAACCCCTACCTGGCCATCGCCGCGAGCCTGCTGTGCGGTTACATCGGCATGGTCGAGAAACTCGAACCCAGCGCCCCGGTACAGGGCCGCGCCTATGAGCGGCGCAACCTGCGCCTGCCGATCACCATCGAGGACGCGCTGCAGCACATGGAAGACTGCGAAAAGGTGCAGCAGTACCTCGGCCAGCAGTTCGTCCAGGGCTACGTCGCGGTCAAGCGTGCCGAGCATGAAAACTTCAAGCGCGTGATCAGTTCGTGGGAGCGCGAGTTCCTGCTGTTGAGCGTCTGATCCGCTTTCTGGCAGGCCAGATCCCACGGCAGAACCAAGATGCCTGGGGGAGCCGGCTTGCCGGCGATGGGCTGCAAAGCAGCCCCTACACCACCGAACTCGAAGAACAAGACCAACGAGGTGTCGACATGCGTCATCCGCAAGCTTTGATCCCCGCAACCTTCGCCCTGCTGTTCGGCGCGGCCGTCCAGGCCCAGCCGACGGTGAGCGTCTACAACTGGACCGACTACATCGGTGACACCACCCTGGCCGACTTCCAGGCCAGCAGCGGGATCAAGGTGGTCTATGACGTGTTCGACTCCAACGAAACCCTGGAGGGCAAGCTGCTGGCCGGGCGCACCGGCTACGACGTGGTCGTGCCCTCCAACCATTTCCTCGCGCGCCAGGCTCAGGCCGGCGCGTTCCTGCCGCTGGACCGCAGCAAGCTGCCGAACTGGCGGCACCTGGACCCGAAACTGCTCAAGCAACTGGAGCAGAACGACCCGGGCAACCAGTACGCCGTACCGTACCTCTGGGGCACCAACGGCATCGGCTACAACGTCGACAAGGTCAAGGCGGTGCTGGGCATCGACAGGATCGACTCCTGGGCCGTACTGTTCGAAGCCGAGAACCTGAAGAAGCTCAAGCAGTGCGGCGTGGCGTTCATGGACTCGCCCGACGAGCTCTACCCCGCCATGCTCAACTACCTGGGCATGAACCCGCGCAGCGAGAAGGCCGATGACTACAAGAAGGCCGAGGCACGCCTGCTGGAGCTGCGCCCGTACATCACCTACTTCCATTCCTCCAAGTACGTTTCGGACCTGGCCAATGGCGATGTCTGCATCGCCTTCGGCTACTCCGGCGACGTACTGCAGGCCGCGCACCGCGCCGAAGAGGCCGGCAACGGCGTCAAGGTCGCCTACAGCATTCCCAAGGAAGGCAGCAACCTGTGGTTCGACCTGCTGGCCATCCCCAAGGACGCCAAGAACCCCGAGCAGGCCCTGGCCTTCATCAACTACCTGCTCGACCCCAAGGTGATCGCCAAGGTCAGTGCCACGGTCGGCTATGCCAACGCCAACCCCGACGCCAAGACCGACATGGACCCGTCGCTGGTCGACAACCCCGAAATCTACCCGCCGCAGGAGGTGCTGGACAAACTGTATGTCTCGTCCATGCAGAGCCCGCCGATCCTGCGGCAGATGACCCGCTCCTGGAGCAAGATCAAGTCCAACCGCTGAGTCGAGCACACCCATGCCCCACATGACTGAACACACTGCCTCCTACTACGCCGCCTCGGCGCGCCAGGCGGCGACCTACCCCGCGCTCGACCAGGACCTGCAGGCCGATGTCTGCGTGGTCGGCGGTGGCCTGACCGGGGTCAATGCGGCCTTGGAGCTGGCCGAACGCGGCCTCTCGGTGGTCCTGCTGGAGGCTTGCCGTATTGGCTGGGGCGCCAGCGGGCGCAACGGCGGGCAACTGATCCGCGGCATCGGCCATGACGTATCGGGCTTTGCCTGCCATGTCGGCCAGGACGGCGTGCGCTACCTCAAGCAGGCCGGGATCGACTCGGTGGCCCTGGTCGCCCGCCGTATCGCGCAATACGGCATCGACTGCGACCTGCGCTGGGGGTTCTGCGAGCTGGCCAACACCCCTGCCCAGTTCGTCGCATTCGAGGACGAGCAACGCGATCTCGCCGAACTGGGCTACCCGCACGAGACCCGCCTGGTCGGCCCCGAGCGCATGCACGAGATCGTCGCCAGCGACCTGTACGCCGGCGGCCTGGTCGACATGGGCTCGGGCCATCTGCACCCGCTCGACCTGGTCCAGGGCGAAGCCCACGCCGCTCATGGCCTGGGGGTGCGCATCTTCGAGCAAAGCCCGGTACTGCGCATCGAACATGGCAGTACGGTGATCCTGCACACCGCACGCGGCAAGGTGCGCGCGCAGAGCCTGGTACTCGGCTGCAACGCCCACCTCGACGAGCTGGAGCCACGCTTGAGTGGCAAGGTGCTGCCGGCCGGCAGCTACGTGGTGGCGACTGAGCCACTGCCTGAAGGCCTGGCGCGTACGCTGATCCCGCAGAACATGGCGCTGTGCGACCAGAAAGTGGGCCTGGACTACTACCGCCTGACCGCCGACAACCGCCTGCTGTTTGGCGGTGCCTGCCACTATTCCGGGCGCGACCCCAAGGACATCGGCGCCTACATGCGGCCCAAGGTGCTCAAGGTGTTCCCGCAACTGGCCGAGGTGCGCCTGGACTACCAGTGGGGCGGCATGATCGGCATCACCGCCAACCGCTTCCCCCAGGTCGGCCGGCTCAGCCAGCACCCCAACGTGTTCTATGCCCAGGGCTACTCCGGGCATGGTTTGAACGTCACCCACTGGACAGCGAAACTGCTCGCCGAAGCCATTGCCACCGAGCAAAGCCGTGGCTTCGATGTGTTCCGCGCGGTGCCGCACCTGACCTTCCCCGGTGGCAAGGCACTGCGCTCGCCGCTGCTGGCACTGGGGATGCTGTGGTATCGCTTGCGCGAGGCGCTGGGCTGACGACCCACCGTCATAGAATGGCCTGCAGCCCCTTGTCGGCAATGATGTTCAGCAGCTTCAAGGCCGGCCCGGCCGGGCGTGTTTCGCCCTGCTCCCATTTGCGCACTGTCGATGCGCTGGTGTGCAGGTGCAGGGCGAACACCGGTTGGCTGAAGTTAAGGGCTTCACGCAGGTGGCGGATGTCCTGGGCAGTGAACGCTCGCACCGGAGCCGGGCAGATCGCCTCAAAGTCCCTCAGCGTAACCTTGCCGACAGCGCCTGCCTGCTCCAGAGCCGACAGGTCGGCACGCAATGACTCAATGAGTTTGCTGGTCACAATGGACCTCCATCAATACTCCGCAGCCCAATGCCTTGGCCAGAGCGCGGGGTGATAATTCCAGAAAAACCTTGCCGGTAAACTGCAGGGCCTTTTGCTCGGCCGGTGTGACATTGGCCAGGTCGCTTTTGGCGAATCCATGCAAGAACACATATCGATCGCCTATGCGAGCCGACAGTAGCGTGCGGTAACCACCCCGCTTGCCACTGCAAAGGCCAGCAATGCGCTTCTTGAACAATAAGCCGCCAAGACTCGCGTCAAACAACCCACTCTGCATTTCTGCAACTGCCCGGCAGAGCAGGTGGTCCGGCAAGCACTCCCTGGCTTGCCAGCGGGCAAACTCCCTACGCTTGTAGACATCCATGATCGGCACTCTAAACATACCCGTAAAGGGCATACCTTTCCACTTTCATTGATGAATGGATAGTAAGCCCAATCAGGTTGATCGGTGGGAAACGGCAACTGTCGACAGCCCGAACGCTGGCCTTCGGCCCACCACCTGCTAGCGTTGTTCTGGCCCCTTCCCTCATGGACCTTGTCATCATGAAGCACCTGCCTCGCACCACCCTGCTGTGCGCTGCTCTGCTGGCCCTGGTTGCCTGCTCCAGCAACCGTGTCGACCCCAAGGACTATTCCGGGTTTCTCAAGGACTACAGCCGCCTGAAGCCGGCCGAAAGCGTCTCCGGCGCGCCGGTGATGCGCTGGATCGACCCGGACGTGAAGGCCAGCCAGTACACCAAGGTGTTCATCGAACCGAGCCAGTTCTACCCCAAGCCGCAACCGACCAACGTGATCTCGGCGCAGACCCTGCAAGAGATCACCCGCTACTTCAACGAAGCGATGCGCCGCGAACTCGGCAGTGTGCTCACCCTGGTCAAGGAGCCCGGGCCGAATACCATCGTGGTGCGCCCGGCGATCACCGCGGTCTCCACCAGCACCGAAGGCCTCAAACCCTATGAAGTGATCCCCATCGCCCTGGTCGCCGCGGCGGTCAACACCGCCGCCGGTGGCCGCGACCAGGCCGTGGACATCGCCGTGGAGGCGGCCTTCCTCGATGGCGCCAGCCAGAACGTGCTGGCCCAGGTGGTGCGCAAGGGCAGTGGCAAGGACCTGGAGAACGACACCACGCAGCTGACCCTGAACGACGTCAAGCCGGTGCTCGACGGCTGGGCCAGCGACATGCGCCGCAGCTTCGTGGCCCTGCAGCAGAAAGCGAAGTAAGTGACCATTCGGTCAATGCGCGACCACTCGTCGGACGTACTGTAAAAAGGCCATCACTGCCTGGCCGGCCTGCTTAACTCAAGCGGGCTGCCAGGCAGGCGGCACCGCGTACCAGGGATGGCTGCACAAGCCGGCTGCCAACAGCCGCTCGCACCGGGCAAGCCTGTTCTCCCCGCCCGGTCTCCCACCTCCTCCGCCTCTTCGCCCGCCTGCGCCAGTCGTGGTTATCGGTATGTCATTCATCGAATGCAATGGAGGCAATCATGTCTGAATCGCTGCTCGCACCGTCGGAAGGTCTTTTCCCGGTGTCCTACCTCATTGGTACCAACGCGCCAGGTGCCCCGCGCCTGCAAGTCGACCTGCTGGTCTACACGCCAGACCGCAGCGTCAACGGCCACGCGCTGATCACCCAGACCACCAATCCACCGCTGGAGCTGGCGCTGGATGTCTGGGGCACCTACAGCTACCTCACCGTGCAGCCGCCAAGCGAAGGCAAGATCCTGCTGACGGTACGTGGCAACCATGGCGGACCACACGCCAACTCGCCGGAGCAGTTCGAGCTGCGTGCGCTGCTCGACCAGGACTGGCAGAAAGGTACGGCCAGCTATCGCTACTACAACGGCCAGCGCTGGATCGAGGTGGACAACGTACCCGTCGTGCTGGAGCTCAAGCGCATCCAGACACTGGCGAACGTCGACCTGACGACCGAACTGCACAACGCCACCCTGGAGGCAGTGATCGCCACCGGTGATGTCGCGCAACTCAAGCATCTGGCCAGCGGTGCCGTGGGCAAAGCCCTGGACCAAGCTCTTGCCTCGACCAAAAGCCCGGCCGCCAAGGCCGCCAAGAAAGCCTGAGCAGACAAGGAGAATCAGCATGTCCTTCGGACTTTTTCATACCCGCCTGAACGTCAGCAACGGGCTGCTCGGCGCACCGATCCTGACCCTCGACCTGCTGGTGAATACCGTGCAGAAGAAGGTCACCGGCAGGGCTTCCATCATCCAGACCACGCATCCGGTTCAGGTGTTCCACGCCAAGGTGTGGGGCGGCTACAGCGAGCTGCCGTTCGCGCCCGCGGGTAGCCCGTCGATCGTCCTGCACCTGGATGGCAGCCCTAGCGGCCCGCTCAGCCAGATTGCCCAGACCTTCCACCTGCAGGGTCTGCTCGACCAGGGCTGGAATGTCGGCACTGCCAGCTACCGCTACTTCATCAACGGCCATTGGGTCGACCAGCATGGCCGCGTGCGCAAGGCGCCGGACATCACCCACCAGGATCAACCGCGACCAGCGGAGCGCCTGAAGGCCGCGATCAGGCACCTGGAAAGCGTCTGACCTGAGCGGTCCACGGGGCAAGTCCTCCCCCCACGCATTCACGTGGGAGCGGGCTTGCCCTGCGTTCATTGGTCAGGCCATGAAGCTGTAGGCGATCGCCGACAGCGTGATCAAGCCGATCAGCACCACGAACACATTCGACAGCTTGCCCGAGTACTGGCGCAACGCCGGCACCTTCTGTACCGCGTACATCGGCATCAGGAACAACAGGCAGGCGATCACCGGCCCACCAAGGCTCTCGATCAGCCCGAGGATGCTTGGGTTGAGGGTGGCCACCGCCCAGCAGGTCACCAGCATGAACAACGCGGTGGCGCGCTCCAGGCGCTTGGCCGGCCATGTCTTGCCGCGCCCGCGCAGGCTCTTGACGATCATGCCCTGGAAGCCTTCGCTGGCTCCGATGTAGTGGCCGAGGAAAGACTTGGTGATAGCCACCAGCGCGATCAGTGGCGCGACGAAGGCGATCACCGGGGTCTGGAAGTGGTTGGCCAGGTACGACAGGATCGAGATGTTCTGCGCCTTGGCCGCGGCCAGGTCCGCCGGGCTCAGGGCCAGCACGCAGCTGAAGCAGAAGAACATCACCGTCAGCACCATCATCACATGGGCCGTGGCCAGGGTCCGGCCACTCTTGCGGTCGGCATCATTGCCATAGCGGTGCTTCTGGTCGACGGCGAAGGCCGAGATGATCGGAGAATGGTTGAACGAGAACACCATCACCGGAATCGCCAGCCATAAAGTCAGCAACAGCTTCGAGGCACCGATGCCCTCGTTGGCCTGGGCGAAGAAGGCGCCGTTCCAGTTGGGGATCAGGCTCAGCGCCAGCAGCAGCAACGAGGCGACGAAGGGATACACCAGCACGCTCATGGCCTTGACGATGATCTGCTGGCCGCAGCGCACCACGATCATCAACCCGCAGATCAGCAGCAACGCCAACAGTGCTCGGGGCGGCGCACCGATGTGTAGCTGGTGCTCGAAGAAGCTGGTCAGGGTATTGGTCAATGCCACGCTGTAGACCAGCAGGATCGGGAAGATAGCGAAGAAGTACAGCAAGGTGATGAGCTTGCCGGCGCCCACGCCGAAATGCTCCTCCACCACTTCGGTGATGTCCTCGTTGCCGCCTTTGCGCCCGGACAGCACGAAGCGCGTCAGGGCGCGGTGGGCAAAGAAGGTCATGGGGAAGGCCAGCAATGCCAGGATCAGCAACGGCCAGAAGCCCCCGACCCCGGCGTTGATCGGCAGGAACAGGGTGCCGGCGCCGATCGCCGTGCCATACAGGCCCAGGGCCCAGGTGGTGTCGTGGCGGTTCCAGGTGGTCGAGCCACTGGCCGAAGCCGGGGCAGCCGAATCCGCACGAACGCTCGTGGTGCTTTGTACATCAGTCATGGGTATCGCCTTGTAGTTGTTTTTGTCGCAGGTACAGCGGGTGTTGCAGGTTCAATCAGGCTTGCGGGGCACTTCGCGGGAGCCTGTTTCTCAGCACTCGACGAACGCGACGGCCAGGCCGCCGCGGGAGGTTTCCTTGTAGTTGGCGTGCATGTCCGCGCCGGTATCGCGCATGGTGCGGATCACCCGGTCGAGGGAGATGAAATGCTCGCCGTCGCCACGCAAGGCCATCTGCACGGCGTTGATGGCCTTCACCGCGGCAATCGCATTGCGCTCGATGCACGGGATCTGCACCAGGCCACCCACGGGGTCGCAGGTCAGCCCAAGGTTGTGCTCCAGCGCAATCTCTGCAGCGTTTTCCAACTGCGGTGGGGTCGCGCCAAGCACCTCGGCGAGCCCTGCGGCAGCCATCGAGCAGGCCGAGCCCACTTCACCCTGGCAACCGACTTCGGCGCCGGAAATCGAAGCGTTCTTCTTGCACAGAATGCCCACTGCGGCCGCCGCCAGGAGAAACGCCACCACATCGTCGTCACAGGCGCCGGGATTGAACTTCATGTAGTAGTGCAGCACCGCCGGAATGATGCCGGCGGCGCCGTTGGTGGGCGCGGTGACCATGCGCCCGCCGGCGGCGTTCTCTTCGTTCACCGCCAGGGCGAACAGGTTGACCCACTCCATGGCGCTGAGGGTCGAGCCGATCACGTTCGGCTTGCCGACCTCCTGCAGGCTGCGGTGCAGCCGCGCCGCCCGGCGCTTGACCTTGAGCCCACCCGGCAGGATGCCTTCGTTGCGCAGGCCGTTGTCGACGCACTCGCCCATCGCCGCCCAGATCTTCAACAGGCCTTCGCGGACCTCGCTTTCCGGGCGCCAGGCGCACTCGTTGGCCAGCATCAGCTGGCTGACGCTGAGATTGTGGGCCTTGCACAGGGCCAGCAGTTCGGCACCGCTGGAAAATTCGTAAGGCAGCTCGACCAGGCCTTCGTCGCTCGAAGGCGCATCGATTTCAGCTTGTTCGACGATGAAGCCTCCGCCCACTGAATAGTAGGTCTGGCTGAACTGGCTGCCCTGCCCGTCGAAGCTTTCCAGGGTCATCGCATTGGGATGGTAGGCCAGGCTCTCGTCCAGCAGGCGCATGTCGCGGCTGTACTGGAAGTCGATCGGATGACTGCCGTCGAGCATCAGGCAGTGCTCCTGCATCAGCTGGTCGATGCGTGGCTCGATGCTGTGCGGGTCGATCCGGTCCGGCCACTGGCCCATCAGCCCCAACAGGCAGGCACGGTCGGTGGCGTGCCCGACCCCCGTGGCCGACAGCGAGCCATAAAGGCGTACCTCGACCCGGCGAACCTGGGCCAGCAAGCCGCGCTCGCGCAGGGCCTGGGCAAAGGTCGCCGCGGCGCGCATGGGGCCGACGGTGTGGGAGCTGGATGGGCCGATGCCAATCTTGAAAAGGTCGAAAACACTGATAGCCATGCTAATGCCTGACCGTGACGGCAATCTGCGACACGCCACGGCTCTCCGGAAAATTTGAGCGGTATTGCCAAGTTGCGCGATACTGCCGCGCTCAGGCCAGCTTGACCAACGAAACTTCCTACACAAGCCTTTAGCAGGACTAAACAATGAAAGGCCCACTCAATGGCCAGGTGTTCGTCTGGCTGCACGTGTTCTCCTGTGCGGCGCGACATCTGTCGTTCACCCGCTGCGCCGAAGAGCTGCACATCACTCCCGGAGCAGTCAGCCAGCAGATGCGTCAGCTCGAGGAACGCCTGGGCTTTCGCCTGTTCCTGCGCCGTGCTCGCGGCGTCGAGTTGTCCGCCGAAGGCCAGCGCCTGGCGCAGACCGTGGCCGAAGCCTACGGCAGCATCGAGGCCGAGCTGCTGCGCCTGGACGCCGGCGAGATCCGCGGTACCTTGCGCCTGCGCTCGATCCCCTCGTTCCTGGCCAAGTGGCTGACCCCGCGCCTGCCGCGTTTCCAGCAACGCTATCCAGACATTGAGCTGCGCCTGGTGGCCGAGGACAGTAACCAGGCGCTGCATCCGGAAGACTTCGACCTGGCCATCGATCTCAACGATGGCAGCTATCCGGGCATGCTCTCCACGCCTCTGCTCGACGAGCAGATCTTCCCGGTGTGCTCGCCTGCCCTGCTGCGCGGCCGCCCGCCCCTGCACGGCCCGGCCGGGCTGGCCCACTACCCGCTGCTGCATGACATCACCGCCTGGCGCGGCAGCTCGGAATACGCCGAGTGGGAGTTCTACCTCGACGGCATCGGTGCCGGCGGGCTGGACGTACGCCGCGGACATACCTTCAACCGCAACCACCTGACCATCGAGGCCGCCATCGCCGGGGTCGGCGTGGCCATCGCCCGGCGCACCCTGCTCAACGACGAACTGGAACGCGGCGCGCTAATCGTGCCGTTCGGGGTGCCTATCGCCAACCACAAGCGTTATGTGCTGCTGTATCCACCGGGCGGATTGAGCCAACCTGGGGCGCGGGCGGTGCATGACTGGTTGGTGGAAGAAGCGCAGAGCTTTCGCGCCATGCACCCATTGGCACTGTCGGCGACTTAGATCAACACCACTTTAAATGCTAATGATTAGCATTGAGGTTTTGCCTTTCTGATTCGGAATCCCTAGTGAATGCCTTCACTTACTTGCGAATCGAAAGGAATCCAGTATGTCGCAACAACCTGTCAGCCCGGCACATCCGCCGGCTGTACCGCACTTCACCTGCAATCGCACCTTCGCCGCCGTGCACATGGCATTGCTCCTCGGGCTGGGCGGTGCCGCCATGAACCTGGCTGCGGCACACGCAGTGGAACCTGCGGAAGAAGTGGAGAAGGCGCGCCACGGCCAAGGCGCCGGCAGCCTGGAGCTGTCCGAAACCATGGTCGAAGGCAGCCGCGACGCCCCCAGTGCGTTGCCGCCGGTCTACGCCGGTGGCCAGGTGGCCTCGGGTGGCCGGGTCGGGCTGCTGGGCAACAAGGACTTCATGGAAACGCCATTCAGCACTATCAGCTACACCGAGAAATACATCGAGGACACCCAGGCCCAGACCATCACCGACGTGATCGCCGCGACCGACCCCGCAGTCTTCAGCAACGGGCTCAAGGGCACCTACAGCGAGAACTACTCCATCCGCGGCTTCAACTCCAACATCAGCGACGTGAGCATTGGCGGCCTGTATGGCATGGCGCCCTACTACCGGATCTCGCCGGAGATGTACGAGCGCATCGAGGTGCTCAAGGGCCCGTCCGCCCTGCTCAACGGCATGCCGCCAGGTGGATCGGTGGCCGGCAGCATCAACCTGGTGCCCAAGCGCGCGGGCGCCGAACCGCTGACGCGGATCACCGGCACCTACATGTCGGACGCGCAGTTCGGCGGGCACCTGGACGTTGGCCGTCGCTTCGGCGAGGAACAACAGTTCGGCGTGCGCTTCAACAGCGTCTACCGCGACGGTGATACCGCCACCGACCACCAGCGCATGAAGGCCGAGCTCAATGCCCTGGGCCTGGACTGGCGTGGCGAGCGCGCGCGCCTGTCGGCCGACCTGTACGAAAGCGAGGACCGGGTCAGGGGCCAGAACCGCGGCATCGGCCTGGCCGCAGGCGTGCCGGTGCCCAGGCCGCCGAAGTCCGAGACCTTGCTCAACCCGGACTGGGGTTTCGTACAGACCCGCGACAAGGGCGTGATCGTGCGCGGCGAATATGACCTCAACGACAACCTCATGGCCTATGCCTCAGCCGGCACCAGCAAGACCGACTACAAGTACAGCGGCACCATGCTCGCAGAAGTGCTCAACACCGCTGGCGACTTCGAGACGCGCATGGGCCAGTTGAAGATCGACCTGGAGAAGACCTCGGGCGAAGCCGGCCTGCGTGGCCATTTCGACACCTTCGGCGTCGGCCACCAGTGGTCGCTCAATGCCACGCACTACTCGGACAAGCAGCGCGACTATGGCCGGCGCAACGTTCCGGGTGCCGAGTGGATCACCAACATCTACCACCCGGTCTGGGGCCCGGAGGCCGCCAGGAGCTACCCCGCCATCGCCCACACCGAGTCACGCCTGAGCAGCTACGGCCTGGCCGACACCCTGTCGTTCTTCGACGAGCGTGTGCAGCTCACCCTGGGCGTGCGCCGCCAGCAGGTGCTGACCGACAGCTTCAACGTCGACACCGGCGCGCAAACCAGTCGCTACAACGAAAGCGCCACCACCCCGGCCGCAGCGGTGCTGATCAAGGTCACCGACGAAGTGTCGCTGTACGCCAACTACATCGAAGGCCTGAGCAAAGGCGCCGTCGCCCCGCTTACCGCGCCCAACGCCGGCCAGGTGTTCGCCCCGTACAAGTCCAAGCAGAAGGAGGTCGGTATCAAGCTCGACCTCGGCGACTTCGCCCACACCCTCAGCCTGTACCAGATAGAGCGCCCCAGCAGCTTCACCAACCCGGTAACCAAAGTGTTCTCCTTCGGTGGCGAGCAACGTAACCGCGGGCTCGAGTGGAGCTTCTTCGGCACACCGGTGGCCGATGTGCGCCTGATGGGCGGCGTGGCCCGTCTCGATCCCAAGGTGACCAAGGCCGAGAACCCCGCCGAGCAAGGCAAGACCGCCACCGGTCAGCCAAAACTGCAGGGCAAGCTGGGCGTGGAATGGGATACCCCGGTGCTCGAAGGCCTGACCCTGACCGCCAACGCCACGGCCGTCTCGAAGCAGTACATCAGCGACGACAACAGCCAGTCGATTCCCGGCTACACCCTCTACGACGTCGGTGCCCGCTACCGGCTGCAGGTGGCCGACCACCCGGTGACCTTGCGCGGCACGGTAGAGAACGTGACAAACAAGGCCTACTGGGGCATGCCGCTGCTCACCAGCCTGGGGCTGGGCGCGCCACGCACCGTGCAGCTGTCCGCCAGCATCGACTTCTGACGTCAGTCAGCCTTGCCTACCGGCATCGGTTGCCCCGCCAGGACACTGGCGGGGGTGACTACCTGGCCCAGGTCGATATGACGGAAATCCGGCTTGGCCCCCAGCCGCGCATTGAAACGCACGTTGAAGGTGAACGGGTCGTCGGTCGGCATGTCCAGCGACTGCCCGTAGAGCGCGCTGACCGCCTTGTCGTCGTAGCCCATCAGCTTGAGCATTGTGGGGAAAAGGTTGTAGTGGCTGGAGGCGTTACGGTTCATCGCCAGGTTGCCTTCCCAATCCAGTGTCCTGAGGCCCTGCCCCTGGATCACTACCAGCGGCACCAGGCCCTCCTCGGGCACCGGGTTGCTGTCGCAATGAGTGTTCAGCCCCGGGTTACCGCGCTCATGCAGGTCCTGGCCATGGTCGGAGGTGTACAGCACCACGGCCTGGCTGAGGTCGGCCTCGGCGAATAGCCGGCGGAAGAACTCACCGACGCTCCACAGCACGGTGTTCTGGTAGGCATTGCGGTACAGCACCCAGTCCTGCGGGCGGCCATCGAAACCGTCGCGGGTGCCAGTGTCGGCAATATCGACGTAGTGGCCCCGGGGCAACGCGGGCTGGTATTTGAGGAAGTCGTCTGGATATTTGTCGTGCACCGGGAAGTGGGCCCCGACCTTGTTCACCACGATCAGGTGCGGCTTGCCATCCTTGAGCAGCGCAATCAGCCGCTCCAGCGCCGCCATGTCGCGCTGCACCACGGGGGTGTCGTCGAACTGGATGAACTGGTCGATATCGCGCTTCTCGGTTTCGGTCATCAGGTTCTGCAGGTTGCCGCCGGTGCGCTGGCCGTCGATATAGACCGTCTCCAGGCCCGCGCGCTTGGCGTACTGCCAGATCGACGGCTGGGTCGAGTTGATGCGCAGGTAGTCGGCGCGGGTGCCGCCATAGCGCAGGGTGACATTGGTGTCGGCGCTGCAGTTGGCAATGGACGCGGCGTAACCGAAATTGACGATCTGCACGCCGGGTTGGGCCTGGGCCAGATGGCTGGTGACCCCGGCCGGGGTGTTCAGGTCCAGGTAGTTGCCCGAGATGCTCTCGTCGATCAGCAGCACGATGTCCCGCGCCATCGCCGGGCCTGATTGGGCAAGGGTCACGGGCTGACGTGGCCCGACATGGTCGTGCAAGGTCTCGTAGGTGAACAGGCTCAGGTAGGCCAGCGGCGTGTACATCACCGGCAGCCCGCGGGCGCCCTCGCCGGCCCGCACAAACAGGATGGCGACCAGCGCCAGCAACCCCAGCAGCGGTGCCAACGGTGGCAACAGGCGCGGCAACTTCGGCGTCGGCCCCGGACGCAGGCCAATGCCCAGCAGCAACAGCAGCGCCCGTGCCGCAGCGAGGGTTATGGCGTAATGATATTGCTGCAGCGCCTCCTGGACGAAACCGCCGGCGTAGACCATGGACACGAAGGCGCTATAGGTCAGGTACGAATCGGTGATGCGGTTATAAGCGTCGAGAAAGATCGCGCTGACGGTGAACATCAGGGCCAACGCCCAGCGCAACCACCCCGCACGCGTGAACGCCGTCAGCACAAGCGCCACTGCCAATACCGCAAACATACCCAGGTAAAGGACCAGCGGCACGCCAATACCCAAGGCTTCTATGCGCTCACGGTAATAGCCATGAAAACTGGCCAGGTAAACCAGCAGCAGCAAAAGCTTGACCCATCCGCGCATGTTTCGGCCACTCCGGTCATGGAATTCTTCTCAAACCGTAGCACCTGTGAAACAAACCACAACGCAAAAAAGTCAAATTTCCGACGACATACCGACACCGGAATCTGGCACAGGCCGCAAGCTGTTGTTGATTATCTCTATCGTCCGCAGCCCGCTTATTTCGCTGCATTGCACCGTTCATCGGCTCGCCGAACGGCCAATTGCCACTAGCTATGTTCGCTAACACACGGATTGGAAACGGGTTGGTGGCAGAAGGCCCGTTGCGTTGGACTCTGTAAATGCGACGAAACATGCCATTGCTTTGACGCAATTCCACCGGGCTGAGCTATACCCAATTCACATCACTGTTTCATCTCCCTTACTCATCCATTCGAGGCACCGCGCATGGACGTGAGCGTTTTTGGCACCGGTTATGTCGGACTGGTACAGGCAGCAGCACTGGCGGACGTAGGTCACCGGGTACTGTGCGTGGATGTCGATACCCACAAGATCAACCAGTTACGCCAGGGTGTGCCGCCGATCAGCGAGCCGGGCCTGTCGGACTTGCTCGAAGACAACATCAAGGAAGGTCGCCTGCTGTTCAGCACCCAGGCCAGCGACGCCGTCAGCCACGCAGAGCTGATCTTCATCGCCGTGGGCACCCCGCCCGACGAGGACGGTTCGGCCGACCTGACCCATGTGCTCAACGTCACCCGGCAGATCGCCACGCTGATGGAGACCGACCATACCCTGATCATCAAGTCCACCGTGCCGGTGGGCACCGCCGACCAGGTCATGGCCCTGGCCCGCGACGAGTTGCAGCGCCTGGGCAAGGGTCAGTTGCAAGTACGCGTGGTGTCCAACCCCGAGTTTCTCAAGGAAGGCAGTGCCCTGGCGGACTGCATGCGCCCCGACCGCATCATCGTCGGCACCCTCGACGAGGTCGCCCATGACCAGTTGGCCGAACTGTACGCGCCGTTCTGCCGCAACCACGAAAAACTGATGTTCATGGATAACCGCAGCGCCGAACTGACCAAGTACGCCGCCAACGCCATGCTCGCCACCCGCATCAGCTTCATGAACGAGCTGGCCAACCTCAGCGAACACCTGGGCGCCGATATCGAGGCGGTACGCCGCGGCATCGGTTCCGACCCGCGCATCGGCTACCACTTCATCTACCCCGGCTGCGGCTTTGGCGGTTCGTGCTTCCCCAAGGACATCAAGGCCCTGCTGCACACCGCCGCGCACAGCGGCATGCCGCTGCGCCTGCTGCAGAGTGTCAGCGAGGTCAACGATCAGCAGCGGCGCATCCTCTTCGCCAAGCTCAAGCAGCGCCTCGGCGGCCTGGCGGGCAAGTCCATCGCCCTGTGGGGGCTTGCCTTCAAACCCAACACCGACGACATGCGCGAAGCGCCCAGCCGCTACCTGATGGAAGCGCTGTGGGCCGAAGGCGCCACGGTGCGCGCCTATGACCCCGAAGCCATGGACGAATGCCGGCGCCTGTACGGCTACCGCGACGACCTGCAACTGTGCGCCACCCGCGACGACACCTTGCAGGACGCCGACGCCCTGGTGATCTGCACCGAGTGGAAAAACTTCCGAGTAGTGGACTTCTCGATGCTGGCCAGCAAGCTGCGCGCGCGGGTGATCGTCGATGGCCGCAACCTGTACAACCCTGAACAGGTGGCGGCCCACGGCCTGCACTACAGCGGCATCGGCCTGCGCCAGGTCAGCCCGCAGGCGGATGCGCCATGAAAGTGCTGGTCACCGGCGCGGCCGGTTTCATCGGCGCCCATACCTGCCGCCAGCTGTTGCTCGAGGGGCATCAGGTGGTGGGGCTGGACAACTTCAACGACTACTACGAGCCGTCGCTCAAGCATGCCCGCGTGCACTGGGTACGCCAGACAGCGGGCGATTTCCCGCTGCACTGCCTGGACCTGGGCGACCGCGACGGCATGGCCCGGCTGTTCGCCAGCGAACGCCCGGACGTGGTCGTGCACCTGGCCGCCCAGGCCGGTGTGCGCTACTCGCTGCAGAACCCGCAGGCTTACCTGGACAGCAACCTGGCCGGTTTCCTCAACGTGCTCGAAGGCTGCCGCCGGCACCCGGTCCAGCACCTGCTGTACGCCTCGTCCAGTTCGGTGTACGGCGCCAATCAGCAAACGCCGTATCGGGTCGAAGACGCCGTGGACCACCCGCTGTCGCTGTATGCCGCCACCAAGAAGGCCAACGAGGCCATGGCCCACAGTTACAGCCACCTGTACGGCATTCCCTGCAGCGGCCTGCGCTTCTTTACCGTGTATGGCCCCTGGGGCCGCCCGGACATGTCGCCGATGCAGTTCGCCCGGGCGATCAGCGAAGGCAGGCCAATCCAGCTGTTCAACCATGGCCGCCACCAGCGCGATTTCACCTATATCGACGACATCGTCGAGAGCCTGGTGCGGCTGATCCCCCTGCCCCCGGTCGCCGACCCGCAGTGGAATGCGCTGACCCCGGATCCGGCCAGCAGCCATGCGCCGTGGCGGCTGTACAACATCGGCGGGCAGCGTCCGGTGGAACTGCTCGACTACCTGGCGCTGCTGGAGAAACACCTGCAGCGCAACGCGGTGATCGAACTGCTGCCACTGCAACCAGGCGATGTCCTGGCCACCTGCGCCGATGCCAGCGCCCTGGCCAGGGTCACCGGATTCACCCCACAGATAGGCCTCGATGAGGGGCTCAGGCGCTTCGTCGCCTGGTTCAAGAGCTACTACTCGCCCGCCGCCAGCGAAGCGGCGGCCACGGGTGAGCAGCCAGATCAACGGAGGGCGGTATGACAGGACAACCCAAGAGCGCGCAACTGCAGGCGCTGTACCAGGACAAACGCATGGACCCGGCGCACCGACAGCGCATTGATGCCGCCATCCACATGCAGGGCCGCGGCTGGATCACCGGCCGCGTCGGTGGTCGCCCCTGGACCCTTTCGCGCACCAACCGCGTGCTGTCGTGCCTGGCCGCGCTGACCCTGCTGCTGCTGCTGTCGCCGCTGTTCCTGGTGCTGGCGCTGCTGATCAAGCAGTCCAGTCCAGGCCCGGTGTTCTTCGTGCAGAAGCGCACCGGCTACCGCGGCCGCGCCTTCGGCATGTTCAAGTTCCGCACGATGGTGGCGAACGCCGAGGCGTTGAAGGATTCGGTGCGCCACCTGAACAAGCACGGCGCCGATGCCATCGACTTCAAGATCGACAAGGATCCGCGCATCACCTCGGTCGGCGGCTGGTTGCGCAGAAGCAGCCTGGACGAGCTGCCCAACCTGATCAACGTGGTCACCGGCGATATGCGCCTGGTCGGCCCGCGCCCCACTTCATTCAACGCCTACCGCTACCACGACAACCACCTGGCGCGGCTGTCGATCTACCCGGGCATGACCGGCCTGTGGCAGATCTCCGGGCGCAGCAACATCGACTTCGACCAACGGGTGGAGCTGGACCTGAGTTACATCAACGAACAGAGCCTGATGCTGGACCTGAAGATCCTGCTCAAGACCCCGTTCAAAGTCTTCACTGGCCACGGAGCAAGCTGAGATGGACGGTTCATCCTCAAGAAGCCTGACGATCGCTACCCCAAGCGAGACCAACCTGACCGCCACCGTGCTCGACCTCGACCAGCGCACCCTGCTGCTGACCGCGGCCAACACCGGCAGCGGCACCAGCACCAGCGCCCTGGCCTTCGCCAGCCAGCTGGCCCTCATGAGTGCGGGCAACGTGCTGCTGATCGATGCCAGCCTCAGCCCCGGCGGCCTCAGCCAACAGCTCGGCCTGGCCAAGCTGCGCGGCTACAGTGACCTGCTGTTCAACCAGGACACCCCGCCGCTGGCCCAGGACTGCATCGTGCGCCTGTCCGACCAGCCGTTCGACGTGCTCCCGGTGGGCACCTGGAAGCGCGGCCGCGACCGCCTCGACCACGAGCAATTGCGCGTACTGCTGAACCAGCTGAGCAACCAGTACCGCTTCGTGGTGATCGACGGCGAAGCCATCTACGCCAGCGCCGACAGCCTGGTGATCGGTACCTTGGTCGACGGCGTGATCCTGGTCGTGTGCGCCGAGGAAACCCGCTGGGAAGTCGCCCAGGCCGCCAGCCAGCGCCTGACCCAGGCCGGCGCGCGATTGATCGGCAGCGTGTTCAACAAGCGCAAGTACTACATGCCCAAGTGGTTGTACGAAAATCTCTGAGAGGCCGCACAGGATGAACGCCATGAGATATCCCTCGATTGCCCTGTGCGTACTGGCCCTGGCCGGCTGCGCCAGCCAGGAAAACCGCGAGATGCCGGTGCAGATCCTCACCGCGCCTCCCGCCGAAAGCCAGGCCACTGAAGTCGCCCGCCGCGAACAGGTACTACGCCCGCAGGACGTGCTGGAAGTGATTTTCCATGTCAGCAACCGCTCGGCCGGGGCCTACCGGATCCAGTCCGGCGACACCCTGGACCTGAACTTCATGGCCGCCAGCGGCCTGAACGGCAACCAGCTGGTGCAGCCCGACGGCACCATCACCCTGCCCAGCACCAACGCCGCGGTGCGCGTCGAGGGCATGACCCCCGGCGAAGCCGAGAGCGCCATCCGCCAGGCCTACCAGGACAAGCGGGTGTTCAAGCCCAACCGTGACCAGGTCACCGTGCGGGTGGTGAGCCCGATGACCGACGAGGTCAACCTGAAGAACGCCCTCAGCCACCCCGGCACCGGCATGAGCCGCGACATCACCGTGGGCAACGACGGCCGCGCCACCTTCCCGGAAATCGGCTCGGTGCCGCTGCAGGGCATGACCGTCAACCAGCTGCGCGACTACCTCAACGAGCGCTACGCCACGTTGCCAGGGCGCATGAGCGTGGATGTGCTGCTCAAGTCCACCGCCGCCAACGAGATCTACGTGCTCGGCGAAGTCGGCCAGCCCGGCGCCTTCCAGATCCGCCGCCCGATCTCCGTGCTCGAGGCGCTGACCCTGGCCCGCGGCCCGACCCTCAAGGCCAAGCTCGGTTCGGTGGTGATCATGCGTCGCGAGGGCAACACCGTGCATGCGGTCAACTACGACGTCGACCAGGCGCTCTCCGGCGGCAGCCAGAAACTCGCCTACCTGCAGCCCGAAGACATGCTCTACGTGCCCAAGACCAAGCTGGCCAGCGCCGCCGAGCTGTCCCGGCAGTTGGCCGACGTGGTGCTGTTCCAGGGCTTCGGCTTCAGCTTCAGCTACCGCGTCGACAATAAAGAAAGCGACGACTGACCGGGGGACGGACCATGACCACGCAACCGAAAGAAAACTACGTACATGAGTTCTTCCGCATCTTCTTCGCCAACCGCCAGTTGGTGAAACGGGTGTTCCTGGTGTTCGCGGTGATCGCCGTGCTGTTGCCGCTGGTGCTCAAGCAGAGCTACGACATCACCGCCGAAGTCATCGTGCAGTCCAAGAAGCTCTCGCAGAGCGACACCACCTCGGCGCTCAGCCAGCAGGCCGACCAGTTCATCCCGCCGTCGCTGGCCGACATGGAGACCGAGAGCAACATCCTGCGCTCGCCAACCCTGATCCGCCAGACCATCGGCGAGCTGCGCAAGGAAGGCCACTATCCGGACGAGCCCGGCCTGCTGCGGCGCACCGTGCTCGACCCGCTGCGTCATGCAGTGATCGAGCCCCTGCACCGGCTGTTCGGCAATAGCGTGGCGGACGATCGCGACACCCAGCTCGACACCCTCACCGACCAGGCCGTCAAGGACCTCAAGGTCGAGACCCTGCCCGGCTCCAACGTGATTTCCATCACCTACAGCGCCAATGACGCGAAGCTGGGCACGCTGTTCGTCAGCCGCCTGCTGGAGAACTTCCTGGCCAACCGCCAGGACCTGCAGTCCAATGAACTGCCCGAAGCCTTCTACGAGCAGAAGAAGCTGCACTACCAGGCCCGCCTGGGCGACCTGGAAAGCCAGCGCCTGGGCCTGCTCACCGCCATCGGCTCGTCGGATCCGAAGGAGGAGATCACCTTCCGCCTCAACGCCATCAACACCGAAGAGCAGGCGCTCAACCTGCAACGTGACCGCCAGCTGCAGAACCAGAAGTGGCTGGACTACCTGCAAAGCAGCCTGGCCGCGGCCAACAAGGCGAAGATGGCCGACTACGCTTTCCCCTACACCTTCACCACCACGGTCGACAACGTCGCCTTCGAAGACCGCGAGATCAAGCAGCTCGGCGAGCAGCTGACCACCCAGCTGGCCCGCTACAACGGTGACGCCACGGTGTTCCAGCCAGGCTCCGACCAGATGGTCATGGCCCGCCAGCAGATTGCCCAGTTGCGCGCGCAGTTCCTCAAGATCGTCGAGAACCGCATCCGTGAACGCCAGCAGGACCTGGCCGTGACCCAGCAGGTGATCGAGCAGAAGACCCAGCGCATCGCCGACTACAGCAAGCGCATCCTCCAGTTGCGCGAGACCCAGAGCAAGACCCGGCAGCTGGACACCGAGATCGATGCCCTGCACAAGGCCTTCTCCACCTACGCCCAGCGCTACGAGGAAAGCCGTGGCCAGGGCCTGCTCGATGGCAGCCAGTCCAACGCGCGCATCCTCAGCGCCCCCTACGAACCCACCGCGGCGAGCTTCCCGAAACCTGGCCTGATCATTCCGTTCGGCCTGGTCACCGGCCTGCTGCTGGCAATTGCCGTGGTCTACGTCAGGGAGTTCTTCGACCACCGCTTCAAGCATCCGGCGCAGATCAGCCACGAGCTGGGCCTGCCAGTACTGCTGGTGATCAACGACCAGACCCCGGCGCTGCCCAACCCGCACAAGAGCTGGTCGCTGCCACGCCTGTGGCACTGGGTGCGCAATTGAACGCCGCGCTGCACGCCGGCCGGCCGATCCTGCACCTGCTGAGCAGCGGCGGGTTCTATGGCGCCGAGCGCATGCTCCTGGACCACTGCCAGGCCACCCCCGGCCGGCATCGGGTGCTGTTCCTCGATGCCCCGGCGGACCTGGTGGCGCGCTTTCGCGAGGCGGGTGTCGAGTGCGACACCTGCCACGGGCTGGGGGCGGTGCTCAAGGTACTCGGCGCGCAGCGCGGCGAACGTCCACTGGTCAACAGTCATAACTTCAAGGGCCAGCTGTTCGGCTGGATCGGCGCCACGCTGTGGCGCCTGCCGATGGTCAGCACCCAGCATGGCTTTACCCCGCGCAGCCGCAAACAGCGTTTCTACACCTGGCTGAGCCTGCAGTTGTGCCGCACGCCGACGGTGGACACGGTGGTGTGCGTGGCCGAGAGCATTGCCCGTATCCATCGCGATGCCGGGGTGCCAGCGGCCAAGCTGCAGGTGATTCCAAATGGGCTGCCCGAGATTTGTGAAACGCAGGCAAAGGATGGCCTGGGAGCAGCACAGCCAGGCGGCGCCCCCTGGCTAGCCGCCTACGTTGGCCGGCTGTCCAGCGAAAAAGGCCCCGACCTGTTCCTCGACACGTTGATCCCGGTGTGTCAACGCCAACCGCGGGTCCACGCCGTGATGCTTGGCGAAGGCCCTGAACGCGATGCCTTGCAACAGCGCATCGACGCTGCCGGTCTGGGCGAGCGCATCACCCTGCCGGGCTTCCAGCGCGACATGCGCGGCTGGATGAAACGGCTGGATGCCCTGGTCATCAGCTCGCGCACCGAAGGCACGCCGATGATCCTGCTGGAAGCCATGCAGGATGGCGTGCCGGTGGTGGCCTTCGGTGTGGGCGGCATCCCCGACGTCATCGAGCACGGCCACAACGGCCTGCTCGCCCGTCCCTTGGCCACGACAGAACTGGGCGAGCATCTCGAAGCGCTGCTGCAAGACCCCGAGCAGGCCGACGAACTGGTTGCCCGGGCTCGCCAGACTCAACGTCAACGCTACCACCTGCCAACCCTGGCACAACGCTGGGCCCAGGTGTATCGAGGCACGACCGAGGAGGTTGTCGCATGATCATTCCCCTGTCGCTGGTGGCCCTGGTGGCCTTGCTGAGCCTGGGTCTCTTGGCCAGCCCCTACCCGTTCCTGGCGCCCGGTGGCGTGATCGGCCTGGCCGGCGTGCTGGTGCTGTACCGCAAACCGGCCTGGGGCCTGCTGGCGATCGCCACCCTGGTGCCGCTGGAGGGGCTGCTCAAGGACGGCCTGGTGTCCGGCGCCAAGCTGGTGGGCATCGGCCTGGTACTGATCCTCAGCCTGCAACTGGCAGTGCGCCAACTTCCCGGCGAGCGCCTGCGCAGCAATCAATGGCGCCTGTTGCTGCCGTTCATGGCCCTGTACCTGCTGAGCCTGTGGGCCAGCGACGACGTGGCCCTGTCGGGCGGACACCTGCGTGAGTTGCTGGTGGGCCTGGTGGTGTTCGTCATTACCTTGCTGGTCGGTCGCGACCTCAACCTGCCGCTGCTGGCGCGGCTGATCACCGTCAGCGTGTGCGTAACCTGCCTGTTCGCGATCTTCTCCAGCAAATACCAGGAGCAGGGCCGCGCCTCGGCCATGCTCGACCCCAACGCCTTCGCCCTGCTGATCACCATCGCCATGCCCCTGGGGCTGTGGCTGGCGATCAAGGCGCGGCAGATCCCGGTCAAGTTGTTCTGGGCCGGTTGCTGCGTGTTGCTGCTGGTGGGCATGACCAAGACCGAGTCGCGCTCGGGGCTGGTGGTATTGCTGATCAGCCTGGGCATCGTGCTGCACAACTACCGCGAACAGCTGACGCGCATCCGCCCGCGCCACCTGGGCTTCGCCATGCTTGGCCTGGCCATTGTCCTACCCCTGGGCGTGGCCTTGATGCCCGCCGGCTACGCCGAGCGCATCCAGTCGCTGATGCTGCTCAAGTCCGGGGTCAACGCCCACCAGGACGAATCGCTGGGCCGGCGCGCCTCCTACCTGGTGGTGGGCAAGGAAATGATCAGCCACAGCCCGCTGCTCGGTACCGGCCCCGGCACCTTCCCGCTGCACTATGCCGACACTGGTTTCTCCAAGGCCTTCGCCCCGGTCAACAGCAAGACCACCGACCTCTACCGCCGCGCTCACAACACCTACCTGGAGCTGTTCAGCGAGGTCGGCCTGCCGGCGGGCCTGCTGTTCGTCGGCATGATTGCCCTGGCCCTGCGCAACTTCTGGCAGGCCCGCGCCGCCTTCCGCGCGGCCGGCGACCCGGACCGCGCCGACCTGATGACCCACCTGACCATGAGCATGCTCGCCATCGGCCTGTTCCTGATGTTCCTCAGCGCCCCGAGCCACAAGTACCTGTGGCTGATGCTGGCGCTGTCCAGCGTGCTGCTTGGCCAGGCGCGTGAGCAGCAGCCCGTGGAGGTGGCCCGATGAGCCGGGTGAGTATCGTCATCCCGATGTTCAACGAAGCCCGCCATATCGGCCGCACCCTCGATGCCGCCCGGCGCTCGGCCAGCGCAGCCGGGCTGGCCTGCGAGCTGATCGTGGTGGACAACGGCTCCAGTGACGACGGCCCGGCGATCGCCCGCGCCCACGGTGCCCAGGTGCTGAGCCTGCCGGGCGTGGCCATCGGCGCCCTGCGCAATGCCGGCGTGAACGCCAGTCAAGGCGACTGGCTGGCCTTCCTCGATGCCGACATCGAGGTCCCGGAACACTGGCTGGACCTGCTGCTGGACCTGCAACGCCGAGGCGAAGGCGATGTCTTCGCCCTGGACTGCGACACCCCGCGCCACGCGCCCTGGTTCGCCCAGGCCTGGCAACGGCGAACCCTGCGCACCGGGCAGACAGTGCAGGACTGCACCTGGCTGCCCACCCCCAACTTGTTGATGCGGCGCCACTGGTTCGAGCAGGTCGGCGGTTTCGATGAGCGCCTGCGCACCGGCGAGGACAAGGACCTCACCCTGCGCCTGCATGAAGCCGGCGCGCGCCTTCGCGTGCTGCGCGAACCTGCGGTGCTGCACTGGGGTTATGAAGCCAACTGGCGCGAGTGGCTGGGCAAGGAGATGTGGCGCCAGGGCAGCCACCTGCAATTGCTGCGCAGCCATGGCGTGAGCCTGCGCCTGCTGCGTTTTCCGATGCTCTCGGTGGGCGCCTGGGTGCTGGATGCCGTTGCCCTGTCGGCGCTGCTCGACGGCTTCCCTCATGTCGCGCTGTTCTTCCTGCTGGTCAGCGCCCTGCCCGCGCTGCTGCTGAGCCTGCGCCAGAGCCGCAGGCACCGCGACCCGCTGCTCACGCTGCAACTCTGGGGCCTGCACTGGCTGCGCCTGCACCTGGCCGGCGCCGCCTTCATCCTCAGCCTGTTCAACCGCACCGCAAGGAGGCCCGCCCGTGGCTGAGTTCATTTTCTGGCTATGCCTGCTGCTGCCGTTGTACGCCTGGGTCGGCTACCCGCTGCTGCTGACCCTGGCTGCGCCGTTCTTCGCCCGTCGCACCGCCATGCCGTTGCCCGCGCAACGGGTCAGTGTGGTGATCGCCGCGCACAACGAAGAGCGGCATATCGAAGCCAAGCTTGTCAGCGTGCTCGGCCAGGACTACGCAGCCGCGGAGCTGCAGGTGGTGGTGGCCAGCGACGGCTCCAGCGACCGCACCGTGGCCTTGGCCCGTGGTCTGGGCGACCTCCGGGTGCAGGTGCTGGACCTGCCACGCCTGGGCAAGGCCGGTGCGTTGAACAGTGCCGTGCAGGTGTGCACGGGCGACCTGCTGGTGTTCACCGACGCCGATAACCAGTGGTCGACCGACACCCTCGGCCTGCTGCTCGCACCCTTCGCCGACGCGCAGGTCGGCGGCACTGCAGGGCATATGATCATTCCCGACCCGGGCAAGGGCCTGAGCATCGGCGACAGCCTGTACCGCCACTACGAAGCCTGGGTGCGCAAGGTGGAGAACCGCACCGGCTGCATGGTCTCGGCCGACGGCGCCCTGCTGGCCCTGCGCCGGGGGCTGTACCAGCCAATCCCGAAACAGGTCAACGACGACTTCTTCATCAGCACCTGCGCGCCGGCCGCAGGCCTGCGCATCGTCTATGTGCCCGAGGCGGTGGTGCTCGATCAGGGCGTCGACGAGGCCGACAAGCAGTTCCGCCGCCGCCAGCGCGTCACCGTCGGTGGCCTGCTGAGCCTGGCCGCCCGCCGCGAGCTGCTCAATCCGGCGCGCCACGGCCTGTACGCCATCGCCCTGATCAGCCACAAGCTGATCCGCCGCCTGGCCCCGGTACTGCTGCTGCCGCTGTTGCTGGCCAACCTGTGGCTGGCCGCCGAGCCCGGTTTCTACCGCCTGACCCTGGCCCTGCAACTGCTCGGCTACACCGCCGCCATCGCCGGCCTGCTCGACGCCCGCCGGCGCTTGCCCCGCCCGTTCCGCCTGGCCGCCTTCGTGCTGGTCACCCTCGCCGGCATGAGCGTGGGCCTGTGGCAGTTCCTGCGCGGGCACAGCTACAGCCAATGGAACCCCGACCAGAATCGATGAGCGACGGACATGCCGATCAAGACCCACATCAAGCAGGCCAGCGGCTGGTTCTATTTCAACTCGCCACGCGGACGCGCCGAGCTGCGTGGCGCCGGGGTGATCCTCATGCTGCACCGGGTGCTGGCCGATGACGCCAGCGCCGCGCTGCCCCACCGCAACGAGCTTTGCGTCGGCCCGCGGGCCTTCGAGGGCTTGCTGCGCTGGCTGCCCCGGCATTTCGATTGCGTCAGCCTCATGGACCTGCTGCAGAGCCACGAGGAACCCCGCGCCGACTGCCGCCCCAAGGTAGCCCTGACCTTCGACGACGGCTGGCGCGACAACGCCGTCAACGCCTTCCCGCTGCTGCAGCGTCACCAGGTGCCGGCAAGCATCTTCCTGTCCACCGACTACATCGGCAGCCGCCAGCGCTTCTGGTGGGAAAGCGTCGGCGAGACACTGTGGGGCAGCCATGGCGAAGAGGCCCGGCGGCAACTGATCGAACGCCTGCGCAAACTCGGCCGACCGTTGCCGGCGGCCTACTTCATGCACGACCACAGCAAGGCCCGCAGCCTGGTGCTGGCGCGCTACCTGCAGACCCTCAAGAGCCTGAGCCCCCAGGCCCTGCACGTGCTGACCGACGCCTGCCCGACAGAGTCGCTGCCCCAAGCCATGGACTGGCAGCAGGTGCGCGCCCTGGAGGACTCAGGCCTGGTGCGTTTCGGCCCGCATGGCGCCAGCCATGCCCTGCTGCCCTACCTGGACGACCATCGCCTCAATGAAGAACTGACCCGCAGCCATGCGGCACTCAAAGAAGGCTGCCGCGCACCGCTGCCGGTGTACTGCTACCCCAACGGCGACCACGACGAGCGCGTGCGGGCCCAGGTCGCCGCGCATCGCTACCCCTACGCCCTGAGCACTCGCCCGGGCATCTGCCAGGGTCATGACGATCCGCTGGCCCTGCCGCGCATCGGCGTCAGCCAGCGCAATGCCAGCCGGCCCTCGCTGCTGGCCTGGCGCATCAGTCGTGGAGAACGCTGATGAACCGCAACAGCTACCTGCGCCACCTGGCGCTGAGCATGGGCACCAAGCTTGCGATGATCGCCCTGCGCCTGCTGCGCAACGTGCTGCTGGCGCGCATCCTCGGGCCGAGCGAGCGCGGCCTGTTCGCCCTGCTCAGTACCCTGCCCGACCTGATCAGCGCCGCCACCAGCGGCGGCCTGAACAGCGCGGTCGGCTACCAGGCGGCCAAGCAGCGCGACATGGGCCTGCTGCTGACCCAGGTGCTGGTCTACGGTTGCCTGCTGGCCGGCGTGCTGACCCTGGCCTGCGTGTTCCTGGTGCGCGAGTTCGGCGCCAACCTGGAAGTCACCATGCAACTGGGCCTGCTGGCCTGGCTGTTGCTGCTGGCGGTGCCGATGACCGTGCTCAAGAGCGGCCTGCTGACCCTGCACAACGCCAGCGGCGGCGTCGGCGCCTTCAACGCCCTGCGCCTGACCGAGTCGCTGGCGCCGCTGCTGCTGTTCCTCGGGCTGTTCTGGATGTGGCGAGACGAGGCGCTGGAAGCGGCGCTGATCAGCTGGCTGTGCGGCATCGCCCTGGTCCTGGCGCTGGGCCTGTGGTGGCTGCGCCGCCAGCACCCGCTGGCGCTGCGCTGGGACCGCAGTGGCCAGCGTGAGTTGCTCAGCTACAGCGCCAAGAGCCACCCCGACCTGTTGTTCCAGCAGTTGATCCTGCGCTCGGACTACCTGTTCATCGGCGCGCTGCTCGGCAGCACCGCCCTGGGCCACTACGCCATGGCCAGCGCCGCCGCCGAACTGCTGCTGATCGTCCCCGAGGCGGTGACCACACCGCTGATGAAGCGCCTGCTGCAGCAGGATGCCGGCATGGAGCGCATCACTCCCCTGGCCCTGCGCCTGACCGCCACGGTGATGCTCGGCGCCTGCCTGGGCATGGCGCTGATCGGCCACTGGCTGATCGTCACCTTGTTCGGCGCCGACTACGCCCCGGCCTACCCGGCCCTGCTGGCGTTGCTGCCGGGCCTGCTGGGACTGTGCTATGCCAGCATCCTGCGCCTGGACCTGCTAGGCAAGAACCGTCCCGGCACGGTGTCGTTGATGATGGGCGCTGGTGCCGCGCTGAACCTGGTGCTCAACATCTTCCTCATTCCGGCCTGGGGTATCGTCGGCGCGGCCGCGGCTTCGTCCATCGCCTACCTGACGGTCACCGTGACGATGCTGGTGCTGTACTGCCGCCTCAGCGGCGTGCCGCTGGGCCAGACCCTGATCATCCTGCCCGCCGACCTGACGCCGCTGCGCCAGATGCTGCAACGGAGGGCGGCATGAAGGCCGCCTTGCTGTGCGGCGCGCTCTTGGCGCAGGGCGTGTTCGCCGCGCCGGTGCAGTGGGCGGACATCCGCGACGGCAGCCTGTACCTGCTCCCCGACCGCGCCGACGAACTGCGTATCCAGTGGCAGCCCGCCTGGCAGGCCGATGCCAACGCCGAGCGTCTGTACCTGCTGGACGGCCAGGGCCGCCTGGCCGGCAACCGGCGGATCGAAGCCGCGCAGGTGCGCGGCGAGCAACGCTGGCCGTTGGCGGCGGGCGGCGGCGCTTATCGCCTGGAGGTGCCCGGCTACAGCTTCCGTGACTATCGCATCCAGCACGACAACAGCACCCGCGCGCTGTTCGCCCCGGCAAAGGTGCACTTCAGCGCTGAAGTCGGGCCAGGCGTTACCCTGTATTTCCGGGTCAAGGCCGGCGAGCAGGCGGTATTGGCCGGCAAGCACCACGGCGGCGTGCATGGCCTGTTCGCCGAACGCCTGAGCGATGGCCGGCGCATTCAGCTACCACTCAAGCCCTACCGTGCCTACTGGCGCTTCGATCAACAGGCGCTGCCCGCCAGCGGCCGTGACGAGATCTGGCGACTGGGCCTGCAGGGCAGCGGCAAGGCGGCGTTCTGGCTCGACGGCAGCGCCAACCTGTTCGCCCAGCGCGCCGCCGACCTGGGCGAGCTGCCACAACTGCCGGGCCAGGTAACCCTTGCCTTGGGTGACAAGGTCCTCGGCCCCACCCCACGGCTGGGCGTCGCCCTGCCCTACGTGCTGCCACCAGCCTCGAGCTTCGCCGCGCTGGATGCCCTGCGCCCCCAGGCCGCCGGCTTCTACAGTTTCGTCGACGTACTGCAACGCCAGCCGGACTTCGAAAACGCCTGGCGCAAGCTCTACCAGCAGCGCTTCGGCATTCTCCAGGACATCACCCTGCTGGCCGGCAGCGCCCGGGTCGCCGACCTGCGCAGCGACCGTACCAGCACGGACGGGCTGGACGCCTGGCTCGAGGCGACCAAGGCCCTGGGCGGCAAGGGCACTCACTACCTGGCCTTCGCCGACGAGCCGAATCTCAACTACCGCGACTACGCCAGCTACCGCGATTTCTTCCAGGCCATGGCCAAACGCGTGCGCGAGTATCCCGGTGCCCACGAGGCCGGCGTGCGCATCGCCATGCCGGCCTCCTCGCGCCTGCTCGGCGGGCCTTTTACCGACGACGGCAAGCAGCGCCGCGGCATCGACTGGGCGCGGCGCCTGCTGGCCGAGCAAGGCGCGCAGATCGACGCCCTGGCCTGGCACGAATGGATGGTCCGCGACCTGCTCGCCACCCGCAGCTACCGCGACAGCGTGCGCCAGGCTGCCGCGCTGGTGGGCCTGGATGGCCAAGGCCGGCCGCGCAAGGCGCTGCTGCTGGACCAGACCAACCTGTCCAGCGGCTCGAGCCTGAGCCCCTACGAGCAGAACACCCACTACGCCGGCTTGTGGTGGGCCTCGGTGGTGATCAACGCCGCCAGTGACGGCCTGCTCGACATGCTCAACTGGTTCCATGTCGCCGACGAGCCCGAATGGCCCAAGGGCATGCTGCGCGATGCCGGCGGTCAGCGCTACGAACTCAAGCCGGTAGGCCTGGCCCAGCAGTTCATCCAGCGCCACTGGCTGGACCAGGTGCTGGCCCTGGACAACGACGCCTTCGAGGTCGATGCCCTGGCCATGGCCCGCCAGCACCAGCGCAGCCTGCTGGGGGTGAACAAGGCCGAGCGCCTGCAGCAGGTGGCACTGACCCTCGGCGGCTGCCCCAGCGGCCAGCTCGAACTGTTCGGCCCCGACAACCAGAGCCGCCGCGCCAGCTTCAGCTGCACCGATGGCCAGATCCATTTTCAACTGCCAGGGCAGACCGTATTCGCCCTGACCTGGAGCGCGTCATGAGACGCACCTCGATCAGCCATGCCCAGGAGGCACGATGACTGCATTCACCAAGATCCAGGACCGCATCAAGCGCAAGGGACTGCGAGCCACCTGCCGTAGCGCCTTCCGGCATTACGTCTTCTATCATTGGGAACTGTTGTGGATGGAGCGCGACCTGGTCAGCCCGGTGCCGCCGCACCGGCTCAAGCCCTACGGCACCTTGCGGGTCGAGCACATCACCGTGCATAACGTGCGCGCCTTCGCCCGCCACTTCGGCGACCGCGTCGAGACCATGCGCGAGCTGGCCGCCGAGGGCCATACCGGGTTGATGTTCCTCGACGACGACAACGACGCCGTGGCATTCATCTGGGGCAGCAGCCGCCATTACCACGACCGTCACTACTACGGTTGCTGGTTCCCGGTCGGGCCGGGGGAGTTCTTCGAGTTCGGCGGCGAGCTGATCCGCAAATACTGGGGTACCGAGCTGTCGGTGGACCTGCAGCTGGAACTGTGGAAGGCCATGGCCGCCCAGGGCTGCACCAAGGTGGTGGACGTGTGCGAGCAGCACAATATTCCGGCGCTCAAGCTGCACCTGCGCATGGGTTATCAGGAACAAGGACGGATCATGAACGTGTACTGCCTGTTTGGCCGCTGGAAGTTCTTCCGCGAAAGCCGCTACACCGCCTCGCGACTCGAGCCGTTGCGCAAGCCGGAGGCTCCGGCCTCCTCGGCCACGGCGGGCTGACCCCCATGGGCCTGCAACTGAAATGGTGCGCCTCGCTGCGCGCCGGCGACTTTCCCGCCGCCGACTACGAGGCGCTGCGCAGGCGCCTGCCCGACAGCACGCCGTTCAACCACCTCGGCTGGCTGCGCGCCGCCGAGTCAGCCCTGCTGCCAGGCCAGCGGCTGCAGGTCCTGCTCGGCTACCAGGACGAACGCCTGTGCCTGTGCCTGCCGCTGATCCGTGCCCGCGAACCGTTCGGCCCGCTGTTCGCCCCGGTGGTGCGCCACCTGGGATACCCGCTGAGCGACCGCATCGCCCTGCTCATCGACCTGCCGGCGCTATATGCCGACCAGGTCCTGCAGGCCATACGCAAGCGGCTACCGCATGCCTTGCTGCAGTTGAGTGAAGTACCGGACAGCGCCGAGCACGATGGCTGGCTGCGCCAGTGGGCCGGCGCCAGCTCCACCTGGCAGCAGCGCCTGACCTGCCGGGTGCCGGTGCACCGCATCAACGAACAGGACCGCCAGGAGGTCAGCGGCGACCCACGCTACAAGCTGCGCCGCGCGCGCAAACGCATCAAGGCCTGCGGTGCCAGCGTGCGCCGGGTCGTGGCCACTCCCGAGAACATGGGTGAACTGCTCGACGCCATCAGCGCCGTCGAAGCGACCAGCTGGAAAGGCGACGACGAGGTCGGCATCTTCTCCGGCCCCCAGCGTCGCCCATGGATGTACCAGGCCTTCACCGCCCTGGCCGGAGAAGGCCTGGTGTGCCTGGTGCTGCTGGAACTGGACGGGCGCTGCATCAGTTACCGCCTGGGCCTGCTGGAGCGCGGCCGGGTGTACGACTACAACCTGGCCTTCGTTCCTGAGTACCGCGACCTGGGCAGTGGCCGCGTGCTGTTGGAGGAATGGATTCACTGGGGCCTGGAGGAAGACTGGAAGTGGGTCGACGCTTCGCGGGTCAGCCTGGACAACTCCAGCCACCAGTTGCACGAGCGCATGACCGGCCAGGTCGAACAGTGGCGCCTGAGCAGCTACAGCTGGCGCCCCGACGGCGTGCTGCTGGGTCTGGCGCTACGCTGCTGGCACTGGTTCAAGCCACGCCTGCGCAGACGCTCGCCGCGCCAGGAAGCCGATGTTGTCGCCCCCACCCCGCCACAGGAGCGCCCGGATGCCATCCCAGGTCATAGTCAACGCTGACGATTTCGGCCTCAGCGCCCACACCAACGCAGTCATCCTGCATGCCTTCCAGGCCGGGCTGATCAGCTCGGCCACGGCCATGGCCAACATGCCGGCCTTCGCCACCGCCTGCATGCTGGCCCAGCAGCCGGCGCTCAAGGGACGGGTGGGGTTGCACTTCAACCTCACCTACGGCCGCCCGCTGAGCCAGGCGATCCTCGCCGAGCCGCGCTTCTGCACGCCCCATGGCGAGTTCGACCTGCGCCTGAAGCAACGCACCCTGCACCTGTCGCGGCGCGAGCGGGCCGCCGTGGAAGCGGAACTGGAGGCCCAGTGGAAACACTGCCTGGATCACGGCCTGATGCCCAGCCACCTGGACTCGCACCAGCACGTGCACAACATCTGGCCGGTGGGCGTCATCGTCGCCCGCTTCGCCCGCGCCCAGGGGGTGCCGATTCGCCTGGCACGCAATGTGGGGCACAACATCGGGCCGGCCAAGCGCATGTTCAAGAGCCTGCTCAACCGGCGCCTGCGCCAGCTCGCCGGAAGCACCGCCGACTTCGTCTGCACCCCGGCCGACCTCAAGGCCGGGTTGGCCCCCGCACACGGCGTGCTGGAGGTAGTCGCCCATCCCAGCGCGCTGGGCGGGCACGATTTCGGCGATGCCTACCTGGCCAGCGGCGAATCGCTGCTGGCGTTGGTCGAGCAGCGCCTGGGGCAGGTGCCACGGGTGGGGTATGCGAGCCTGGGCATCCAGGAGATGGGCTGAAAGCCCACCCGCTAGCGCCCCGGCGGCCGATGCCGGCGCTCCTGGTTGTCGGCCAGCCAGCCGCGCAGTGCCTCGGCCGGCATCGGCCGCCCGAGCAAAAAACCCTGCCCCTGGTCGCAACCGGCGTGGCGCAGGAAATCGTACTGCTCCTGAGTCTCGATGCCTTCGGCGGTGATGCGAAACCCCAGGGCATGCCCGAGATCGATGATCGCCCTGGCGATGGCCACCGCGTCGTCGTCTGCGGGCAGGTCCTTGATGAAGGCCCGGTCAATCTTCAGGTGGTCGATCGGCAACGCGCGCAGATAGGCCAGTGACGAATAACCGGTACCGAAGTCGTCCACCGCCGTGGCCACGCCCATGGCCTGCAATTGCGCCAGCACCGCGCAGGCTTGCTGCTGGCTTTCCATCAGCAGGCTCTCGGTGATTTCCACCTCCAGCAGGTTGGCCGGCAGGCCGTGGCGCTCCAGCGCCGAGGCGAGGCTGGTCACATAGTCGCTGCGCTCGATCTGCAGGGCCGCTACGTTGATCGCCAGCGGCCCGGGCAGGCCATCACTGGCGCGCCATTCGGCCAACTGGGCGCAGGCAAGTTCCAGCACCCGCTCGCCGAGCGGGATGATCAACCCGGTGCGCTCGGCCAAGGGGATGAACTCACCGGGCGAGATCAGGCCATGCTCCGGGTCGCGCCAGCGCAACAGCGCCTCGACGCCCTCCAACTGCCCGCTGAACAGGTCAACCTTGGGCTGGTACCACAGCTCGAACTCGTTGTGCTCCAGCGCCCGGCGCAGATTGCGCTCCAATTCCAGGCGCTGCTGCAGGCGCTCGGTCATGTCCGGGTGATAAGGCCGCCAGGCATCGCGGCCGGCCTCCTTGGCGGCGTACATGGCGGTGTCGGCATGGCGCAACAGGCTGTCGGCGTCCTCGCCATGCTGCGGGCACCAGGCCAGGCCAATGCTGCCAGTTACCAGGGCGGCGTTGCCATTGAGGTCGAATGGCCGCTGCAGGCAGCGCAGCAAGGCGCGGACCTGCTGGTTCACCTGCCCCTGGGCGCCTTGCAGCATGAACACGAACTCGTCGCCGCCCAGGCGGCAGAGCCGGTCCTGGCTGTCGAGTTCCTGCAGGAAGCGTGCGGTCGCCTGCTGCAGCAGCAGGTCGCCCATCGGGTGCCCCAGGCTGTCATTGACCTGCTTGAAACCGTCGATGTCGAGCATCAGCACCGCCAGGCCATGGCCCTGCAAGATGGCAGTGCTCAGTTGCTGCTGGAACAGGATGCGGTTGGGCAACCCGGTGATGGTGTCGTAGTGGGCCAGGCGTTCGAGCTGGGCCTGGTAGCGCTGCAGCTCGCGATTGCGTTGTTCGAGCAGACGCTGCTTGCGATTGAGCTGCGCGACAAACAGGCTGAACACACCCGTGCAGCTCAACGCGAACAGGAACAGCGGCGAGCCGAACAAGTCCAGCCCCGACCAGCCACCCCTTGGCGCGGCGACCAGTTGCCAGAGGCCGCCCGGCACCTCCACCGTCATCTTCACCTGCGGCTCGTCGAACAGCCGTGGGTCGCCCCAGATCAGCGCGCCTTCGGTGCCCTTGCCATCGCCCCCGCGCACGGCCAGCTCGAACTCGGTGTCCGGGCGCACCCCGGCGGTGAGCAGCAAACGGTCGATATCGGCAACGATTGACACATTGCCCCAATAGAACCGCACACCCCGCTTGCCGGTGACGAACACCGGTCGCCGGTAGATCAGCGCCCGCCCGCCCTGATACAGCTGCAGCGGGCCGGCCAGCACCGGATGGCCGTGGTCGCGGGCCGAGCGCAACAGGGGAAACTGCTCCGGCAGCTGCCGGTAGTCCAACCCGATCAGCCGCTCGTTGCCGGGCAAAGGGTAGACATCACTGATCACATCACCCGGCGCCAGCGCGATATGGCGCATGTACGGCACCGACTGCAAGGCATCGCGGGCCATGCCATGGAAGTGCGCGGGGCTGATGCCGCCGTCGGCACTGATCAGCTGTGCGATGCCTTCGGCCTCGCCGAACGCCGCGCCCAACTGCGCCTCCAGCGCGCCCCGCATCCCCGCCAGGTGGGCCGCCAGGTTGCCCAGTTGCTCACTGCGCTCGCGCTGCGCGTCGAGGTGACCCAGGGCGACCGAAAGGCCGATGCCCACCAGGGCAAGACCGACCGGCAACAGGCGGTTGAGCGTGTGCCGCAAGGTGCCGGATGGCAGATGCGTAGGTTCAGGAGAATGCTGGGGAATGGTCATAGGCAGGCGATGGCAGTCGATTTAGCAGTTATCGGCGTTGCGCGGCCAATGTTGAGGCCTTTTTCCCCAGCCCGCGGGCCGGGATGCATATGCACCACCGTCGGTGCCATCGCGACTGCTCTGATGCGGGCTTTGCGAGGAGCCAGACATGACATCGAATACCCCCAACCCGCACCAACATATCCTTGAGCGCCGCCTGCCGGCCTGGGCGCGGGAAGCCACGCCCGAACACTGGCAGCGGCTCCACGAAGGCATCATGCCGTCCCAGGGTCTGCCCGACAGCGAGGCGGCCTGGTTCGCCAATGCCGCGCCACACCTGCGCGAAGCAGTCAAGGCCAGCCAGGCTCGCCTGATGCGCAGCCAACGCACGCTGGCCAGGCACCTGCGCGGCCTGAAGAACATCACCGAATTCGCCGAACCCCTGCTCGCCGAGCGCCTGCACAAGCGACACGGCTTGAGCACGCCGCTTCGCAGCACGTCACTGATTGTGGTCAAGCGGGTCTATACCTTCCAGGTCTACACCACCCATCACGAACCCCGTAGCCTGCTGCAGGCCGCCCTGCAGAATTTCGCTGAAAACATCACCTTCGATCGCGACAGCGCGCTCGCTCTGGAGGACGACTGGCAGGTGAACGAGGGCCTGGTCACCGGCAAGACCACGCTCGGCGACAGCGAAACCGAAGTCGATATCGAGCTGCCCAGCGAGCAGATCCGGATCAAGCCACTGGCCCTGTCACCAGCAGCCTTTGCCACCACCTGCCGTGAACTGGATATTGGCCAGCGTTACCAGGCCCATCTCGATGCCCTGTTCACGCTTCCGCTCGTTCGCCCTGCGGCGGTTCGCGTTCATAAGGCCGGCCTGCGCCTGGCGGCAGATCTGGCACGGGTGCGCAACCAGCTGGATGGTAAAGGCCGGGACGCGGTACAGACGTTGCTCGACGATGGGAAGGCGCTGGCCTGCAGTCAGCTGAACCTGTTCGGCATCACCCTGCACGAGGCGATCCTGATCGATACTGGTACAACCGGCGTGCTGCTCTATCTACCGGGTCAGGCCGACAGCCTGCGCGCCTTTGACGACCTCGATGCCCTGCACCGGCAACTACGCGCAGATCTGCAACAGGCAGCGTTTCGTCAAGCCTTCATGGACTACGTGCCGCGCGAGCAGCAAGGCCAATTTGCCAGCCGGCTTCGCCAAAACGCGTATGGCGACCTGCATGCGTGCGCCGTGCCGATCGACGGCAGCCTGTACGATTTCCTCCACGCCGACCATGTGGCGCGTCTGAGGCACGAAGCCCTGCAACTGGCAGTACCCAGCGCACAGGCCGACGAACGTGCACTCAAAGCACGCAAGGCGCTCTGGGAAAAAGCAGGCCTCGACATGCTGATGATCGCCGGGATGTTCGTCCCGGCGCTGGGCACGATCATGACGGCAGTGATTGCGTATCAACTGCTGGATGAAGCCTACGAGGGCTATGAAGCCTGGCAGGTCGGCGACCGCGCAGAGGCCTTTGGCCACTTCAAGTCAGTGGCGCTCAACCTGGCCGCTCTCGGTGGCCTGCACCTGGCGGGCAAGGCGATGAGGCATCTGGCGGGCAACACCTTGCTCGAAGGCCTCGACCCGGTCACCCTCGATGACGGCAGCCAACGCCTGTGGCGACCCGACCTGACCGACTACCGCAGTGCGGTGGCGCTGCCGGAGGAGCTCGAGACCAATGCACAGGGGCAGTTCCTGCACCAGGGCCGCCACTTCATCCGCATGGATGGACACCTCTACGAGCAGCGCCTGGATACGCGCCAGGCGCAATGGCGCATCGTCCACCCCGATGACGGCGCCGCTTTCCAGCCGTCCCTTGAACATAACGGCGCAGGCGCCTGGCGCGGCAGCCATGAGCAACCCCGCGACTGGTCGCTGGCGACCTTGGTCCGGCGCCTGGACGGCCGCCTGCAACACATGCCGGATGTTGCGCTCGAAGGCGCGGCCAGGGCCAATGGCCTGGGTACCTCCGCCCTGCGCCAGCTGCACCTGGCAAACAACCCTCCACCCGCCGCGCTGCGCGCGACACTCGAGCGCCTGCGCCTGGCCAAGGTCAGTGAAGGCGTCGAGCAAGCCGCACTGGAAGGACTGCACATGCCCCAGCTGGCCAACGGGCACAGCGAACGGTTGATCATCAATGCCATGGCCGATCTGCCGGGCTGGCCGAGTGAACTGCGTCTCGAGCTGCGCGCCGCATCCCCCCAGGGGCCGGTGCTGCTTGCCGCCGGAGCGGAAAATGCCGGTCGTACCTGCACCGTGTTCAAGTCGGCTGACGGTTACGAAGCCTACCTGGGCGAGCGACCGGTCGCGCTGCGCCAGGACAACGATCTGTGTCGGGCGATCTTGCAAGCGTTGTCCTCGGTTGATCGTCAAGCCCTTTGCCTGACTACCAAAGGCGCCGATGAACTGCGCCAACGGATTCACGACCTGATCATGGCCGACCGCGCCATGGCCAGACGCCTGCTGGGCAGTCATTTGCCTGGATGGGTCAAGCGCGGCCGGTTACGCGGCGGCATGGAGGCGCCGGTGCCTGAGGCCCCCCGCATCGAAGTCGGGGCGCTCTTTCGCCGCTACCGACAGCTGTACCCTGAGACCGCGGACCATCAGGTCAACGAACAGTTGAGCCAGTGGCTCGAGGCCGGCCTGGATCCGGCACGGCAACTTGAGGATCTGGAACAGCAGCTGCTGGAGTTCCGCAGCCAGATGCGCGCCTGGGCTGGCAATGCCCCATCGCGGCATGCCGCCGCCCGACGATTGGTCAGCAACTGGCAGCGGATCTCGGAGTACTCGGAGGAGGAAGGGCTTGCCATTCACCAGATCAGCCTGACCGACCTGGCACTGACCAACGAAGACCTGGCGACCCTGGCGCTGCCAGACCGCTTCCCCCATATCGAGCGAGTCGACCTGGGCGCAAATCCCGGTTTGAACCAATTGCCTGCCGAGTTTCTCGAACGGTTTCCAAGATTGCAACGTCTGCATCTGGTCGGTTGCGGCTTCGAGCAGTTGCCAGCTATTGCCGCTGCGCGAACGTTGGAATGGCTTGATATGCAAGGTAACAATCTGGTCTGGAACGACGCGAATCAAGCCGCCCTGGATCGTCTCGAGGCGCTTCGAATGCTGGACCTGTCGCACAACCCGCTGGCCCGCAGCCCCGACCTCAACCGCTTGGGCGAGCTGGATGTGCTCAACCTCAACAGTTGCGAACTTGTCGATTGGCCCGGCGGTATTCGCAGCGATGAAGACTGGCGACCCGCCGTCTTCGACCTGCGTGACAACCGCTTCGCCAGCTTGCCGCAGGACCTGCATCTATCGCGGGTGGCGGCCCAGAACCTGTGGCTGGAAAGCGCGGACCTCAGCGAGCGGGTCAGCCAGCAGATCAAGGCCTACTACGATCAGCACGGCGTCGACTTGCTGGTTGCCGACGGCGACTACGAGGAAATGCTGGAGGACACCGATGCCGACGACTGGGCCATCTGGAACGCGCTGCCGCTGCAGTATCGTCGCGAGCTGCGTGGACTGCAGGATCTGCCAGACTACGATCAAGCACGGCTGTGGCAACGGCTGCGCACCTTTGCAGATCCGCGAGCCATGGATTATGGCCTGGTGATCGGCGCAATGAGGCTGCTGGAGGCCGAGGCGTTCCCGCCGCCATTCGAGGAGTGATCGGCAACGACGGCGCCGGACTGGTAATTTCCCGAGGGTCGGCGCATGCTCGCAAGCTGAAGCGTTTCATCATCCGGATTTGAGAGGTGCAGTACCCATGGACCGTCTGCTCGACTCGCTGTTTCCCGCCCTCGAGGACATCCCCGAAGCCTGGCGCCTCGGCGCCCCCCTGGAACAACGCGACTATCTGGTCAACGGTGAACTGCGGCACTGGGCCGGCCCCCTCGCCACCGTGCGCAGCCCGGTCTGGCTCAAGGAAGGCGACAGTGAGCGCCAGGTCATCCTCGGCAGTGCCCCCCTGCTTGACGCCGACACGGCGCTCACCGCGCTTGACGCGGCCGTGGCCGCCTACGACAAGGGCCGCGGCGCCTGGCCGAACATGCGCGTGGCCGAGCGTATCGGGCATGTCGAAACTTTCCTGGCGCGCATGCGCGAGCAGCGCACGGCGGTGGTCAAGCTGCTGATGTGGGAGATCGGCAAGAACCTCAAGGATTCGGAGAAGGAGTTCGACCGCACCTGCGACTACATCGTCGACACCATCGAGGCGCTCAAGGACCTCGACCGTCGCTCCAGCCGCTTCGAGCTCGAGCAGGGCACCCTTGGCCAGATCCGCCGCGCACCGCTGGGCGTTGCGCTGTGCATGGGCCCATACAACTACCCGCTCAACGAAACCTTCACCACGCTGATCCCGGCGCTGATCATGGGCAACACCGTGGTGTTCAAGCCCGCCAAATTCGGCGTGCTGCTGATCCGCCCATTGCTCGAAGCCTTCCGCGACAGCTTCCCGCCTGGGGTGATCAACGTCATCTACGGGCGCGGCCGCGAGACCGTCAGCGCGCTGATGGCCAGCGGCAAGGTCGACGTGTTCGCCTTCATCGGCACCCACAAGGCCGCCAGCGACCTGAAGAAGCTCCACCCACGCCCGCACCGCCTGCGCGCGGCGCTGGGCCTGGACGCCAAGAACCCCGGCATCGTCCTGCCCCAGGTCGACCTCGACAACGCCGTCGAAGAGGCCGTCACCGGCGCCCTGTCGTTCAACGGCCAGCGTTGCACCGCGTTGAAGATCCTGTTCGTGCACGAGGACGTGGTCGAGGCATTCCTCGACAAGTTCCAGCGCAAGCTCGCCGCGCTCAAGCCCGGCATGCCCTGGGAGCCCGGCGTGGCGCTGACGCCGCTGCCGGAACCCGGCAAGCTCGACTACCTCGACGGCCTGGTGGCCGACGCCACCGCCAAAGGCGCACGGGTGCTCAACGAGGGCGGTGGGCAGAGCCGCGGCTCGTTCTTCTACCCTGCGCTGCTCTACCCGGTCAGCCAGGACATGCGCGTCTATCACGAGGAACAATTCGGCCCCCTGGTGCCCGTGGTTCCCTACCGCGACCTGCAGAGCGTGATCGACTACGTGCTCGATTCCGACTACGGCCAGCAGCTGAGCCTGTTCGGCAACGACCCGCAGACCATTGGCGCGCTGGTCGATACCTTCGCCAACCAGGTCGGCCGGATCAACCTCAACGCCCAATGCCAGCGCGGCCCGGATACCTATCCGTTCAACGGCCGCAAGAACAGTGCCGAAGGGACCTTGTCGGTGCATGACGCATTGCGCGTGTTCTCCATCCGCACCTTGGTGGCGACCAAGTTCCAGCAAGCCAACAAAGAACTGATCAGCGAGATCATCCGCAACCGGCAGTCGAGCTTCCTTACGACCGACTACATCTTCTGAACAATTCGCCTGATCGGGGCTGCTGCGCAGCCCATCGCCGGCAAGCCGGCTCCCACACCGACCGCGCTGCCCTCAAGCCAAGCACCATCCCTGTGGGAGCCGGCTTGCCGGCGATGGGGAGCAACGCGGCCCGTTGTTTTTATAGAGAATCGATATAAAGCAAGTGTCGATTTTCCAGGCTCATGAGCGACTCTAATCACCAAGGCGTTGCAACCCACCCACGTGAAAGGAGATTACGCAAATGGCAGCCAAGCCCATCCCCGAAGGCCAGCACAGCCTGACCCCATACCTCGGCATCAAGGACGCCGCCAAGGCCATCGAATTCTACAAGAGCGCCTTCGGCGCCATGGAAATGTTCCGCCTCGAAGGCCCTGACGGCAGCATCGGCCATGCCGAACTGAAAATCGGCGACTCCTCGCTGATGCTCGGCTCGCCCTGCGACATGGAGGGCGGCCTCAAGCCCAGCGAGACCATCGAGACGCCGGCAGTCGGCCTGCACCTGTATGTCGAGGATTGCGACAAAGTCTATGCCCAGGCCCTGCGCGCCGGCGCGACAGCAGTACGCGAGGTGCAGGACCAGTTCTACGGCGACCGCAGCGGCACCCTGAAGGATCCGTTCAACAACCTGTGGTTCGTCTCCACCCACAAGGAAGACCTCAGCCCCGAGGAAATCCGCGCCCGCGCCGCCAAAATGTTCGGCGGCCAGTGAGCGGCGGGCCCCAGGCTGCAAGCTTCGAGTTGAAAGCCGTCGCGCTTTGCCTGAAGCTTGGGGCTTGTAGCTTGGAGCTGCCCCTCAATGCGAATCATCGAAAAATCCGGCGCCCTGGTGCGCAGCCTGACCCCGGCAGAGGACGAATTGCTGGTGGGCTTCGCCTACGGCACCCTCACCGGCCCCCGCCTGCTGCAGGCCAACCAATGGCTGATGAAAATACGCAGCGCCAACCAATGGCTGGCCTGCGACTGCCGCAAGGATGCCCTGCCGGTGCTCAACGTCTCGTTGAACGGCAGCACCGGCACCCTGTTCCTGCGCAACAACCCCGAAACTCCCGAGCACACCCCAGGCTGCCCGTTCAGCAAGGATGAGCGTGAGGCCGGCGAACGTACCGAGGAAAGCGCCGCGCCAGCGGCCTGGCTGGCGCCGGATGCGCCACTGCGCCTGCTCGGCGACTATCGCCGCGCCAGTGACGGCGAAACACCCGCAACGTCACGCGAGCCCGGCGAGCGCCGCGAGCAGCAGCGCCTGCTGTCGCTGCTGCTGACCTGGATCGAGGCCAGTGGCCTGAACGTCTACGCCAGCCACCTGAAAAAGGACCTCACCGCACAGTTCGCCGACCTGCGCACTGTCGCCAGCCGCTACCCGCTGCTGGAGCGGGTACCTGCCAGCAACTACCTGGAAACCCGCCTGGACATGAAGCACATGATGATGCTCAAGGCACGCCTGCGCGAGGCCACGGTGTTCGGCAACCACCGCCGGCATGGCCTGCTGCTCGACTGCGTGGACCAGGTCAAGGGGCGCAAGCTGTTCAACAACCGCAGCGAGGACGGATTCGACTTCCAGGGCCACCACCAGTACTGGGGCGGCAACCGCGCCAGCGGCCCACTGCTGGCCCTGGCGCTGTACTCGCCGGCCACCGCCGGCAGCCATTTCTACGAACTGATCCACGTCGCCAGCGTGCCGGTGCTGTCGCGCGGGCACCTGTTCCCGGTGTACCGCGACGAAGAACGCGAGCCACTCAAGGCGCTGGTGTCGCTGATCGACTGGATGGCCGGCAAGGGCGTCAAGGTGCTGATGCGCCGTCCGGTGATTGGCGGCCAGGTGATGGATGAACTGGTGCTGACCTCGGACCAGGACCGGGTGCTGTCGGTATCGCTGCTGGAGCAACCGATCGGGCCGGAGCCGGATACCGAGAACTTCAAGCGCTACGCCGACTTCAAGAGCCTGGACACCTTCCGCAAATATGTGGCCGGGTTCTTCATGCGCGAACGCTGAGGGGAAGTCCCACAAGAGCCGGGTCTCGCGGCTCTTGTGGGAACGGGCTTGCCCCGCGATGACTCGACCAGTCTAAAACGCCGCCTTGAAGATCGCCTCGATCTCCACCTGGCTGGCCACCCGTGGATTGGTCAGCCCGCAGGCATCCTTCAACGCATTGGCCGCCAGCACCGGCACATCCTCGACCTTGGCCCCCAGTTCCGCCAGCCCGGCCGGGATGCCAATGGCCGCCGCCAGGTGCTCGATGGCCGAAATCGCAGCGCCGGCCCCCTGCTCGGCGTCCAGCGCGCATACCTTCACCCCCATGGCCTTGGCCACATCACGCAGGCGCGTGGCGCTGACCTTGGCATTGAAGCGCTGCACATGGGGCAGCAGCACCGCGTTGCACACACCATGGGGCAAGTCGTAGAAGCCACCCAACTGGTGGGCCATGGCATGCACATAACCCAGCGAGGCATTGTTGAACGCCATGCCCGCGAGGAACTGGGCGTAGGCCATGTTCTCCCGCGCCACCAGGTCACCACCGTCGGCGACCGCCTGGCGCAGGTTGGCACTGACAAGACTGATGGCCTTGAGCGCGCAGGCATCGGTGATCGGCGTGGCGGCGGTGGACACATAGGCCTCGATGGCGTGGGTCAAGGCATCCATGCCCGTGGCCGCGGTGAGCCCCTTGGGCATGCCGACCATCAGCGCCGGATCGTTTACCGACAGGATCGGGGTGACGTTGCGGTCGACGATGGCCATTTTCACGTGGCGCGCCTCGTCGGTGATGATGCAGAAGCGCGTCATCTCGCTGGCGGTGCCCGCCGTGGTGTTGATCGCGATCAGCGGCAGCTGCGGCTTGCTCGAGCGGTCGACGCCCTCGTAGTCGCTGATATGCCCGCCGTTGGTGGCGCACAGTGCGATGCCCTTGGCGCAGTCGTGGGGCGAGCCACCGCCCAGGGAGATCACGCAGTCGCAGCCCTCGCGACGCAGCATCGCCAGGCCCGCCTCGACGTTGGCGATGCTCGGGTTGGGCTTGGCGCCGTCGAACACCCGCGAATCGATGTCGCGCATCGCCAGCATGCCGGCGATGCGCTCGGCCACGCCGGCCTTGGCCAGCCCGACATCGGTGACGATCAACGCCTTGCGCAGGCCGTAGCCGGCAATCGCCGCCATCGCCTCTTCCAGGCAGTCGATACCCATGATGTTTACGGCGGGGATGAAGAACGTGCTGCTCATGGCCGAGGTCCTCTCAAGCTGACGGTAGGTTTTCAGCATCCGCCGGAATGGGCAGGTGGGCATTGATCCAGCGCAAGCCGGCCTACCCCATGAACAACCGATACGCCGGATTCTCCGTCTCGTCCCAGTACTGGTAGCCCATCTCGTCCAGTGCCCGTGGCAACCCGGCCAACTCGTCCTCGGGCACCTCCAGCCCGGCGAACACCCGTGCCTGTGCCGCGCCATGGTTGCGGTAGTGGAACAGGCTGATGTTCCAGCGCTTGCCCAGGCGCTCGAGGAAGCCCAGCAATGCCCCCGGGCGCTCGGGGAATTCGAAGCGCAGCACGCGCTCACCGGCGCCGGGTGCCGCGTGGCCGCCGACGGTATGGCGCACGTGCAGCTTGGCCAGTTCGTTGTCGGTCAGGTCGAGCACCTGGTAGCCCTGTTCGCCCAGGCTGGCCAGCAACTGTTGCCGCGGGTCCTGCTGCGGGTGAGTCTGCACGCCAACGAACAGGCGTGCCTCCTTGCCTGGGTAGTAGCGGTAGTTGAACTCGGTGATCTGGCGCTTGCCCAGGGCCAGGCAGAATGCGCGGAAACTGCCGGGGCGCTCGGGGATGGTCACGGCGATGATCGCCTCGCGCTGCTCGCCCAACTCGGCGCGCTCGGCCACGTGGCGCAGGCGGTCGAAGTTGACGTTGGCGCCGGAGTCGATGGCGACCATGGTCTGCCCTTGCAGCCCTTCACGGGCCACGTAGCGCTTGATGCCGGCCACCGCCAGGGCCCCGGAAGGCTCGGTGATCGAGCGGGTGTCATCGTAGATGTCCTTGATCGCGGCGCACAGTTCGTCGCTGCCGACCGTCACCACCTCGTCGACGAAGTGGCGGCACAGCTCGAAGCAGTGCGCCCCCACCTGCGCCACCGCCACACCGTCGGCGAAGGTACCGACCTGCGGCAGGATCACCCGCTCACCTGCGGCCAGGGCGGCCTGCAGGCAGTTGGAGTCTTGCGGTTCGACGCCGATCACCTTGACCTCCGGGCGCAGGTACTTGACATAGGCGGCGATCCCTGCGATCAGGCCACCGCCGCCGACGGGGACGAAGATCGCATGCAACGGGCCCGGGTGCTGGCGCAGGATCTCCATGGCCACGGTCCCCTGCCCGGCGATGACATCGGGGTCGTCGAACGGCGGTACGAAGGTGGCGCCGTCGCGATCGGCCAGTTGCAGGGCGTGGGCCAATGCGTGCGGAAAGCTCTCGCCGTGCAGCACCACATGGCCGCCCCGTGAGCGCACGCCTTCGACCTTGAGCGAGGGTGTGGTGGTCGGCATGACGATGGTGGCCTTGATGCCCAGGTGCGACGCGGCCAGGGCCACACCCTGGGCATGGTTGCCGGCCGAAGCGGTGATCACGCCGCGGGCGCGCTGTGCGGGTGTCAGGCGTGACAGACGGGTGTAGGCGCCGCGGATCTTGAAGGAGAACGTCGGTTGCAGGTCTTCGCGCTTGAGCAGGACCTGGTTGCCCAGACTGGCCGACAGGGCCGGCGCCGCTTGCAAGGGGGTTTCGATGGCCAGGTCGTACACCGGCGCCGAGAGAATCCGACGCACTTGCTCGGACAGCAGTTGTTGGGGGGGTGCCGGGGTACGAGGGGTGGCGCTGAGGCTGGACATCGATGACTCCTGGTTTTTTTGTCGTGCCCAGGAGTCAGAGAGAAGAAACCCGCCTCCAGGGCGGGTTCAGTGCATGTGTGCGCTAGCCCGCCAATCTGATAATGGCGGTAATAATGCTGAGGGCGCTGTACTGCGGGAATAGGTTCATGGGCTGGGAAACTAGCGTGTGGCGCAAGAAAAAGTCAAGGCTTGGCGCTACCGCCCTGGTCGACGCCCACGAAGTCCCCTGCCCTGTCGCAGATGAAACCCAACCGCAGATACGACGAAAAACTGCACAATTGATAGTCATTCGCCATTAACTCGTTCTCGGAACCCCCCGCCCGGGGGTAGAATGCCGCAAAACCGGGAGCCGCGATGAATCAGGACCGCCACATTCCAAGCGAAGACGATGCAATCACCGATGCCGCCGCGCATTGGTGCATGCGCCTGCACGCCGACGATTGCACGGCGGCCGAGCGTGAGGCGTTCGGCCAATGGTTGGCTGCCGACCCGCGGCATGCCGAGGAATACCAGGCGATGCTGGAAATCTGGGACACCGCCGATCTGCTGCCGCGCACCGCCCAGGTGATCCCGCTGCCCGTGCGGCGCCCGGCGGCGACGCGCCACTGGCGCCCGTTCGCCTCCGCCGCGGCCATCGCCCTGCTCGCCCTGCCGCTGGCAGGCTGGCTCGGCTGGGAACAGGGCTGGCTGCCCAACGGCTACCAGCATTTCGAAGCCAGCGACCACCTGCGGCAGGTACGCCTGGGCGACGGCAGCAGCGTCGAGCTGAACCTCAACAGCGAGCTGCGCTTCCTGAACTTCAAGGATGAGCGCCGGGTCACCCTGATCAAGGGCGAGGCATTCTTCAAGGTCACCCACGACAGCAGCCACCCGTTCATCGTCCACGCCGCCGACGGCCAGACCCGGGTCACCGGCACCCAGTTCAACGTGTGGAAGTACCAGGACCAGGTCAAGGTGACGCTGGTGGAAGGTTCGGTGCTGGTCAGCAGCGGCGGCGGCTCCGGCGGCTATCGCCTTGGCCCGGGCATGCAGGCCAGCTACCACAAGGGCGATTTCGAACCCGAACTGAACCAGAGCGACGACTACGCCAACAGTCTGGCCTGGCGCAGCGGCAGGCTGGTGCTGGACAACCTCAGCCTCGGCCAGGCGCTGCCGGTGATCAACCGTTACCTGGACAAACCGCTCATCCTGGCCGACGACAGCACCGCCAACATTCGCATCAGTGGCATCTACAGCACCCGCGAGGTGGAACGCCTGGTCGACACGCTGCCCAAGGTGCTGCCGGTATACCTGACCCGCAGCAAGGACGGCAGCACCGTCCTCAACCGTATCGTGCCGGCGCCGACCCGCGGCTGATCAGAGGCGGCCTGTGCTCTCCTGGGGCGCGCGGGAGCGATGCGTCATATGGCACCGGCTGCGCCGGTGATCGCGGGGCTAGCCCGCTCCCACGCTGGCCCCTCGGAATCAGAGCGTCATCGCCGCCAACCAGCCAAACGCCAGCAGCGGCAGGTTGTAGTGGAGGAACGTCGGCACCACGGTGTCCCAGATATGGTGGTGCTGGCCATCCACGTTCAGCCCGGAGGTCGGCCCCAGGGTCGAGTCCGAAGCCGGCGAACCGGCATCGCCTAGTGCACCGGCAGTACCGACGATGCACACGGTGGCCAGCGGATCGAAGCCCAACTGCACGCATAGCGGCACGAAGATCGCCGCCAGGATCGGCACGGTGGAAAACGACGAGCCGATGCCCATGGTCACCAGCAGCCCCACCAGCAGCATCAGCAACGCACCAATGCCCTTGCTGTGGTCGATCCATTGCGCCGATGTCTCCACCAGGCTCTTCACCTCGCCGGTGGCCTTCATCACTTCGGCGAAGCCGGAGGCAGCGATCATTATGAAGCCGATCATCGCCATCATCTTCATGCCTTCGGTGAACAGGTCGTCGGTGTCCTTCCAGCGCACGATCCCCGACAGCGAGAAGATCAGGAAACCGACCATCGCGCCGATGATCATCGAGTCCAGCCACAGCTGGATGATGAACGCCGCGGCGATCGCCACCCCGGCCACCAGCAGGGTCACCGGGTTGTACTGCACGCTGACCTGCTCGACCTGCTCGATCCGCGCCAGGTCGTAATCACGTTTCTTGCGGTAGCTGAAGCACACCGCCAGCAACAGGCCGGCGAGCATGCCCGCGGCGGGAATGGCCATGGCGTGGGTGACATTGACCCCGCTCACGTCGACGCCGGCGCGGGCGACGTTGGCCAGCAGTATCTCGTTGAGAAAGATGTTGCCGAAACCGACCGGCAGGAACATGTACGGGGTGATCAGGCCGAAGGTGATCACGCAGGCAATCAGCCGGCGGTCGATGCGCAGGCGGGTCAGCACGTACAGCAGCGGCGGCACCAGCAACGGGATGAAGGCGATGTGGATCGGCAGGATGTTCTGCGACGACACCGCCACCACCAGCATCAGGCCGATCAGCAGCCACTTGATCTTGCCACCGTCGGCATGGCCCTGGCGATCGATCATCGCCAGCGCCCGATCGGCCAGGGCATGGGCCAGGCCGGACTTGGCAATGGCCACCGCGAAGGCGCCGAGCAGCGCGTACGACAACGCCACCGTGGCACCGCCACCCAGGCCACCATTGAAGGCCTTGAGGGTGCCCTCGATACCCAGACCACCGACCAGGCCTCCGGCCAGGGCGCCGATGATCAGGGCGATGACCACATGCACACGGGACAGGCTCAGGATCAGCATGAGCCCGACCGCGGCAATCACTGCATTCATGGTGTGCAAACCTCGTTACGACAGACAAAAAGCGGGCATTCCGGCGACAGACTGCGCGCAGGCAGTGGCCGGACCAGGGGATGTTGTTATGAAGGGCGCACACTCTGAAGCACAGACCGGCAGAAGTCAAAAGCGTCTGCGCCGCGGCCCTTTGTAGGGAATAGACGAAAGTCGCAGGGTTTAATTGAACGTTTGAATAAAGAAAAATCCGAGCAGGCCGACACAGTCGGCAGCATCAAACCTATTACAAGGGATTTTCCCCATGCCTTTGCTGCGACAACTCTCCATCCAATGGAAGATCACCCTGCTGGCGGGCCTGTGCCTGGCGGCAATCGTCACCCTGCTCGTCGGCCTTTCGCTGTACCGCATGGACCACAGTTCGGACCTGGTGAAAGCCAGCAGCATGCGCATGCTCTCCGACTCGGCCCAGTCGCGCATCGAGTCCCAGGGCGAGGTCCAGGCCCTGAACATCCGTCGTCAGTTCATGGACGCCTACCAGTACGGCGCCGGTTTCGCCCGCCAGGTGCTGTTCCTGCGTGAGCAGGCGGAAAAGCGCTTCCTCGACGCCTACGATCTGCGCCAGGACATGACTGCCCAGGTGCGTGCCGCGCTGCAGGCCAACCCCGACCTGCTCGGCCTGTCGCTGGTGTTCGAACCGGGCGCGCTGGATGGCAAGGACAAGCTGTTCGCCGGCCAGGGCGAATTGGGCAGCAACGAGACCGGACGCTTCGCCCTGTACTGGTCGCAGCCGCGGGTCGGCCAGCTGACCTCGATGGCGCTGCCCGAGCACGACATGGCCAACACCGAGATCGGCCCCAGCGGCCAGCCGGCCAACACCTGGTGGGTGTGCCCGCGCAGCACCGGCACAGTGTGCGTGGTCGAGCCGTATTTCTATGACATCGACGGCCAGCGGGTGCTGATGACCAGCATCGTCTTCCCGCTCAAGGCTGGCGACAAGGTCATCGCCACCCTGTCCATCGACATCAATCTCAACAGTTTGCAGGCTTTGAGCCAGACCGCCAGCCGCAGCCTTTACGAGGGCCAGACCACCGTCGGCATCCTCAGCCCCGTGGGCCTGCTGGCCGGTTACAGCGCCGATGCCGGCAAGCTGGCCCAGCGCTTCGACCAGGTCGACCGGACCCAGGGCGCGGAACTGGTGCGCAAGCTCGCCGAAGGCAAGCTGCAGATCCTCCATGACCAGCAGCGCCTGAAAGTACTGGCCGCCTTCGAGCCGATTCCCGGCGGCAAGCCCTGGGGCGTGCTGCTGGACGTACCGGAAAGCGCCCTGACCGGGCCGGCCGAGGCGCTCAAGGTAGAACTCGACGCCCTCAACACCAGCGGCACCCTGCTCGAACTGGGCCTGGGCCTGGCCGCCGCCATCGCCGGCCTGCTGCTGGTGTGGCTGATGGCCCGCGGCGTGACCCGGCCGATCCTTGGCGTGGCCACCATGCTCAAGGACATCGCCAGCGGCGAAGGCGACCTGACCCGCCGCCTGCAATACGACAAGCAGGACGAACTGGGCGAACTGGCCGGTTGGTTCAATCGCTTCCTCGACAAGCTGCAGCCGACCATCGCCGAGGTCAAGCGCTCGGTCCAGGCCGCCCGCGGCACCGCCGACCAGTCCGCGGCCATCGCCGCCGAGACCAGCGCCGGCATGGAGCAGCAGTACCGCCAGGTCGACCAGGTGGCCACCGCCTCCCACGAAATGAGCGCCACTGCCCAGGATGTCGCCCGCAGCGCGGCCCAGGCCGCCCAGGCCGCGCGTGAAGCCGACCAGGCCACCCGCGAAGGCCTGGCGGTGATCGACCGCACCACCACCAGCATCGATACCCTGGCCGCCGACATGAGCGGCGCCATGGCCCAGGTCGAGGGCCTGGCGCGCAACAGCGAGAAGATCGGTTCGGTGCTCGAGGTCATTCGCTCGATCGCCGAGCAGACCAACCTGCTGGCGCTCAACGCCGCGATCGAGGCGGCCCGTGCCGGCGAGGCTGGCCGCGGCTTCGCCGTGGTCGCCGACGAAGTGCGCAACCTGGCGCGCCGCACCCAGGAGTCGGTGGAGGAAACCCGCCAGGTGATCGAGGCCCTGCAGGCCGGCACCCAGGAAGTGGTCGGCGCCATGGATAGCAGCCATCGCCAGGCCCAGGGTGGCGTGGAACAGGTCGGCCAGGCCGTTACCGCGCTGCAGCGCATCGGCCAGGCGGTGACCGTGATCACCGACATGAACCTGCAGATCGCCAGCGCCGCCGAGGAACAGAGCGCGGTGGCCGAGGAGATCAACAGCAACGTCGCCACCATCCGTGACGTGACCGAGTCGCTGAGCGGCCAGGCCAACGAATCGGCACGGGTCAGCCAGTCGCTCAACAGCCTGGCCAACCAGCAGCAGGGGTTGATGGATCAGTTCCGCGTTTAACTGCCAAACGCCGGGGCCGCTCGCAGGTGGTCTCGGCTGCAAAGCCTCGTCGTCTACACTTTTGCCGGAACCCACGGACCGGCACCGACGAGGCCCCGATGAAGAAAGTTCCTACCCTGCTGGCCAGCCTGCTCCTTGCCTTCGGCCTGGCCAGCACCGACTCCGCCGCTGCGGCCGAGCAACCCATCCACTTCGGCGCCATCGGCTGGGAAAGCGGCGCACTGACCACCGAGATCCTGCGCCTGATCGTCGAACGTGGCTACGACTACCCCACCGACACCCTGCCCGGCAGCACCGTGAGCATGGAAGTGGCCCTGGCGCGCAACGACCTGCAAGTGATCGCCGAGGAATGGGCCGGGCGCAGCCCCGCCTGGGTCAAGGCCGAGCAGGCCGGCCAGGTGTTCGCCCTGGGCGACACGGTGAAGAACGCGGAGGAAGGCTGGTGGGTACCGGCCTACATCATAAAGGGCGACCCGGCACGCAACCTCGACCCCCTTGCGCCGGACCTGCGCAGCGTCGACGACCTCAAACGCTACCCCCAGGTATTCGACGACCCCGAGGCGCCCGGCAAGGGCCGCTTCCTCAACAGCCCCAGCGGCTGGACTTCTGAGACCGTCAACAGCCAGAAGCTCAAGGCCTATGGCCTGGACGGGCTGTACAACAACTTCCGCAGCGGCACCGGCGCGGCCCTCGACGCCGAGATCGCCGCCAAGATCAAGCTCGGCAAGCCCGTGCTGTTCTACTACTGGAGCCCTACTCCGCTGATGGGCCGCTACGACCTGGTACGCCTCGAAGAGCCCCCGTTCGATGCAGCCGCCTGGGCCACCCTCACAGATCCCGCCAATCCCGCTCCCAAAGGCAGCCGTTCGTTGCCGGCCAAGCTCTCGATCGGGGTGTCGAAAGCGTTTCGTGACGCCCACCCGGAACTGGTCGCCGTATTCGAGAAAGTCGACCTGCCCATCGACACCCTGAACAAGGCCCTGGCGCGCATGAGCGAAACCCGGCAGAAACCTCGCGACGCGGCGATCGCCTTCCTGCGTGACAACCCTGCGGTGTGGAAGGCCTGGCTGCCCGCCGAAAACGCCGCCAAGGTCGAGGCCGGCCTGTGAGCGGTGGTTTTCCCGAAGCCCTGCAATTTTCTTTCGCCGCTTGGGTCAACCGCCTTGTCGACTGGCTGGTCCTGCACTATGGCGACCATCTGCGCACCGTCTCCGACCAGTTGCTGCAACTGCTGCTAGGCCTGGAAAACCTGCTCCGCCTGCTGCCCTGGTGGCTGCTGCTGGTGCTGGTCGGCCTGCTGGCCTGGCATGCCAGCCGCAGCCTGGTCCGGGCGTTGATGCTGCCACTACTGCTGGCACTGATTGGCATGCTCGGGCTGTGGGACAAGCTGCTGCAGACCCTCGCCCTGGTGCTGGTCAGCACCGGCCTGTGCGTGCTGATCGGGGTGCCGCTGGGCATCCTGCTGGCCACCCGGCCCCTGGCCCGGCGCCTGATCCTGCCGGTGCTCGACGTGATGCAGACCCTGCCGGCCTTCGTCTACCTGATCCCGGTGCTGATGCTGTTCGGCCTGGGCAAGGTGCCGGCAGTGTTCGCCACGCTGATCTACGCCCTGCCGCCGCTGGTGCGCCTGACCGAGCTGGGCCTTTCGCAGATCGACCCGTCGCTGCTGCAGGCCGCCCACGGCCTGGGTGCCAGCCGCTGGCAACGGCTGCGACGCATCGCCTTGCCGCTGGCCCTGCCAAGCATCATGGCCGGGCTCAACCAGTCGGTGATGATGGCCCTGTCGATGGTGGTGGTAGCCTCGATGATCGGCGCCCGCGGGCTGGGCGAGGACGTGCTGGCCGGTATCCAGACCCTCAACGTCGGCCAAGGCGTCGAGGCGGGCCTGGCGATCGTCGCGCTGGCGATGGTGATCGACCGCATCAGCCAGGCATACGGACGCCCCGGGCGTTGAGGCTCGCATTCGCGTATCGTACCTATTGCCCTCGACAGGGTGAGCCCGCCACGTCACGAACCGGAGCCCCGCGTGTCCCTCAAAGCCCTGCGCACCCTGGTCACCATCGCCCGCCATGGCACCTTCGCCCGCGCCGCCGACCTGCTGAGCCTGACCCCTTCGGCGGTGAGCCTGCACATCAAGACCCTGGAAGACGAGCTGCAGGTCGCCCTGTTCGACCGCAGCCGCCGCCAGGTGATGCTGACCGAGGCCGGCCAACTGGCGGTGGCCCGCGCCGAAGGCATCCTGGCTGCCTACGACGAACTGGCCGACACCCTGGCCAGTGGCACCAGCCTGCGCGGTCGCCTGCGCATCGGCGCGATCCACACCGTGCTCGCCCGGCGCCTGCCCAGGGCACTGGTGTGGATCAAGGCGCACCACCCCGAGCTGCATGTCAGCGTGGTGTCGGGCATGTCTGCGGAACTCGCCCGACGGGTCGAAGATGGCGAGCTGGACGCGGCGATCACCACCGAACCGGTCAGCCCCTACCCGCAAAGCCTGCAGTACACGCCGCTGTTCGAGGACCGCTTCTGGGCCATCGCCAGCCCGGATCTGGCTGGCCAGAGCCTCTCGGCTCTGCTCGCCAGCCAGCCGTTCCTGCGCTTCGACAAACGCGCATGGGCCGGCCGCCAGATCGAACAGGAACTGCGCCGCCAGCGCCTGCAAGTCAACGAACAGATGGAGCTGGACAGCCAGGAGGCCCTGGCGCGCATGGCGGCCATGGGGCTCGGGGTGGCGGTCATCCCCATGAGCGACGACGACCTCGACCGGCTGCCCGCCGCCACCGTGCTGCCCTTCGGCGAACCGCAGCTGACCCGGCGCATGGTGCTGCTGGAACATGAAAAGAGCCAGCGGCGGCACCTGAGCGCGGTGTTGAAGACCGCGCTCGAGGCTTGAATACTGGCGAAAGCGCTACGCAGCGGTGTAGACAATGCATTTTTTCTCAACGGTCACTCAAGAAAACACCGTTTTTTCTGCTCACTCAACTCCGCTAGTCTGTGCCCGTACCCGGCCACGGACCACCCGCCATGCTCCACCTGCTGCTCACTACTCTCGTCCCGATCATCCTGCTCATCGCCCTGGGCACCTGGCTGCGGGTCCGTGGCTTTCTCGCCGAAACCTTCTGGCCCGGCGCCGAACGCCTGAGCTATTACGTGCTGCTGCCGTCGTTGTTCCTGCACGGCCTGGCCACCGCCAACCTTGAAGGCGTGCCGGTACTGGGCATGGTCGGCGTGCTGATGCTCTCGACCCTGCTCGGCGCCCTGCTGCTGGTGCTCTACCAGGGCGTCGCCAGCCATGACGGCGGCGACTTCACCTCGGTGTTCCAGGGTGGCGTGCGCTTCAACAACTACATTGGCGCCACCCTGGCCGCCGGCCTCTACGGCACTGCCGGCATCGCCCTGGCGGCGGTGGCCAACGCCGCCATCGTGCCGCTGGTCAACCTGCTCTGTGTGCTGGTATTCGCCCGCTTCAGCGCACGCCACAGCTCACCGACCACAGTGCTCAAGGCGATCTTCGCCAACCCGTTGATCATCGGCTGCGCGGCTGGCCTGTTGCTACGGGTAACCGGCCTCGGCCTGCCGGCCGGCCTGGAGCCCACGGTCAAGGCCCTGGGCCAGGCGGCGCTGCCGCTTGGCTTGCTGTGCGTCGGCGCGGCGCTCGGCGGGGCGCGACTGGGCCAGCAGGTCAGGCCGGTGCTGGCGGCGTCGCTATTCAAGTTCCTGGTCATGCCGGTGACTACCTGGGGCCTGTGCCGGTTGCTCGGGCTGGGTGGCCAGGCAGCGGTGGTGGCGGTGCTGTTCCAGGCACTGCCCACCGCTTCCTCGTCCTATGTGATGGCCCGGCAGATGGGCGGCAATGCACCGTTGATGGCCACCATCATCGCCCTGCAGACCATCACCGCCGCCGCGACCCTGCCCCTGGTGCTGAGCCTGACACTGAATTGATGCCGAACGGCTAGACTGTGAGCAGCCCTCTCGCGGAGTCTCGATCATGCGCCTTGCGTGGATGCTGTTCGGTGTGTCCCTGACCCTGCTCGCAGGCCCCCTCCCCGCCGCTGACAGCCAGCAGGCCGCCGTTGCCGAAGACAAGGCGCAGGTGCTCGAGGAGAAGGTGGTCGAGGACGCCCCGCCGCCGAGAAAACAGGAAACCCTGACTCCCGGCGAAGTCCAGGCCGTCGACCCGGCGGGCCAGGCGCCGATGGACGACAGCATCACCTGCCTGGCCCGCACCATCTACTGGGAAGCCAAGGGCGCCGACGCCGAGGACATGAGCGCGGTGGCCAGCGTGGTGCTCAATCGCCTCGGCCACGAAGGCTTCCCCGACAGTATCTGCGCGGTGGTCAAGCAGGGAGTCGAGAGCAAGAGCTGCCAGTTCTCCTGGTGGTGCGACGGGCGCCCCGATCAGGTGGAAGAGGCGCAGCGCTACGCCGTGGCCAAGGAAATCGCCCGCAAGGCACTCAACCAGCAGCTCAAGGACCCCACCGGCGGCGCCCTGTATTTCCATGACCGTAGCGTCCGCCCCGACTGGGCCAAGGCCTATCGCAAGACGGCCCAGACGACGCACTTCCTGTTCTACAAGCCGAACCAGGCATTGGCACGATAAGCCGAGATCAAAAACCGACCGTCGCCGATACCAGCCAGGTCCGCCCAGGCGTCGCTGGAGCCAGCCGCGATGTGCTTGGTAGAGAGAGAGCTGAGCGAAGGTTCGGGTGCTGCGGTGGACTCGGTCATCAATGGCACGCTGACACAGGTGTAAATGAGACCGGCTCTAAATTGACTTCAATGCATTGGCCAATGACATCGGCCCTGACGGAGCATGCGGCTGTATTCGCCGCAGATCAGGGCCATTTCACCAGGCTGCCTACCCCGCACTACATCAATCGAATTCAATAGGAGGCTGACAGGTACCGGCTGAAGTTCGAGCAGTGCCGGCCGGGCATGCGCCCGATCCAATGTCACCGATAAATGTGGCGGCAACCTGCAGCGTCTTTTCCGCACTGCTGCTTTGGAAGAACGGTGAAGCGCCTTTGGGAGAGCGCGCTGGCTCATTGCCATAGGCAAGTTGGGTCAAGCTCGCAGATGCCAGTAACGCGGCCAGTACAACCTTTTTCATACAGTGTCCTTTCAGTGATTCCTGGTTTCATTTGCGCAGGCAAAGCGTTTTCTCATGCAGCCCGACAGACTCTATCCGTCATCCATGCCAGACAGCGTTAGGAAAAGACCGCTTCGCCGCTTAGAAGCGCTCCTTTGACTTGTAGGAAGTCGTGCTTGAGAACGTGTTGGCGCCAAGGTACAGGACCAGCAGCCGTGAGGCGAAGCACTACGCGGGCTGTGCTCGGCCTCATGCTTACTGCACCTCTACCGCCCAACCCCCAGCATCCCGCGCTCGACAATGAAATCGATCACTGCCTGCAGCCCCTCGCCCTTCTTCAGGTTGCTGAACGTCCACGGCCGCTCCGGGCGCATGCGTCGGGTGTCGCGCTCCATCACCTCCAGCGACGCCCCCACATAGGGCGCCAGGTCGGTCTTGTTGATCACCAGGAAATCCGACTTGGTGATTCCCGGCCCGCCCTTGCGCGGGATCTTCTCGCCCTCGGCGACATCGATCACATAGATGGTCAGGTCGGCCAGTTCCGGGCTGAAGGTGGCGCTGAGGTTGTCCCCGCCACTCTCGACGAAGATCACCTCGAGGTTACCGAACTGGCGCGCCAGCGCCTCGACGGCGGCCAGGTTCATCGAGGCATCCTCGCGGATCGCCGTGTGCGGGCAGCCGCCGGTCTCGACGCCGACGATACGCTCAGGCTCCAAGGCCCCGGCTTCGGTGAGGATGCGCTGATCTTCCTTGGTGTAGATGTCATTGGTCACCACGGCGATCTGGTAGTGATCACGCATGGCCTTGCACAGGGCTTCGAGCAGCGCGGTCTTGCCGGAGCCGACCGGGCCGCCGACGCCGACACGCAGGGGTTGCTGGTAGTTTTGCATCGTGGCAGTCCTCAGGAACGGAACAAACGGGTGTATTGGGTTTCATGGCGCGACGAAGCGATGGCCAGCAGTGGCAGGCCACCGCCTAGCTGTTCGTCGTCCAGGGTCAGGGCATGATCGAGCACGGCAGGCAGTTCCTCGCCCAAGTCGCGCAGCAGGGTCTGGGCGGCCTGCTGGCCGAACGGCACCAGCTTCACCCCCGCCATCACCGCGCCTTCGAGCCAGGCGAAGCCATGGCCCAGGGAGAGCTGGCGCAGCGGGATCGACCAGTACGCCCCGAGCCAGGCCATGCCGCCCAGCTGGCTGAGCTCAAGGCTGGCGCGCCAGGCAGGCTCCTGCCCCAGTTGCCAGCCATCGAGCAGACGCGCCAGGGCGCTGCCGCGCTGCCGTTCCTCAAGGCGCAGTTCGGCGGTCTCGCGGTTGGCCAAAAGAAACTGGCTCCAGTGCGCGAAGGCGTCGGCATCGTCCGCCTGGCAGGCCTTGTACAGGCGCGCCAGCAACGGCCAGTCGAGGTAGCCGAGGGTGTCGTGCAACTGCTCGCGCTGCCAGGCGGCGAAGCCTTTGGCGTCCTTCACCCAACCGGCTTCCACGGCCCATTCCAGGCCTTGCGAGTAGGTGAAGCCGCCCACCGGCAAGCCGGGGCTGGCCAACTGCAGCAAGCGCAGCAGCGCCAGGTCGCTGTGCATCAGCCGGCCAGCACCAGCGCAGCGCCCGCCAACAGACCGCCGCCGAAGGCCTTCTGCAGGCCGGCATGGCGCCGCAGCAGGCAACCGACGCCAAAGCCCGCCGCCAGCAGCAGGCCGCTGACCATGACGAAACCGGCACTGAACTGCCAGAACGCGCTGGGGGTGGCTTCCACGCCATGGGCCCAACCGTGGAACAGGGCGAATACCGGCATGATCAGCGACAGCAGCAGCTGACGGCTCGGCAACAGCATGGCGGCGGCGGCCACCAGCAGCGAGCCGAGGATCATCTGCTCCATGCCGACCACATCGCCGAACAGATGGCCACACACCGCGCCGCCGAACATCGCGGTCAGGGTCGCCAATGGCAAGGTCAGGTTGCGTCGCGTGAGGGCGGCGAGTACGCCGGTGCCAAGCAGCATCAGCAAGTGATCGAGGCCGGTCAGCGGGTGCAGCAGGCCATCCTGCAACGGGTTGCTGTCGTGGCCGGGATGGGCGAAGGCCGGCAAGGCCACCATCAGCAGTATCAGGGCGAACGTCTTTTTCATTGTGGGCTCCAGGGTGAGGTCAGGAATGGGCTGGCAGGCGCACGAACGGGTGGTCATGGCCGTGGGAATGGCTGTGAGGTGCGCTCTGGTAGGCGCCGGCCTCGGGCTCGAACGGTGCCTGTTCGGCCACCACCTCCAGCCCCAGGCCACGCAGCATGTCGTCGAGCACATGGTCGTGCTGGAAGCGCAACAGGCCCGGCTCGATCTGCAGCGGTACGTGGCGGTTGCCCAGGTGGTAGGCGGCGCGGGCCAGCAGGTGCGGATCGGCGCAGCGCACAGTCGAGACCGTCTCGGGCGCAGCGAGCACGCGAATGACCTGCAGGCCTTCAGCATCGGCCAGCAGTTCGCCGCCTCGCAGCAGATGGCCGCGCTCGAGCATCAGCCCAGCCTCGCGACCATCGTCCAGGGTGACGCGCAGGCGGCTCTTGATGCGGCTGTCGACATCCAGGGTGACGGTGCCGGTAATGGCTTCGGACTCAGTGATCCGACGGGTGAGGACAATCATGTTCGCTCCTTCAGAACAGGAAATAACGCTGCGCCAGCGGCAACTCGTGCGCCGGCTCACACACCAGCAGCTCGCCATCGGCGCGAACCTGGTAGGTCTGCGCGTCGACTTCGATCAGCGGTTGCAGGGTGTTGTGGACCATGTCGGCCTTGCGGACCCGCCGGCAACCGTGGGCCACACCGATCAGGCTCTGCAGCTTCAGTTGCTCGGGCAGGCCACGGTCCAGTGCGGCCTGGGGCAGGAAGGTCATGCGCGTGGCATGCCGGGCCGCGCCCAGGGCGCCGAACATCGGCCGGTAGTGCACCGGTTGCGGGGTCGGGATCGAGCCGTTGATATCGCCCATCGGCGCCGTGGCAATCATCCCGCCCTTGAGCACCAGCGCTGGCTTGACCGCGAAGAACGCCGGCGCCCACAGCACCAGGTCGGCCAGCTTGCCCACCTCCACCGACCCGACCTCGTGGGCTATACCGTGGGTCAGCGCCGGGTTGAGGGTGTACTTGGCGATGTAGCGCTTGACCCGGAAGTTGTCGCTGTAGCTGCTGTCCGGGGCCAACGGGCCGCGGCGCAGCTTCATCTGGTGCGCTACCTGCCAGGTGCGCAGCACCACCTCGCCGACCCGCCCCATGGCCTGGGAGTCGGACGAGGTCATGGCGAAGGCGCCCAAGTCGTGGAGGATGTCCTCGGCGGCGATGGTCTCGCGGCGGATGCGCGATTCGGCGAAGGCGACGTCCTCGGCGATGCTCGGGTCCAGGTGGTGGCAGACCATGAGCATGTCCAGATGCTCGTCCACCGTGTTCACGGTGTAGGGCAGTGTCGGGTTGGTCGAGGACGGCAGCACGTTGGCCTGGCCCGCCGCGCGGATGATGTCCGGCGCGTGGCCGCCGCCCGCCCCTTCGGTGTGGAAGGTATGGATGGTGCGATCGCCGATGGCGGCCAGGGTGTCCTCGATGCAGCCCGACTCGTTGAGGGTGTCGGTATGGATCGCCACCTGGATGTCCATTTCCTCGGCCACGCCCAGGCAACAGTCGATGGCGGCAGGCGTCGAGCCCCAATCCTCGTGCAGCTTGAGGCCCACGGCGCCAGCGGCGATCTGTTCGCGCAGGGCTTCGGGCCGCGAGGCATTACCCTTGCCCAGCAGGCCGATGTTGATCGGCAGGCAGTCGGCGGCCTGGAGCATGCGCGCCAGGTACCAGGGCCCCGGGGTGCAGGTGGTGGCGTTGGTGCCGGTGGCCGGCCCGGTGCCGCCGCCGATGAAAGTGGTCACGCCGCTGGTCAGCGCCTCCTCCACCTGCTGCGGGCAGATGAAGTGGATATGCGAGTCGATGCCGCCGGCGGTGACGATCTTGCCTTCGGCGGCGATCACCTCGGTGCCCGGCCCTACCGGTACCGTGACGCCGGGCTGAACATCAGGATTGCCGGCCTTGCCGATGGCGGCGATACGGCCATGCTTGACGCCGATATCAGCCTTGACGATGCCCCAGTGGTCGATGATCAGCGCATTGGTCAACACCAGGTCCATGGCCTCGGCCGCGAGCATCTGGCCCTGGCCCATGCCGTCGCGGATCACCTTGCCGCCGCCGAACTTGACCTCCTCGCCGTAGATCGTGAAGTCCTTCTCCACCTCCACCCACAACGCGGTGTCGGCCAGGCGCACGCGGTCACCGACGGTAGGCCCGAACATGTCGGCGTAGGCCTGGCGGGAAATCCGGCTCATGCCCTGCCCTCCAGCACGCCCATCACCTTGCCCTGAAAGCCGTACACCTCGCGCTTGCCGGCGTAGGCCACCAGTTGCACGGTGCGCGCCTGCCCCGGCTCGAAGCGCACCGCGGTGCCGGCCGGAATGTCCAGGCGAAAGCCCCGGGTCGGCTCGCGCTCGAACACCAGGGCGTCGTTGACTTCGTAGAAGTGGTAGTGCGAGCCCACCTGCACCGGGCGGTCACCATGGTTGGCCACGCTGACGCTGACGCTCTGGCGGCCGATATTGAGCTCGATGTCGCCTGCGGCGACCTGGACTTCTCCGGGAATCATGCCGGCCTCCTCAAACGATGGGTTCATGCACGGTCACCAGCTTGGTGCCGTCGGGGAAGGTCGCTTCGACCTGAACGTCGTGCAGCATTTCCGGCACGCCGGCCATCACCTGCTCGCGCACCAGCACCTCGCGGCCCAGGCTCATCAGCTCGGCGACCGTGCGGCCATCGCGGGCGCCTTCGAGCACCGCGGCGCTGATCAACGCCACCGCCTCCGGGTAGTTCAGTTTCAGGCCACGGGCCAAGCGCCGCTCGGCCAGCAAGGCGGCGGTGAACAGCAGCAGTTTGTCTTTCTCTCGCGGGGTCAGCTCCATGGCGGCTCTCTCAGGTGGCCCAGATGCGCGGCGGGCACGGCGCCAGGCCAAGCACGGCCGGGCGCAGCAGGTGCCAGAGGCGCTGCAGGTTGCGTTGCAGGTGTTGGTTGTCGTGGTCGAGCAGGCGGATCACCAGCAGTGAGCCGAGCAGCGTCGCGCCGGCTGGGGTGTCGAGCTCGTCGAGAACCTGACGCACCCGCTCCAGCATCGCTGAGTCGGCGGGCACTGCGCAGAAGGTGGCGAGCAACGGGTGCCCGGCCACCTTGCCCAGCTGCCCGCCCTCGATGCGCAGGCGCTCGTGCAGGCCGGGGTCGCCGGGCAGTTCGATGCGCAGGCGGCTGTCCAGCGCGCCCTCTTCGAAGCGCTCGTTCATCACCGGGCGACCCAGGCACAGCGTCTCCCAGGCCAGCAGGCGCGCGCCGGGCTCAAGGCTGAAACAGTTGTCGAGGCAGGCGCGGGCGCCATTGAAAAAGATACTGTCCTGCGGCAGCCATTCCAGGGTGCTGCCAGCGGCGAGGTGAAAGCGCTGGGCGAGCCGCGCGGTGGGGCCGATGCTGCGGTAGAACTTGCTCGCGCCGGGCATGGTCAGCAAGGCATGGCTGCCGGGCTCGAGATGGACATCAAGTTCGAGGCGGTCGCCGGCGACGATGCCCCCTGGCGGGTGCAGCACATAGACATGGCATGGCGCACCCTCCGGATAGAACGGCCGCTGCACCAAAAGAGGTCCGACATGACGCCGCGCACCAAGGCGGGTCACGTCATCGCGCTGGACGAAGCGCAACTGCAGGTGGGCGCTCCAGCCCGGGTCTGCCTGCGGTGGATCGATCTGCTGCGCCAACGACATCCTCAAACCCCTGAAATCCATGGCCTGACGGCCGGATGAGGGCCCTGCTCGGGGCGCTTGCAGGCGCGCCGGGCTGACCACTCGATCAATATTCGCTGGAGGGATATAGCAGGGAGCGGGCCAACTGCGCAGATGAACGATGATGAAACTTTCGAACCGTCAGTCATGCCGCAAGGCTGCGGGCCAGAGCGGCTGCGCCCGGACGCGCAATTCAAGTGCCTGCCGGCGTGGCGAAGTAGGCTAAAGTGACCACCCTGCCCTTTTTCGAGCCAAGGATGCCCCCATGCAATTCGCCCCCGCCATTCCGATTCTGCGGATCTTCTCGGTCGACAAGGCCCGGGAGTTCTACCTTGATTTCCTGGGTTTCCAGCTCGATTGGGAACACCGCTTCGCCCCGGACCTGCCGCTGTACATGCAGATCCACCGCGACGGGTTGATCCTGCACCTGTCCGAGCACCACGGCGACGCCACGCCGGGCTCGGCGGTGTTCGCCCGGGTCGAGGACCTCAAGGCGCTGGAGCGCGAACTGCTGGCCAAGCGCTACGGCTACGCCCGCCCGCAGGCCGAGGCGGTCGACTGGGGCCTGGAAATGCAGGTTGCCGACCCGTTCGGCAACCGCCTGCGCTTCTGCCAGCAGATCGACAACGTCTGATGGCCAGCGGCAAGCGTGCCCTGGCGCGCCTGGAGCGGGAGATGATCGCCTGCCTGACCGAAGCCTGCGCCACTGCTCAGGGCGAGATCGTCGGTTTCGCCTGGCTCACCCACCAGGTGGACCTCAACGACTTCCCCGCCAGCCTGCGCATCACCTGGGTGTTCACCGACGACACCGACAAGGCCCGCGCGCTGGCCGGCGCGGACAAGGCGCGGATGATCGCGCTGACTGGCCAGGCGCTGAGCGACGCAGGGATCGAGCTGGACCATGTGGCCTGGCATGTGCGCTTCGACAGCGAGGAAGCCTGCTGGCGCGATCATGGCGGGGACTGGAACCGGCGCTTGCGCTGAGGCCGACCCTCGCCCGGGTCAAAATCACAGAAAAATCCCACAGCCAATTCGGAAGCACAGAGCTTCGTTCAACTGCAAAAACCTTTCACTGTCAGGCCCTGGGAAACACGCCCCAGCAACGAAAGGGAAGTCACAGTGCAATTCGAGAAAACTTATCAAGTCATCGCCAACCGCGGCATCGTGCTTGATGTTTGCAGCTGGTTGTCGACTTATCACACCGGCGACAGGATGGTGTGCGCTGAGGCAACCCTCTGCGGAGATATCTGGCCGCAGCGCTCCAGCCATTCCCTGATTATCCAGGCACACACATGAACGCCTTCATCGCGGTGGCCATGCTCGGACTTGCAGCAGCCATTCTCTACCACACGCTTCGTTCTGCGTCAGTACGCAAATGGACCGGGCTGGCCCTGCTGGCCAGTGGCGCACTGTTTTGGAGCTGGCAGCCTCAACGCCTGTACCTGGGCGTGGAGTGGTTCATGTGGGTAACATTTCTGCTCTGCACAGGCTCAGGCCTGTTCGTTCATCGTAATCGTCATCACGACAGCGACTGACCCGAACGTACACGCCCGGCGGATTGTGTGACTGGCCGTTCCCGATCCGCGCCGGATGTATTAAGGTGGCGGGGTGCGCATATAAAAGCAGCCCGCCGTGTTCGGGCAAGAGCAATGAGGGTGTCATGAGTAACGAAAGCATTAACTGGGACAAGCTGGGTTTCGACTACATCAAGACCGACAAACGTTACCTGTCCGTATGGCGTAACGGCGAGTGGGACAAGGGCACCCTGACCGAAGACAACGTGCTGCACATCAGTGAAGGCTCCACCGCCCTGCACTATGGCCAGCAGTGCTTCGAAGGCCTGAAGGCCTACCGCTGCAAGGATGGCTCGATCAACCTGTTCCGCCCGGACCAGAATGCCGCGCGCATGCAGCGCAGCTGCGACCGCCTGCTGATGCCACGGGTATCGACCGAACGGTTCATCGAAGCCTGCAAGCAGGTGGTCAAGGCCAACGAAAAATTCGTTCCACCGCACGGCAAAGGCGCCCTGTACCTGCGTCCGTTCGTGATCGGCATCGGTGACAACATCGGCGTGCGCACCGCCCCCGAGTTCATCTTCTCGGTCTTCGCCATCCCGGTCGGTTCGTACTTCAAGGGCGGCATGACCCCGCACAAATTCCTCATCTCCGACTTCGACCGTGCCGCACCGCAAGGCACCGGCGCGGCCAAGGTCGGCGGCAACTATGCGGCCAGCCTGCAGCCAGGCTATGAAGCCAAGAAAGCCGGCTTCGCCGACTGCATCTACCTCGACCCGCTGACCCACAAGAAAATCGAGGAAGTCGGTTCGGCCAACTTCTTCGGCATCACCGCCAACAACGAATTCGTCACGCCGAAGTCGGTCTCGGTGCTGCCGGGCATCACCCGCCTGTCACTGATGGAACTGGCCGAATCGCGCCTGGGCCTGAAGGTCATCGAGGGCGACGTGGAAATCGACAAACTCGACCGTTTCGTCGAAGCCGGTGCCTGCGGTACCGCCGCGGTGATCACGCCGATTGGTGGCATCCAGTACAACGGCAAGCTGCACGTATTCCACAGCGAAACCGAAGTCGGCCCTGTGACGCAGAAGCTGTACGCCGAGCTGACCGGTATCCAGAGCGGTGACGTCGAGGCGCCAGCGGGCTGGATCGTCAAGGTCGTTTAAGCCTGTGCCGTCATGAGAAAGGGGCGTGCCAGCAATGGCACGCCCCTTTTCCTTTACTGCTGCGCCATCGCCCGGTCAGCCACGGCAGTATTGCGTAGATGAATTTTTCTTAAATCGCCGGTTGTCTATTCTTTGGCACAATCAGGTCTCCACTCGCCGCCCAGGAACCAGCATGCCACGCGTACTGACCATCGAAGACGACGCTGTCACCGCCCAGGAAATCGTCGCCGAACTGTCCAGCCACGGTCTGGAAGTCGACTGGGCCGACAATGGCCGTGAAGGCCTGTCCAAGGCCATCGCCGGCGGCTACGACCTGATCACCCTGGACCGCATGCTGCCCGAGGTCGACGGCCTGACCATCGTCACCACCCTGCGCAACCTGAAGATCGCCACGCCGATCCTGATGATCAGTGCGCTGTCGGACGTCGACGAGCGTGTGCGCGGCCTGCGCGCCGGCGGTGACGACTACCTGACCAAGCCGTTCGCCTCCGACGAGATGGCCGCCCGGGTCGAGGTGCTGCTGCGCCGCAACAGCGTGCCGATGACCCAGACCCGCCTGCAGGTCGCCGACCTCGAGCTGGACCTGATTAGCCACGAAGCCCGCCGCGGCGAACAGGCGCTGAACCTGCTGCCCACCGAGTACAAGCTGCTCGAGTACCTGATGCGCCACTCCGGCCAGGTGATCACCCGGATGATGATCTTCGAGGAGGTCTGGGGCTACCACTTCGACCCTGGCACCAACCTGATCGACGTGCACATCGGCCGCCTGCGCAAAAAAATCGACTCGCCCGGCCAGAACCCGCTGATTCGCACCGTGCGGGGCTCCGGCTATGCCATTGCCGAACCCGTCTAAGGGCTGGAGCTCCTCCACCAGCCGTCTGCTGGCGCTGTACAGTTTCCTGTTCGTGGCCTGGAGCAGCATCCTCATGGGGGTGCTGTACTTCGAGGTCACCAGCTACCTGAACAAGCTCACCCGCCACTCGATGCTGCAACGCCAGCACCTGTTCGCCCACATGAGCGGCAAGCAGCTGGACGACGCGCTGGTGGCAAGCCAGGCCTTCGAGGAACGCAGCTTCGACGCCTACGGCCTGTTCGACGCCCAGCTCAACCCGATCGGCGGGCGCATCCGCACCCTACCCCCGGAGCTGGGCCTGGACGGCAAGGTCCATGAGCTCAAGCGATGCCTGGACGCCGACGACCCCCACCTGCCCCGCGACAGCTGCGATGCCGTGGCGATCAAGGTGCAGGACGGTCGCTGGCTGGTGCTGGTGCGCGACAACGGCTCGCTGTTCGTGGTGACAAGAATCATCCTCGATGCCCTGCTCTGGGGTATCTCGCTGACCTTGATCCCTGGCTTTGCCGGCTGGTACCTGCTGCGGCGCCGGCCGCTCAAGCGCATCCGCGCAATCCAGGCCCAGGCCGAGCTGATCGTCGCCGGCGACCTCACCCACCGCCTGCCCCTGTCGGCCCGGCGCGACGAATTGGACATGCTTGCCGCCATCGTCAACGCCATGCTCGACCGCATCGAGCGGCTGATGCACGAGGTCAAGGGCGTCTGTGACAACATCGCCCACGACCTGCGCACGCCACTGACACGCCTGCGCGCCCAGCTCTACCGCATCCGCCAGCAAAGCAGCAGCGACTCCGCTGAAGGCGCGGCGCTGGACCAGGCGATTGGCGAGACCGACACGCTGATGGCACGCTTTCGCGGCCTGCTGCGCATCAGCGAACTGGAAGACCGCCAGCGCCGCGCCGGCTTCGTCCGGCTCGACCCGCAGGGGCTGCTGGTGGAGCTTCATGACTTCTACCTGCCGCTGGCCGAGGATGGCGGTATTCGCCTGCACCTGGAGCAGCCTGCGCAGTTGGCGGCGCTGCATGGCGACCGGGAGTTGCTGTTCGAAGCCCTGGCCAACCTGGTGGGCAATGCCATCAAGTTCACCCCCGAAGGCGGACAGGTGCGTATCGTCGCCAGCGAGGACGAGGCCGGCGTGCATATTGCAGTCGAGGACAGTGGGCCGGGGATCCCGGCGGATGAGCGCGAGGCGGTGTTGAAGCGCTTCTACCGCAGCGAGGAAGGCCATCGCCACGCGGGGTTCGGGCTGGGGCTGTCGATCGTCGCGGCGATTGTCGACCTGCATGGGTTCGGGCTGGAGGTGGCCAGCAGTGCACTGGGTGGGGCAAAACTGGTGCTGCATTGCCCGTTGGCGGGGCCGGCAAAGTAGCAGCCTGAAAAGCATCGCGGGGCAAGCCCGCTCCCACGTTGACACCCAATTGCAGGTGCGTCGACGTGGGAGCGGGTTTGCCCCGCGATTGGGCCGCACAGCGGCCCCGGTTGCAGTATCAGTCCGCCAGGCGCCAGGTGGTGGTGCCCTTGCTGTCTTCCAGCACCACGCCCATGGCGGCCAGTTGGTCGCGGATGCGGTCGGATTCGGCCCAGTTCTTGTCACTACGCGCCTGCAGACGCGCCTGGATCAGCGCCTCCACTTCGGCGGCATCGACCTTGCCCTCTGCACCGGCGCGCAGGAAGTCATCGGCTTCCAGTTGCAATACACCCAGCACATCCCCCAGCTCGCGCAGACGACCGGCCAGGCCGGCGGCGGCCTCGGGGTCGCTGTCACGCAGGCGGTTGATCTCGCGCACCAGGTCGAACAGCACCGCGCAGGCCTCAGGCGTGCCGAAGTCGTCGTTCATCGCCACGGTGAAACGCTCGACGAACGCCTCGCCACCCTGGGCAGCCACGCGCGGCAGGCCACGCAGCGCATGGTAGAAACGCTCGAGCGCGCCCTTGGCGTCACGCAGGCTGTCTTCGGAGTAGTTGATCGCGCTGCGATAGTGGCTGGCCACCAGCAGGTAACGCACCACTTCCGGGTGGTACTTGTCGAGCACGTCGCGGATGGTGAAGAAGTTGTTCAAGGACTTGGACATCTTCTCGCCATTGATGCGGATCATGCCGCAGTGCATCCAGGCGTTGGCGTATTGCTTGCCGGTGGCCGCCTCGCTCTGGGCGATCTCGTTCTCGTGGTGCGGGAACTCCAGGTCGCTGCCGCCACCGTGGATGTCGAAGCTCTCGCCCAGGCAGCAGGTGGACATCACCGAGCACTCGATGTGCCAGCCCGGACGGCCCGGGCCCCACGGTGAATCCCAGTACGGTTCGCCGGGCTTGACGCCCTTCCACAGCACGAAGTCCAGCGGGTCCTGCTTGGCCTCGTCGACTTCGATGCGCGCGCCGATGCGCAGGTCTTCGATCTTCTTGCGTGACAGCTTGCCGTAGCCGACGAACTTGCCGACCCGGTAGTACACGTCGCCATTGCCCGGCGCGTAGGCGTAACCCTTGTCGATCAGGGTCTGGATCATCGCGTGCATGCCGGGGATATGGTCGGTGGCACGCGGCTCCAGGTCCGGCTTGAGGATGCTCAGGCGGCGCTCGTCCTCGTGCATCGCGTCGATCATTCGGGCGGTCAGCGCGTCGAACGACTCACCGTTCTCGTTGGCCCGGTTGATGATCTTGTCGTCGATGTCGGTGATGTTGCGCACATAGGTCAGTTCATAGCCGCTCTTGCGCAGCCAGCGGGTGACCAGGTCGAAGGCCACCATGCTGCGGCCGTGGCCCAGGTGGCAATAGTCGTACACGGTCATGCCGCACACGTACATGCGCACCTTGTTGCCGTCCAGCGGCTTGAAAACTTCCTTGGTCTTGCTCAGCGTGTTGTAGATGGTAAGCACGAAGGTTCCTCAGCTGCCCCACGAGTCGCGCAGGGTCACGGTGCGGTTGAACACCGGGCGACCCGGCTGGGAGTCTTTCAGATCGGCGCAGAAGTAGCCTTCGCGCTCGAACTGGAAGCGGTCTTCTGGCTGGGCCTGGCCCAGGGAAGGTTCCGCGCGACAACCGCTGAGCACCTGCAGCGAATCGGGATTGATGTTGTCGAGGAACGTGCCGCCGTCTTCGGTCTTCTCTGGGTTGGCCGAGCGGAACAGACGGTCGTACAGACGCACTTCGCACTCGATGCTGCCTTCAGCCGGCACCCAGTGGATCACGCCCTTGACCTTGCGGCCTTCGGGGTTCTTGCCCAGGGTGTCCGGGTCGTACGAGCAGCGCAGCTCGACGATGTTGCCTTCGGCGTCCTTGATCGCCTCGTCGGCGCGGATCACGTAGCTGCCGCGCAGGCGCACTTCACCGGCCGGCTCCAGGCGCTTGTAGCCCTTGGGCGGCTCTTCCATGAAGTCGTCGCGGTCGATGTACAGCTCGCGGGCGAACGGCAGCACGCGCACGCCCATGTCTTCCTTCGGATGGCGCGGCAGTTCGAGCTGCTCGACCTGGCCCTCGGGGTAGTTGGTGATGACCACCTTCAGCGGGCGCAGCACGCACATGGCGCGCGGCGCGGTGCGGTCGAGGTCGTCACGGATGCTGAACTCGAGCATCGCCATGTCGACCACGCCGTCGGAACGGTTGGTGCCGATCATCTCGCAGAAGTTGCGGATCGAGGCCGGGGTGTAGCCACGGCGGCGGTAGCCCGACAGGGTCGACATGCGCGGATCGTCCCAGGCCTCGACGTGGCCTTCGTCGACCAGTTGCTTGAGCTTGCGCTTGGAAGTGATGGTGTAGTTCAGGTTCAGGCGGCTGAACTCGTACTGGCGCGGGTGCGCCGGCACCGGCAGCTTGTCGAGGAACCAGTCGTACAGCGGACGGTGGCTTTCGAACTCCAGGGTGCAGATCGAGTGGGTGATGCCTTCGATGGCGTCCGACTGACCATGGGTGAAGTCGTAGTTGGGGTAGATGCACCACTTGTCACCGGTCTGGTGGTGGTGGGCATGGCGGATGCGGTACAGGATCGGGTCGCGCAGGTTCATGTTCGGCGAGGCCATGTCGATCTTGGCGCGCAGCACGCGCTCGCCGTCCTTGAACTCGCCGGCCTTCATGCGGGCGAACAGGTCCAGGTTGTCCTCGACGCTGCGCTCGCGGAACGGGCTGTTCTTGCCTGGCTCGGTCAGGCTGCCGCGGTATTCCTTGGCCTGCTCGGGGGTCAGGTCGCAGACGTAGGCGTTGCCCGACTTGATCAGCTCCACGGCCCAGGCGTGCAACTGGTCGAAGTAGTCGGATGCATAGCGCACCGGGCCTGCCCATTCGAAGCCCAGCCACTTGACGTCACGCTGGATGGAGTCGATGTACTCCTGGTCTTCCTTGGCCGGGTTGGTGTCGTCGAAACGCAGGTGGCAGGCGCCGCCGAATTCCTTGGCCAGGCCGAAGTTGACGCAGATCGACTTGGCGTGGCCGATGTGCAGGTAGCCGTTGGGCTCCGGCGGGAAACGGGTGACGATGCTCTGGTGCTTGCCCGCGTCCAGGTCGGCCTGGACGATCGGCCGCAGGAAGTTCACAGGGACGGCGGGGGCGCCTTTGGCAGCGGCGTTTGGCGCGTTGTCGGCAGTGGGCTTGCTCATAGTGTCCTTGAATGCAGGTAGCCGGCCGGGTAGGCCGATTGAATCAAAGGGCCTATCATAGCCGAAGCAGTCAAGCTGCTGACAGCCGGAGCACCGACAAAGTGGCGTGTTTTGTCGCCGCAGCGGTCTACAATCCGGCACAATGGCGCCCCAGTGGCGTGTGCCGCGGCTGCCTGATCCTGCGTCAGGTTGTCCGAGCGCAGCGCGCACCCTATTTCCCGAATGCCTTGAAAGAGCGAATTTTCAGCATGTCCAAAGTCAAACTGAGCACCAACCACGGCGATATCGTCCTGCAACTGAACGCCGAGAAAGCCCCGCTGACCACCGAGAACTTCGTTCAGTACGTCAAGGACGGCCACTACGATGGCACAGTGTTCCACCGCGTGATCAAGGGCTTCATGATCCAGGGCGGCGGTTTCGAGGCTGGCATGAGCCAGAAGAAAACCCGCGCCAGCATCCAGAACGAAGCCGACAACGGCCTGAAGAACACCAAGTACAGCATTGCCATGGCTCGTACCATGGAGCCGCACTCGGCCTCCGCGCAGTTCTTCATCAACGCCTCCGACAACGACTTCCTCAACCACAGCGGCAAGAACGTCCAGGGCTGGGGCTACGCGGTGTTCGGTGAAGTGATCGAAGGCAAGGAAATCGTCGACGCCATCGAAAAGGTCGCCACTGGTTCCAAGGCCGGCCACCAGGACGTGCCGAAGGACGACGTGATCATCGAGAAAGCCGAGATCATTGAGTGATACTGCTGATCTCCGATCTGCACCTGCAAGAAGAACGCCCGGACATTACCCGGGCGTTTCTTGATCTGCTCGACGGCCGCGCCCGCCACGCCAAGGCGCTGTACATCCTCGGCGATTTCTTCGAGGCTTGGATCGGCGACGATGCGATGACGCCCTTCCAGCAGTCGATCTGCCAGGCCCTGCGCCGGCTGAGCGACAGCGGCACGGCGATCTACCTGATGCACGGCAACCGCGACTTCCTTATCGGCCAGGCGTTCTGCGACGCCGCGGGCTGCACCCTGCTGGCCGACCCCAGCGTGGTCGAGCTCGGTGGCGAGGCGGTATTGCTGATGCACGGCGACACCCTGTGCACCCGTGACGTGGCCTACATGAAGCTGCGCCGCTACCTGCGCAACCCGCTTACCCTGTGGATCCTGCGGCACCTGCCGCTGGGCACGCGGCACAAGCTGGCACGCAAGCTGCGCAGCGAAAGCCGCTCGCAGACACGGATGAAGAGCACCGAGATCGTCGATGTCACCCCCGAGGAAGTGCCCAAGGTGATGGCCGCCCACGGCGTGCGCACCCTGGTCCACGGCCACACCCATCGGCCGGCGCTGCACAAGCTGGTGGTCGATGGTCAGCCGGCACGGCGTATCGTGCTGGGCGACTGGGACCGGCGTGGCTGGGCGTTGCAGGTGGATGAACAGGGTTTCCAGCTGGCCCCGTTCGACTTCTCCTGAAACATCGCGGGTCTCCCCCGCGATGTCTTCACCGGCACTATTGGGCGCTGACCACCCGCCCCTTGTCCCGCTCGCTGATCACATATTGCCGATACTGCGGATCAGCCTTGATCTGCGCTTCGCTGAACGGAATCGGCGCCAGTTGCTTGGCCGCGAAGGCTCGTGTCTGGTCGGCGGCATGCGCCGACGCCCGCTCGCTCGACAGCGAGAACGCCAGCAACCCTTGGGCCTGCGGCCCCTGCTCGGTGAAGCTGACCACCTGCAGATAGCTCGAACCACTGACCACCAGGCGCTTGCCCGGCCCCACTGGCACACTGACCATCGCGTTGTAGACGCCCAACGCCTGCGGCCCGCCGGGCACCGGCGTGCCATCGGCGGCCTGCTGGATCTGCCCCCAACGCTGTTCGGCGGCGATACCGGCCTCCTTCACCTGCGCCAGCGAGTCCAGCGCTGCCTCGCGCAGCAGTTTGCGCACCGCGGCCTGCTCCACCGCCAGGCCACGAGGCGTGTGCAACGGGTCGGCCGGATCGAACGGCACGCGCCAGCTTTGCGGATGCTCGGCCAACGCGCCTGCGATGTTGATGAAATGAACCAGGCCGATGCCGCTATCCTGATCGGCCTTGCCGGTCCACGCCTGCAGGCTGGCACACACCGACTGTATGTCCGCCTCCACGCCCTTGCACCATTGCAACAAGTCCGGCATCAGCAAGCTCGCCTGGTACACCTCGTCATCGAACACCATGCGCTGCAGCTCGGCGACACCCAGCTTGGCGTTACCTTGCAGGCGCTGCAGGGCAAAGCGGCTGCGCAGGCCCAAGGGCTGGTCGGCACGGCTGACCAGCGGTGAGTAGCCGGTCAACGGCTGGGCCGGGTTGGCCATCCACGCCGAATCGTTGGCGTGCTGTACATAATCGCGCCGCTCCAGGCTCGGCAGCAGGTTGGCCGGGAAGATCCCTGGCTGGGCCGCCTGCGCATCCACCTTCCATTGGCAGGCGCTGCGCGAACCGTCAAGCACCACCAGCGGGCCCGACGCGCCCGGGTTGCTGCACTGCTCCAGCATCCCCTGGTCGACATAGGGCACCACCGACTGATTGAGGTACAAGGCCTGGCCAGCAGCGTCCACTGCCAAGGTGTTGACCCAGGGGATGCCCTGCAGCTCGCCCACCGACGCCTTCAGCGCCTGCAGGCTGTCGGCACGGTTGATCCGGTACCACTGCTGCAATACCCGGGTGTTGTCGAGGTTGGCGTCGCGCAGGCTGTAGGCGGCGTGATTGTCCCAATCCAGACGGCCGGGCCATTGCACCACAGGGCCAAACTTCGACAGGTGAATCGTGCGTTCGACCTGGCTGAGCGTACCGTCTTCACCCTTCACCGTGACCGTCAGCAGCTTGCGCTCCAGCGGCAGCGACTGGCCGTCATACAGGTAGCGGGTGGCGTCCTTGGGGTCCAGTTGCAGGCGGTAGAGGGTGAAGTGCTTGGAGGTGTCGACCGTGTGGGTCCAGGCCAGGTGCCGGTTGAAACCGATATTGACCACCGGCAGGCCCGGCAAGGCCGCGCCCATCACATCCAGTTGCCCGGGGATGGTCAACTGCATCTGGTAGAAACGCAGCCCACCGACCCACGGGAAGTGCGGGTTGGCCAGCAGCAACCCACGGCCATTGGCCGAACGTTCGGCGCCCACGGCCACGGCATTGCTGCCACGCTCGGCGGCGAACTGCGCCTGTCGCGCCAAGGCCACGCTGTAGTCGACCGCCGGGCGCTGCGCCGCCAGCTTGGGTGGCGTCGCGGCGACCACGGCCTCGACGAATTGCCCCACACCGCCCTCGGCCAGCAAGCGCCGGGTCAGCTTGACCAGATCGCGACTGGTGATCGGTCGTAGCCACTCCCCTGCCCCGCACTCGGCCGGCAGCCCCTCGGCCCGTCGTTCACCCAGGGCACGGTTGTAGCCGTTGGCATAACCATCAAGCAGGTCGCGCACCGCCACCGGCTGCGCCTTGAGGAAACTGTCTACCGCCGCAGGCTCGTTGAGCCAGGTAAAGAACAGGTCGCTGGAGAGATTGTCACGCTGCTCGAGCGTCTTGCCGTCGGCACCGAAATAGCGGGAGCGCTCGCCATTGACGGTCAGTACTTCGCCAGCCAGCAGGCACAGGTTGTCCTGGGCATAGGCGTAGCCGATGCCGTAGCCCAGGCCGCGCTCGTCCTTGGCCAGGATGTGCGGCACGCCGAAACTGGTGCGCCGGATCTGCGCGGAGGCCTCGCCATCGACCTCGCGCGCCTGCAGGGTCAGGCTGGAAGCGACCAGGGCGGCGGCAAGGCCCAGGCGAAACAGGGGAAGAGGGATCACAGGCACTCCTCGTGCTTATCGGGGTCATCCCGAACAGACGAATGGCCAGATGAAAATTTTACGTTCGACGCGGTGCTGCAACGTTCTCAACAGAACGTGTCAGATTTTTTTCACCGGGGGTTGCAGTTTTGTCGAGCTCAAACGTCTTTAGATGTGAGGCACCCATGATTTCGGGACAGTCCACGAAAAGGAGCATTCACATGTACAACCCGCAACAATCGCTAGCGGCGCAGCCTGCACCCAGCCAGGCCGCCGCCTCCCAGGAGGAACGCGTGGGCAACGAACAGATCCGCGAGCTGCTGCGCGCCTACGGCCTGCGCACCAGCCTGATCCGCCTGAAGGTCATCGACGCCCTGCACACCGCCGGCCGCAATGGCCGCAGCATTGGTGTGCGTGGCGTGCATGCGCAACTCGAGCAGCTGGATATCCCGCTGTCCTTCCTGAGCGTGCGCGAGGTGCTCAAGCGCCTGTGCAGCGAAGGCGTGATCAACCTGGGCAGCGACAAATGCTACAGCCTGAACCCTCAGGCCCGGGCCGTGCTCGAGCAACCCGCCTCGCGCTGAGCGCATGGCCGGCAAGGATATGCCGGCCCGCCTGCTTCAGGGTTTCACCTTGCGCCGCAGGATCCCGTTGATCACCACCACGACCACCGCAATGGCGATGGCGACGTACTGGAATGTCTGCTCGCTGATAGTGCCCTGCTTCTGCAGGTAACTTAGGCCAAGCATGATCCCCAGGACCACCAGGATGATCAGGATCGAATATTTCAGGCGCTGCACGTGTGTCATCGGAGGTTCCTTGCGACATCGGGGACATGAGGCTCCAACGGAGCCAACGCCATGATACCTCGGCCGCTTTTCCCTCGCTGCAGTTCCTGCCGGCTCCCAACGCAGCCATCCCCTCTTTCCTGCCCCTGCCCCACGGTAGCGTCGAGATGCGCCCGTAAGTGCATGTCTAGGTAAGCTACCCACTAAGCCATCATGGAACCCTTTCTCTAGATGGTTTGGGGCCTGTAGCGCAAGGGTGAAGGCATTTCCTACTTCAAGGAGCCCAGTTGCCCGCAAACAACAGACAAGGACGACTACAAACCCCGGTCCGCTTCGCGCCTAGCGACCCTTTCCGTCGCTGTTCGAAAATCTGGCCACGCCACGCGGACCTCCCCGTGGCAACCCACGCCGCAGCCCATCGGGACCTCGGCGCCGGCCAAACCCAATGACGGAAGGAACCATTTCGTGGAAATGCCAGACCTGAGCAACATCGACCTCACCCAACTGCCTCAGTCACTGCAGGCACTGATCGAATGCATCGGTTTGGACAACGCCTACCGGCTGACCCATGCCTTTGGCGGACGCCCCAAGTACATCCCCAAGCATCGCCAACGCACCAAACTGGCCGATGTGCTGCCGCCCGAGGCGCTCGATGCGCTGATCCAGCGCTTCGCCGGCCTTGCCCTGGAGATCCCCAAGTCCGACCACTTCCAGCGCCAGCTGCGCAACCAGCAAATCCAGCGGGAGAGCGCCAGCGGGCTGTCACGCAGCCTGCTCGCCGACAAGTATGGATTGAGCCTGCGACAGATCGGCAACATTCGTAGACAGGCGTAGCAACGCCGACCTCGAACTACTTTTCGCCTTCCTCGAGCGGTGTGCTCCACAACACCAGCTCGAGCGCCGCGGCAATCTGGATACGGTGGTCGGCAAATGGAATGGGCAGCAGGTCCTGGGCGCGCTCCAGGCGCCGCAGCAAGGTATTGCGATGGGTACCCAGTACTTCGGCGGTCTGGGTGATATTGCAGCCATGGGCCAGGAATGCCCGCAACGAATGCTGCAGCACCATTGGCTCCGAGGCAAGGCGCCCCAAGGTACTCAAGACAAACTGCCTGGCCGCCCGGGCATCCTGTGTCATCAACGACACCATCCTCACCTGATCGATACTGGCCACAGGCGGCGCGCCGGCCAGGCGCCCCATCAGCCGCTGGGTGGTCAAGGCTTCCAGGTGGGAGCGACGGAAACCGTTGAGCCCCGCCGCCGGGGCGCCCAGTGCCGCACGAACGCCTGGGTACTGACGAACCACGTCTTGCAGCGCATTGAGGTCCAGAGACCTTGTCGCAGCACTCCAGCCCCATAAGGTCGCAGGCCCGGCGAACACCACCAGCGGCGTCCCCGCCCCCGTGAGGCTTGCCAACGCGCGCGCCATGTCCTCCAGCGGACGAATGTGCGCTTCGGGCGTCTCGCTCCACACCAGAAAGGCCTGGTGCTTCTGCGCAAGGCTGTAGCCCAGGCGCCTGGCGAACTGCTCGGCATCGACATCGCGGCCGTCGAGCAGGCGACTGACCAGGCTGCGTTTGTCCACGTGATCGTCATGGGCCTGGGCGTGCTTTTCTTCCAGGATGATCCGGGTGATCACACGCATGTTGCTGTCGATGAACTCCGAGATCGAGCGCGAGGACACATCGAGGAATTCCTCGAGCACCACAGGATCTTGGGTCAGGTCGAACGCCATCTTCATCCACAGTTCCCAGGCGGTGTTCTGTGTCGACCTTGCGACGTTCATCAACATTTCGGACTGTCCCCTATGCGCGAGCTCCCTCGCCGTATCCACCATGTCGGCCGACACATAGGGCTCCACCGGCTCTCCCGGACGCTGCATGTTGGCGTTGGCCCAGTGCAGCAGCTCTGCCCTGTTGGCGCGCCTAAACGCAGCCAGGATGACCGGGTCTTCCAGCAACTTCGCATCTTGCGCTGAAGTGAAAAGCGCCTGGTTCAGCCGCTCGACCCACTCCGGCGGCAGGGCCTGAGCACGCTCGGCGCCCTTGCGAATGAGTTCACGCACGGCTTCCGAGGGGCGAGGCCAGGGGGAGAAAGTACCGGTCATAAGGGGTGCCTATCGCGCAGAACTCCGTGGAAAATGCTGTTGCTCGTACCTGCGGGTCGACCCCGTGCTTCTTCTGTTCAGCATGCTCTTGGCAACCGCGCAACAGCCAGTTCATGCACTGCCGTGCAGCGCCATGAGCAACCGTCACTCCTGACGGGGCACGACACCGCGACGTGAAAACAGGATAGGCGCCCCTTCGGCATTGAGCAGCACCGCCGTCAGTGACAAGCCATCAGCTGACTGTTTTTCCTGAAAATGGCGCCCGCCATCGTCGCTCAGCATCATCAGCCCATCCAGCCCGACCACCAGCACCCGCGAACCCGCTACCGCCATGGCGGTGACGGAGCCTTTGCCGTGGGTAGGCAACCTGCGCAAGTCCTTCCCTTCCTTGGCACCCTGCAGCAACGTACCGCGCTGACCGCCGAGCAACAGGCTGCCGTCGTTCAGCACGGCCCCGGACCACAAGGTGCCTGTGTAGCCGGTATCCAGGTAACCCCAGCTTTTGCCATGGTCCCCGGAGTGCAACAGCTGCCCATGCTCGGCGGTGGCGTACAACGTGCCGTGGCTGTCGGCAAACAGCCCCATCAGATTGAGGTCGGCCTTCCTGGCACCCGGTGGCGGCGGCAACGATTGCTCGGTCCAAGTCTTGCCACCGTCCCCGGTGGTCAACAGCAACGACCACAGCCCCACGGCAACGCCCTGTTGGGCGTTGAAGAAATGCACGGCGAACAGCGGCCGATCTTCGTCGCTGGACAAGCGCTGGATCTGCCACGACTCGCCACCGTCGGTGGTGGCCAGGATCGCACCCCAATGGCCAACCGCCCAACCGTGCTCGGCGTCGACGAACGACACACCTGTCAGTTGAGTCGACACCGGCACCGAACGCGCCTGGCGAAAAGCCTTGCCCTGATCGTCCGACAGCAAGACCACGCCATGCTCGCCGACCGCGACCACGCGCTCCCCGGCCCACACGGCATCCAGCATGGTCGCTTGCGTGGCATTGCTTGCCTGCACGGCAGGCACTGCCTGCAAGGGCTCGGCCCGGGCAGACAGCAACGGCAATGTCGCGGCGAGTACCGCCGCGATCAATGAACCCCTGAATCGCATGTTTCTCTCCTCAGTGCAGCAGCGCGCCGATCATGCGCACGGGGCGCTTGCGCGGGAATACCCGCTCCAGCCAGACCGCGAACGCCGGCAGTACGGTCATGGCCATGACCATGTTGACGATGAACATGAAGGCCAGCAGCTTGCCCATGTCCGCCTGGAACTTCAGCTCGGAAAACGCCCAGGTGGCGACCCCCACAGCCAGGGTGATCGCGGTGAAGATGGTGGCCACGCCCACTTCGAGCAACGCGTGCTCGACCGCCTTGGTGATCGACTGGCCATGGGCAAGGTGCAGCTGCAGGCGGTTGTAGATGTAGAAGGCGTAATCCACCCCGATACCAACCGCCAGCACCATCACCGGTAAAGTGGCGATGGTCAGGCCGATCTGCAGCTCTTTCATGAACCAGTAGCCAATGAACGTACCGATGGTCAACGGCAGGCAGCACACCAGCACCGCGCGCAGGTCGCGGTAGACCGCGAACACCAGCAACGCGATCGCGGCATAGACATACAGCAGCATGGGCGTCTCGCTCTTCTCCACCTCCTCGTTGATCGCCGCCAGGACACCGGCGTTACCCGAGGCGAGGCGGATCGCCAGGTCCGGTTGCGGATACTGGCTACGGAACGCCTTGACCGCCGCCACCACCCGGTTGATCGTCGTCGCCTTGTGGTCGGCCAGGTATAGGTGCACCGCGGACATGCTGCAGTCGGTGCGCACCAGGCCGGGCGTACGCGCCACCTCGGTGGCCAGCGCCGCGTAGTTCATCGGGTCGATGGGCACCACGGCCATCTTCGGGTTGCCTTCGTTGTAACCCTCGTTGAACTGGCGCAGGTTGCTGGAGAACGACGCCACCGACAGCACCCCGGGCACGCCCTGCATGGCCCAGACGAAACGGTCCTGGTACTGGCCCGCCGCGACATCCTCGCACGCCGTCGGCACGCCATCGCCAGCCTCCCCCGGCCTGGCTTCGAACACCACGCTGAGCCAGTCCAGGCCGATGTCATAGTTGTTGGCGATGGACACAGCGTCGCGGTTGAAGCGCGAGTCCTCGCGCAACTCCGGGGCCCCGGCCTGCAACGAACCGACGACACGGTCATGGCTTTGCCAGATCGCCACCAGAAAGATCACCAGCGCCACGCCCAGTACCCACTGCGCGTTGCGCCACTCGGCCAGCCGCGACAGGCCACGCAACCAGCGGCTACGGCGCTGCCGGGAAACCTCCTGGGCCGCCGCGTACCTGTCGTCGACCCGCAGCATGGACGCCAGCAAGGGCAGCATCAGCAGGTTGGTGATGATCTTGTAGGCGACCCCGAGCGATGCGGTGATCGCCAGTTCCCGCACCATCGGGATCGGGATCAGCAGCAACGTCACGAAAGACACCAGGGCGGTCACCAATGCCAGCGTTCCCGGGATCAGCAAGCCGGAGAAGCTCGAACGTGCCGCCGCTTCGGCACTCTTGCCGATGGCGATCTCGCGAACGATGAAGTTGATCTGCTGCACGCCATGGGAAACCCCGATGGCGAACACCAGGAACGGCACCAGCACCGCCAGCGGGTCGAGCCCATAGCCCAGCAAGCGCAGGCTGCCGAATTGCCAGACCAGCGAGGCCAGCGAACAGACCAGCGCCAGCAGGGTGAAGCGCAGCGAATGGCAATACCAGTACACCGCCGCCGCGGTCAGCAGCAGCGCCAGCAAGCAGAACTCCAGCACCGCCGAAGCGCCGTCGGCGATGTCGCCGATCTGCTTGGCGAAGCCGATGATCTGCACTTCGAAATCGCCATCTTCGAACTGCTGGCGTAGCTCTTTTTCCAGGCGGTGATTGAACGCGACATAGTCCAGGTGCTTCCCGTCGGCCTCGTACTCGTTGAGCTCCGCGGTGATCATCGCGCTGCTCTGGTCACGCGACACCAGGGTGCCGATGAAGCCCCCTTGCGCGGTGGAGTTGGCGATCGAGGCGATGACCTGGTCGTTCAGGTGCTCGGGCGAAACCGTGCCCGGCACCAGCGGATCGGCGCGAAAGCCTTCTTCGGTAATCTCGTTGACGAAGGCATTGGGCGTCCACAACGAACGCACGCTACTGCGCGAGATCCCCGGCAGGAAGCTGATCGCCTGGGTCACGTCATACAGCCGCTTCAGCCCGGGGGCGCTCCAGATATCACCTTTGCGTGCCTTGACCACGATGGTCAGGCGGTTGGCGCCCATCAGGTCGTTGCGGTACGTCTCGAAGGTCTGGATGTATTCATGGCCGACCGGCAACTGTTTTTCGAAGCCGGCGTCCATGCGCAACTGCACCGCGAACCAGGCCATGATCAGGGTAAACACGGCCAGGCCCGCCAGCACCAGCCGACGATGTCCGAACAAGACCCGCTCGACGCGTGGCAACACGCCACGCGCCTGGACCTCTGTCAGTTTTACGGAACCGTTCACAGGAGGCCTCACAAGGTACGGGAGATCGCGATGCCGACATAGTCGCGGTCACGATACAGCTGGTCGTAAGGGGTATCGCCGCCCATGAACTTGGCGTAGTTCAGGGACACCTGCCAACTGGCCGGGTTGCGCACGAAGTTCAGGTAGAAGTTCATGCTGCTCGCGTCCTTGGTGAAGGTGGCCGTGAGGTTCGGTGTGCGCCCGCTCAGCGAGCGTGCGTAGAACACCCCCGGGGTGACCTGCCAGCCCGGCAGCAAGGTGCCGTCGTAGGTCATGCTGAAGTCCAGGTTGATGCCCGACGAGGTCTTGTCGCCACGCGACTTCGGCGCGGTCGCAGGGTCCAGCTGCCAGGCATTGAGGCCGGCGGCGAGCGGCTCGCCGTTGACCTGGTCATGCAGCCCCGGGTACTTGATGACCACAAGTTCCGTGAGCAAGGTACCGGTGCTGGCGCCAGTGAAATCCAGCAGCGTCGGCGAGTTGGACGGCGTGAAGCTGTAAAGGCCGGTCAGGTGCCACTGGAACTTCTTCTCGTCCTTCCAGCATTTGCCGCCATTGCTCGAACACAGGTCGACCACCGGGTTGAGCATCACCGAATCCTTTGGCCGATAGGACAGCTCGGTACCGACGGCCCAGTCGCCGATCGGCATGTTGGCGCTGACGCCATACATCATCCGGTCTTCCTGGTAGCGCCAGGAGGGTGCGGCGGCAAAGGTGTCCGGGTCGAGAATATCCACGCGCAACGACGGCGTCTTGTCGTGGTAGCGCATCACGTAGAAGCCATAGTTGACGTCGCTGTCCTCCGGTTGCCAGCGCAGCGAAAGGCCCCACTGGCCGCTGTCACGGGCTTTGTTCTCGGAGAACCCGTACTCGCCCCTGCCCTCGCCGAGCGCGTTGGTGGTGGACCAGTAGCTGCCCACCGGCGGCAGCTCGCTCTTGTTCCAGCGAAATTGATAGTAGGCCTCGACGTTGACCCCCGAGCCCAGGCCGGAGGCGACACTGAGCATCGGCGCCGGCAGCACGGCCTCCTTGAGCTGCACCCCCGGACGGGCCAGGGCTTGATAGTCGTAGGCGTTGGTATTGTTGATACCCCCGGCCACGAACAGGCTCTCGCCCCAGTTGATCACCTGGTTACCCAGGCGCGCCCGGACCCGCTGCCCGCCCACGTCGAAGCCTTTGCTCACCCACAGATCGAGCAGGCGAGCCTTGAAGGCGAGATCGTCGCGGGCATCTTTGCCAAGGCCGCTGCTACCGATGCTTTCAGGGGTGTTGAACGAGCGCGTGCCAGTGGTATCGGTGGCCGCGAAGTCGCGGATCCAGGTACCGCGCGCCATGAAGGTGACGTCCTCGGGCATCTTCAGCAACAGCTCGTGGGTACCCTTGAGGTAGTTGGTGAACATGTCGCCGCGGTCGTAGTTCAGGTCGCCCTGATCCGCAACGCCCGAGCTCTGCGCCAGGCAGCCGGACGGCACATTGTGTCCGGTGGCCCCCTGGTTGATCAGGTTGCAGCCGCGCGACTCCGTACGTACGCCCATGCCGGCGGTGATGGTGGAGTCGAACGAACCATTGAGGGTTTCGGTTTCGAAGGTGAACCCCATTGCCAGCGGGGTGGTGCACACGATGACAAGGCCTGATGCTTTGCTAATTATTCTTTTCATGCTGGCTCTCGATCTGACGTCGTTCTTTAGCGTTCGCTGATGGCTCGCAGGTTATCGGAGGTGAAGAAATCGCGTTTCAGGCGTGGGCTGCTGCCGTCCTCGGTGAGCCAGCGGATATCGTTCTTGCCAACGCCGACCGACGTCATGTCGAACAGGTAGCGGCCATCGACCAGGTTGTACTGAACCTGGGCCTGAACATCGCAGGTACCGGTCTCGTAGACGGGGATCGAGAAGCCTTCGCGGACCTTCCAGATCTGCCCTTGCTTGTCGTAATCGACGGCCAGCAGCGGGTTCCAGCTGTCCTCGTCGATGTAGAACATGCGTTTCGGCGCCTGGTGGCGCATGCCCTGGCGGACATTGGCTTCGACCACCCAGACCCGATGCAGCTCGTAGCGGCGCGCCTGCGGCGCGATCGAATCGTTGCCGGCGAACGCCTCCACCTTGGCGGCGGTGTCATAGGCACCGAAGGCGTTGTACGGCACCAGCAGTTCCTGCTTGCCAACCAGTTTCCAGTCAAAGCGATCCATGGTGCCGAAGAAGACATTCGCCTCATCCACGGTGTACTGGTTGTCCAGCCCGATCTGCGGCGCGTCGTAGGAGTACGACGGCATGCGCCGTACGCGACGTTGGCCGGGGAAGTAGTAGAAGGTCGTGGCCTGCTCGCCGGCCACGGCCGTCTGCACCGCGGACTGGCCAGCCAGGGCGGCAGGCTCCAGGTAATTGAAGAAGGTGGCGTTTTCCAGACGGCCGACGGAGGAGAACAGGTTGTCGCCTTTCTTGCCCCAGGGGGTGAAGAAGAAGGTGTCGGTGGACTGGCGCAGCCACTCCCCGCCTTTGCGCGGCGAGATGCCCGAAATGCTTTTCGGGATTTCGACGCCCACGCCGCGGTAACGCATCTTCATGTTCCACATCACCTCGGCGCCATTGCTCGGCATAGGGAACGGGGCACCCGGCAAGTGGGCTTCCTCGAGGGCGACCCCGGTGGCGTCGAGCTTGGCGAAGCCCACGTTCTTGCGCGTGTTCTCAGCCACGAAGGCCGGTACATCGCAGGTCCGACGGGTCGGGTAGACCTCCATGCGGTAGCCGGGAATCTTCTTGAACAGTTCCAGCTGGGCGGGAGCAAGCTTGCTCGCATGCTGCGCCACATTGCTCGCATCGATGCTGTACAGGGGCTTGTCGCCCTTGAACTTCCAGTGCTCCCCGCGTACCTGGCCGTAGTTCCAGCCCGTCCCTTGCGGCCCCGGGGCGTTCCAGGCCGGAATATCGCCGTTTGAGCTGGCGGCGACTTCACCCCCCAGCGGCGTCAGCTTTGAGCCCAGCGCCTCGGCCCCCTGGGGCGCGGCCTGCACCGAACAGATCGCGGTCGACGCCGCCAGGGTAACCAGCAGCTGCCTGAAAATACGCCGGGCGGACAGTTCACCTTCCAGCCGTGCAGTGACTTCTTTCATGGGGGGATCCTCAAACAAATGGCTTTGACCGGCTGTTCGATCTTCCGGGTGGGAAAATCGGTGCCTGACGCATCTCGGTCACCCGACATGATCAGATGACCATGTCATATGATCAACACGCAAACCATATGCCAAAACGCTTTACAGGTGGTTTACATCAGATAAATCAGCTAGTTGGAATTGTTTATCGCTTTATAGGTGCCGAACATCTGCACACTGATGGGAAGTAAGGAAACATGTGTTACTAAAAGATGCTTGTTCTTGGTGCGGCGTATAAACACCTCGCCCCTGGCGAGGCTGGCACTACCGAACCGCTCTATACTTTCCGCTTATCCAGCCTCATTCTTGACGCGAATACGTCACCCATAAAAAAACCGCCCCGAGGGGCGGCAAAGAAGCAGGCCTTCGGCCCGCCATGGAGTAAATACCAGATATAACATCCTGAAAAAGGATGAAGCGCGTAGATACTGTTGCGTCAATGCGAGTGCAGCATGCCCTGCGCACAAACTTTTCGGGAGCGCTGAAGTGCACCATAGGCATAGAACAACTGCGCCATCGAATAGGACCAGGTCACGAAGGCACAGGTCATGAATATCATCTTCGTGTCATCCCCAGGGATCGGGAAAAAGTCATACCTTAGTGCAATCGTCAAGCCCGCTGCCGCCCCCAGGAATGTGGCCAACGCGTGCAGAATCTCGCCCGCACGTGCCAGTCGCCACATGAAGTAGAGTAGGTACACCGTGGCGATCGACCACATCAGCACATAGAAATAAGGGAGCCATGGCTTGAACGCCGACGAGAGAAAGTAAATAGCCGCGGCAATGAAAGACAGCAAAAACAATATGAAATCTTTCGCCGGTGTCGGCTTGTAATTATGCGTCACTGCCATCAACCCGAGCGTTACAATAATCGGCACGCCGACACCACGGGAAAACGCGTCGAGAAAAATGGCAATATTGTAGTTGGTCTGCCAGCCGGTGGCGATGAAGGTCGTAAAGTTCGTTGCCGATATACCCACGATCAGAAATTCGACACCAAGCAGATAATTTTTTTGCCTGATGAATGCCGCGCCATAACCTAAACCACATACCACCAGCAGCACGCATGCGACCAGCGCGAACATATCTATTAGTTCCACGATAACAGCCTCTTCAATAGGATCGCGGCGTTGTCCCGCAGCCCGTTTCACAGGACAACGCCATCAACTGTAATCAGCCTTTGCTGGCATTGTGTTTGCGCACTTTTCTATCGGTCCAGTCATCCAGTAACTTGGCCGCCGCGAACGCGGAATGGATAGCGCACCATTGCAAGGGCTCAGGCAGCATGGACGGCGTCTTGTGCTGCATGGCCGTCAACAGTTCTGGTGTCTTGCCGTTGATTTGCGCGGCAAACAGCGACCCGACATATGACTGGGTGCCCAGCCCGTGGCCCGAGCAGCCGGTGGTGTAGAGAATGTTCTGCTGTTCGCCCATGGCACCGATCACCGGCAGGAAGTCATACGCACCGCTGACATAGCCACTCCAGCAATGCTGGATGCCCAGGCCGTGCATGGCTGGATGGCGTTCGCGCAGTACCTGCGCCAGTGCGGCATAGGCACCTTGATCCGGGATATTGGGCGTCTTCGATCCGTACGCATAACCCAGCTTCTTGACGGTCAACACCATGGTGCCGTGTGCCGTCAGACGATGGCTTTCCATGGTGTAATGCGGCGTGATGATGCCTTCACGCCCCTGCCAGCCCACGGCAGCGAGCTGCTGCGGCGAGAGCGGTTGCGTTTCGATCGCCGACACCCGAATCGCCGCGACCTTGTTGCGCAACACCCCCAACTGCGGGGTATAGGCATTGGTGGCCAGTACCATCACTGGCGCGGTCGCGCTGCCGTGGGCAGTCTTGCAGGTAATGACCGGCCCCTCGCTGAAGGAGAGCAACGGCGTGCGCTCGTAGAGCTTCACGCCCGCCTCGATGGCCGCGCGGCGCAAGCCGGCGACGTATTTCCCCGGGTTCAGGGTGCCGCCACACTGCTCGGCCGCGAACAGAAACGCCGGCGGAATTCCCCGCGCCCGCATCTCGGCGCCGTCCACGAAGCGGGACACGGCCCCCAGTTTTTGCCCCAGCGCCATGTTTTCCCGCAAGCGTTTTTCCTGGCTGGCATGAACACCTGCGCGCAGCACGCCGGAGGGGTTGTAGTCACAGTCGATGCCCAGCGCCTTCATTCGGCCTTCCACATAGGGCACGGCCTCGTCGTAGAACCTGACGAACTGCGTCGCCTGCTCGACCCCCAAACGCTTGACGAACATGTCGTACTCGATACCCATGCTGCCCAGCAGGTAACCGGCATTGCGGCCACTGGCGCCGAAGCCGGCGAACTCCTGCTCCAGCAGGATCACTTGCGCGCCCAGCGCCCTCAGCTCCAGAGCGGTCGACAGCCCGGCAAAACCGGCGCCGACCACGATGACATCAGCCTTCACGTGCCCTTCAAGCGACGGTTGCAGGTCGGCGGGGCGCTCCACCCATCCACCCAGGCTGCGAAACTTCAACGGTGCAGCGTCACCAGGGGCTGCTTTGTTCACTGCATTCATCTACATGACTCCCAGAATACCGGCTATTGCTTGCATCCGAAGCGGCCCAGAACTGTTCGGAACTGTCAGAACCCTTTTCCAGGCTCGGAGAATGCCGGCATGTTCAGGAGCTCTTGCGGGTCGCGCATCTGACCATCGATTTCCACCCAGCCGAGCAACGTGGAGCTGGCGCTCCAGCCCAACAGACGTTGCATTTCTGCCGGGAGCTGGCGAACGCGCTCGACGGGAATGGACAGGAAGTGGTTCTCTTCCAGACGCAGGAAGGCAAGGTCATAGGCCATGGTCAGGCCGGTGCGCGGGGCTGCGGACGTATTGGCGCCACCACCGTGGTAAACCGAGCCCATCCACAGCAATGCGGAACCTGCCGGCATTTGCGCGGCGACGGTTTCTTCCTGGGTCGGCATGCGCTCGTCATCCCACAGATGGCTACCAGGGATGACACGGGTCGCACCGTTCTCTTCGGTGAAATCGGAAATCGCCAGCATCATTTGCAGCCGCGCCTCACGCCCGTACTGGGGGTGACGCCACAACGAAGTGGCATCGTCACGGTGCAGGGGTTGCAGGCCTTGGCCCGGGCCGATCTGAATGGCCTGGGTGATGCTCAGCTGGATATCGGGGGCCATCTCGATGCGGTCACTGCCTACCCAGACGTGGGTGGGGGTTTGCAGGATCTGCCTGGCCACACCGAGGAACAGCGGGTTCATCGCTACTTCGACAGCCGTGTCGCTGCGCCCGATGATCCGCGCGACACGCCGGGTCTGGGTGCCCGCGAAATAGGGGTCGACGCCGCAAGGGGTGACATTCAGGTAGCTGTCCAGTTCGTCGCGCAGGGCGTTCAGCGTGGCCGGCGAGACCAGGTCGGAAATGATAACCCCACCGTCACGCCGAATGATCTCCACCACCTGCTCGACCGATGCATCGCTGCCGAGCGTCGAGAGCGTTCGTGTATCCATCTGCTTTGTACCTGTCTGGTTTTGTCATTGTTCTGATCCAGCAAAGCTGGGCAACGTGGCTCAACCCGCCAGTGCCGACCAGGCCATCCCCTTCCCTGCAGTACTTGCGCAGTGCGGTGGTGCCTGGGTGTGAAAATCATCATCACCGAACATGGTCATTTGATCAAGTCGTTTGATTTAACTATTTTTCATGCTGTTTCATGTTCCTTGGCGCAGGAGTGCTTCGACGCATGGATCGAGGCCCCACCTTGCGATAGCATTCGTCACCGTCGACGCCGGACCAACAGGCCGGCGACAACATCGAAAAGGAGAACGCTCTATGGCTCGAATTGGCGCAGAAGAGCGCAGGCAGGATTTCATCGAGGCCACCGTGAAGGTGATCGCGGAACATGGGGTGGCCAACGCCACGACGCGGCGTATCGCAGCGGCGGCAGACTCTCCGCTGGCTTCGTTGCACTATGTCTTCCACACCAAGGACGAGTTGTTCTATGCCGTCTACGAGTCCTTGATCAACCTGCCGCAGCAATCGCTGCAGCACGTGCCGGCGGGTGCCACGGCAGCTGAATCGGTGGGCGAAATGTTGCGCCAGCTGGTCAACTGGTTCACCGCCCACCCGGAAATGGCCACCACGCAGTTCGAACTGTTTTGCTGGAACCTGCGCAACAACCCCGAAATGGCGACAAAGATCTATGCCGTGTCCATCGACGCGGCCCAGCAGGCCATCGCCAAAGTCACCGGTTCGGCGCTGGACCAGGCCGCAGTGGCCACCGTCAGCCGCTTGCTGATCAACCTGTTCGACGGCCTGATGCTGGCCTGGTCCGCCCACGGCGACCGTGCGCGCCTCGAAAGCGAAACCGAGACCGCCTGCCAGGCGGTCAAGCTGCTGGTGGCCAGCTACTGAAACGCCATTCGGATTGCCGGGCTGCGCCACCGCACGGTAATCCGCATTTCCCAGCTGGGCGCCCCTCGCCCACTTCTCCCCGCCGCCTAAGCTTGTCCGTCAACCCGTGTACTGATCGACGGACCAAGAAGGTGCAAATCATCCCAAAACGATGACGAGCCGGTGCATTTTGCACCTTGCTCCGCACAATCGGCCGCCCTATTCTGGTCAAATGATCAAGTCAAAAGATCAGTCTCTATAACACTACAATAGGAGGCGACATGTCCTCGCACACTGCTCTTCCGGTTGAGCCGCTCGACATTTTGATCATGGGAGCCGGTGTGTCTGGCATCGGCGCGGCGGCCTACCTGCGACGCCATCAACCCGACAGGACCTTCGCGATTCTCGAGTCCCGCGAACGCATGGGCGGCACCTGGGATTTGTTCCGTTACCCCGGCATCCGCTCCGACTCGGACCTCTACACCTTCGGTTTCGACTTCAAGCCCTGGACCAAGGCGAAATCCCTGGCGGATGCCGCGGATATCCTCGAGTACCTGCGCGAAGCCATCGACGAGTACCAGCTGGAACCGTTCATCCAGTACCAGCAGAAAGTCGTCTCGGCCAACTGGCAAAGCGACAGGGGCCTGTGGGCAGTGCGCATCGAGGAGGGCCAGACGGCCCAGGTGCGTACGCTCGAATGCCGCTGGCTGTTCAGTGCGGGTGGCTACTATCGCTATGACCAGGGCTTCACCCCCCGCTTCGAGGGCACCGAGCAGTTCAAAGGACAGATCGTTCACCCGCAACACTGGCCGGAGAACCTCGACTATGCGGGTAAGCGCGTGGTCGTCATCGGCAGTGGCGCGACCGCGGTGACGCTGATTCCAGCCATGGCGGACAAGGTCGCCAGCATCACCATGCTGCAGCGCACGCCGTCCTACATCATCAATCAGCCGGCCAATGACGGGGTTGCCGCGTTCCTGCGCAAGGTCCTGCCGGCGCAAACCGCCTACTCCCTGACGCGCTACAAGAACGCCAAGATCACCCTGGCGTTCTGGGGCTTCTGCCAGCGCTTCCCCAAGCTTTCGAAAAAACTGCTGCTGTGGCTGACCCGCAAGGAGTTGCCGAAGGACTACCCGGTCGACATGCACTTCAACCCACCCTACAACCCGTGGGACCAGCGTCTGTGTTCGGTGCCCGAGGGCGACCTGTTCAAAGCCATCAGTGCCGGCAAGGCCGACGTCGTCACCGACCATATCGAGCGCTTCACCGAGTCCGGCGTATTGCTCAAATCGGGCAGGACGCTGGAGGCCGACATCATCGTCACGGCCACCGGGCTCAACGTACAAATGTTCGGTGGCATCACCCTGCACAAAGACGGCAAGCCGGTGGTGCTCAGCGAGACCCTGTCCTACAAAGGCATGATGCTCTCCGGCGTGCCCAACTTCGCTTTCGCGGTGGGCTACACCAACTCGTCCTGGACCTTGAAGGTCTGCCTGCTGTGCGACCACTTCTGCCGCCTGCTCGGTTTCATGGCGCGCGAAGGCTACAACGTCTGCGAGCCGAAGGCGCCGGCCGGAATCGAAACCCGGCCTCTGCTGGACTTTGGTGCCGGCTATGTGCAGCGCGCACTCGACAGCATGCCGCGCCAGGGGCCGTGTGAACCCTGGGTGATGTCGATGGACTACTTCCGCGATATCAAACTGCTGCGCCGCGGCACAGTGGCGGAAAAGTGCCTCAGTTTCAGCAGCGTACCGAACGTGCCGGTGCATGCTGGCGTCGAACTGCAACAGCCAGGTAGCCGCCGATGAGCCGTGATCGCTTCTGCGAGCTACCGGGCAAAGGCAAGCTCTGCTACCGCAGCTACGGTGTCGAGGGTGCCCCGGCGGTCCTGCTCATCGTCGGCCTCGGGCTGCAGCTGACCTACTGGCCGCAAGCGCTCATCGCCGGGCTGGTCGCGCAAGGGCTGCGGGTCATCACGCTGGACAACCGTGACTCGGGCAGATCGTTCTTTACCGACGTGGCGCCCCCGACGACGCTGCAACAGTTCCTGCGCAAGCGCACCGCAGGCTATGACCTGGGCGACATGGCCAACGACGTCATCGGCTTGATGGACGACTTGCAGCTGCAAGCGGCGCATGTCGTGGGAATGTCGATGGGCGGCATGATCGCCCAGACCCTCGCCGCGCGTTACCCGCAGCGGGTCAGGACCCTCACGTCGATCTTTTCCACCACAGGTTCGCTGCGCGTCGGCCAGCCTGCGCTCAAGGCCCTTCTGCAACTGCTGCGCCGCCCGCCGCGCAGCGAGAAGGAAAGCGTTCGCGACTACGTGGACATCATGCGCCTGATCGGCTCGACCCTCGAGTGGAACGAGCCTGCCTTGCGTGATTATGCCCAGCTGGCTTGGCAGCGAGGCGGTGGCGAGGCCAGCAACCTCGGCACCGCCAGGCAGATCGGCGCGATCATCAACTCCGCCGACCGCACCGAGGAACTGCAGCGGATTCGTTGCCGCACCCTGGTCATCCATGGGGAAAAAGACCTCATGGTCGCCACCAGCGGCGGCTACGCCACGGCGGCGGCGATCCGTGGTTCCAACCTGGTGTTGCTGCCCGGGATGGGGCATGACTTTCCGGCGTGCCTGTCCACCACGCTGCTGTCCCTGCTGACGGGGCACCTGCGTTAACAACAATTTTCTTTAGGGGCGTGCAGCTTGGCCGCCCCTCTTTTTATTCCACTGGAGACCTTTGGCGGCACGTTGCAACACAACCCAAAACAACAACATACCGGCTTGCGCCAAAGCGCCAGGCCACACATCACACGCCTGAGCGGCCGACCGCGAGCAGGCGCGGGTGCTCCTCCACTGCCCTTTCGACAATGACAACAATTGAGCAAGAGGTACGTATGGAATTCAAGTTCTTACTCCCCAGCAAGATCGTGATGGAACCTGGCCTGCGCGAGCGCACCGGTGAACATCTCCAGGGCCTTGGCCTGGCACGGGTGCTGATCGTGACCGATGCCGGGGTCAAGGCCGCCGGCCTGCTGGACAGCGTCTATGCCAGCCTGGACAAGGCAGGTATCGCCTACGAGGAAGTCGCGGACATCAAGGCCAACCCGCGCAGCGAAGACATCAACCGCACCGCGCAGCAGTATCGTGGCAAAGGCATCGACGGCCTGCTGGCCGTGGGCGGCGGCAGCGCGATGGACGCGGCCAAGGCCATCAGCCTGCTGCTCACCCACGAGGGTCGGATAGAGGACTACGAAGGGTCGTTCACCCTCACCCACGCCATACCGCCGATCGTCGCCATCCCGACCACCGCAGGCACCGGCAGCGAAGTGACCTGCTTCTCGGTGATCACCGACACCGCCCGTCATTTCAAGATGAACGTGCTGGATTATCGAATTGGCCCGGTACTGGCACTGCTCGACTCGCACATCACCGACACCCTGCCCGCGTCAATCGCCGCCGCCACCGGCATGGATGCCCTGACCCATGCCATCGAGGCCTACACCTGCCGCGTGGCGAACCCGATCAGCGACGGCCTGGCGCTGCATGCCATCCGCCTGATCAGCCAGCACCTCAAGGCGGCCGTGCAGGAGCCGGACAATCAGCAGGCCCGGGAGCAGATGCTGGTGGCCAGCCTGATCGCCGGCATGGCGTTCGGCAACGCCGACGTCGGCAGCGTGCACTGCATCTCCGAAGCGATCGGCGGCATGTACGACACGCCGCACGGCGTCGGCAACGCGATCTTCCTGCCCTTCGTCTTCGGCCACAACCGCGATGCCGACATCCTCCGCCACGCCCAGGTGGCCTACGCGCTGGGGATCGACCCGACGCTGGCGCCGGTGGACGCCGCCGAGGCGGCCGTGGGCCATCTGTTCCAGATGAGCAAGGACCTGGGCATTCCTTGCTTCGCCGAGGTCAAGGGCGTGTGCGAGGAAGACTTCCAGGCCATCGCCGAAAAATCCAAGCTGAATTTCTCGGACGCCAGCAATGCCAAGGCGATGTCCGTCGAGGCCTATCACGACATCATCACCACCGCTTACCACTTCGTCGCGTAGGAGGGCTGCGTCATGAGTCAGTCAACCTCCAGCGCCTCGTTGCGGCGCACCTTGGGGCCGTTCTCGGTGCTGCTGTTCGGCCTGGCGTTCCTGGCCCCGCTGATCGTCTTCGGCACCTACGGCGTGATCACCCAGGCCAGCGGCAACACCACGGCGATGGCCTACCTGATCGCGGCCACCGGCGTGGTGTTCACAGCGTTGAGCTACGGGCGGCTGGTCAGGGTATTCCCGGTAGCCGGCTCGGCCTACACCTATACCCGCAAGATGCTCAACGCCAATCTCGGGTTCATGGTGGGCTGGGCTGCCCTGCTGGATTACTTCTTCATCCCGATGCTGATCTGGCTGCTCGGTGCCAGCTACCTCAACATGGCCTTTCCAGAGGTCCCGCAGTGGGTGTGGATCACCGGCTTCATCGTCACCACTTCACTGCTCAATGTCCTCGGCATCCAGGTCGCCAATCGCTTCAACGTGCTGTTGATGGTGGCGCAACTGGCGATCATCGTCGTGTTCCTGGGCCTGTGCGTGCACTACATCGTGGCGGCCAACGGCGCTGGCGGGCTGCTGTCGGCCAAGCCGTTCTTCAACCAGGACGTGCCCTTCGCCACCAGCATGGCCGGCGCCGCCATCGCCGCCTACTCGTTCCTGGGCTTCGACGCGCTGTCCACGCTGAGCGAGGAAACCCGCGACCCGGGGCGAACGCTGCCACGCGCCATCCTGCTGGTCGCGTTGATCGGCGGCTCGGTCTACGTGGGCTCCTCGTACTTCATGTACCTGGCACACCCCTCCCCCAGCTTCGAGCAGGTGGACGGGGCCGCCTTCGAGATCGCCCGGATGATCGGCGGCGATGTGTTCTTCGCCGTGGTGCTGGCGGGGATCATCATCGCCCACTTCGCCGCGGGCATGTCGTTCCAGGCCAGCGTGGGGCGGCTGCTCTATGCCCTTGGCCGGGACAACCAGCTGCCGCGCAAGGTGTTCGGTGTCCTGCATCCGCGCTTCAAGACCCCGGCCTTCAACATCCTGCTCTGCGGCGTTTTCGGCACGGCCGGTTTTGCCTTGACGATCGCCACCGCGACGTCGCTGGTCAACTTCGGCGCGTTTGTCGCCTTCACCGCCGTCAACCTGTGTGCATTGCGGCTCACCTTCGATGCCCGCGTCAAGGACGGCGCCGGCCTGCTGCGCGGCGTGCTGTTCCCGCTCATCGGCCTGGTCACGGCCGGATGGATGCTGATCAGCCTGGATAAAGACGCGCTGATCATGGGCAGTTGCTGGCTCGGCCTGGGGCTGGTCTACCTCGCCTGTCGCACCAGCTTCTTCCGCAGCCCCGTCCCTGAGGCATTGGTATAGCGACCCCGTTTCAATCGAATGCTCTGACGACAATCACAAGGCCGGCCATTGGCCGCGCCGTTAAATGGCGAGAATCGACATGCAAAGCAAACTTCTGATCAATGGTGCCCTGGTAGCCGGCGAAGGCGACGAGCTGGCCGTGTACAACCCCTCCCTGGGCAGCGTCCTGGTGCAAACCACCGAGGCCAGCCAAGCCCAGGTCGAGGCCGCGGTGCAAGGCGCCGATGCGGCCTTCGAAGCCTGGTCGCAAACCCCGCCCAAGGACCGCGCGGCGCTGCTGCTCAAGCTCGCCGACAGCATCGATGCCCAGGCAGCGGTGTTCGCGCGCCTGGAAGCCGACAACTGCGGCAAGCCCTACACCGCCGTGCTGCAGGACGAGCTGCCGGCAGTGTCGGACGTGTTCCGCTTCTTCGCCGGCGCCGTGCGCTGCCTGCAAGGTTCGGCCGGGGGCGAGTACATCCCGGGGCACACCTCAATGATTCGTCGCGATGCGGTCGGCGTGGTCGCCTCCATCGCACCGTGGAACTACCCCTTGCTGATGGCAGCCTGGAAACTCGGCCCGGCCTTGGCCGGCGGCAACACCGTGGTGCTGAAACCCTCGGAACACACGCCGATGACCACCCTGAAACTGGGTGAACTGCTGGCCGAGATCTTCCCTGCCGGCGTGGTCAACATCGTCCATGGTCGGGGGGCCACGGTTGGTGAGCCGCTGACCAGCCACGCCAAGGTGCGCATGGTGTCGCTGACCGGCTCCGTGCGCACCGGCAGCCGGATCATCGAGGGCACCGCCGACAGCGTCAAACGCATGCACATGGAACTGGGCGGCAAGGCCCCCGTGCTGATCTTCGACGATGCCGATATCGACGCGGCCGTCGAAGGCATTCGTGCCTTTGGCTTCTACAACGCAGGCCAGGACTGTACCGCCGCCTGCCGTCTGTATGTGCAGCAGTCGGTCTACCCGGAGTTCGTGCGCAAGCTCGGCGAAGCCGTGGCCAGCATCAAGTGCGGGCTGCAGGATGATCCCTCGACCGAGATGGGGCCGCTGATCACCGCAGAGCACCTGGGCCGCGTCGAGGGCTTCGTCAAGCGTGCCCGGGAAGTGCCTCATATCGAAGTCGTCACCGGTGGCAAGCGCGCCGCAGGTAGCGGGTTCTTCTTCGAACCGACGGTCCTGGCCGGTGCCCGCCAGGACGACGAGGTGGTCTGCCGGGAGATCTTCGGCCCGGTGGTGACGGTTTCGTCGTTCGAAGACGAAGCCCAGGCGCTGGCCTGGGCCAATGACTCCGACTACGGCCTGGCCTCTTCGGTGTGGACCGCCGATGTCGGCCGCGCCCATCGCCTGGCCGCGCGCCTGCAATACGGCTGCACCTGGGTCAATACCCATTTCATGCTGGTGAGCGAGATGCCCCATGGCGGCGTGAAGCTGTCCGGTTATGGCAAGGACCTGTCCATGTATGGCCTGGAAGACTACACCGTGGTGCGCCACGTGATGTTCAAACACTGATAGCGCCAAGCAAACGTTGCCCGATCACTTCAAGAGGTTATGCATGAACAACATCGAGACATTCGAACGGCTCGAGTCCAACGTGCGGATGTATTGCCGCGACCTGCCGCTGGTCTTCGATACCGCCCAGGGCAGCAAGATCCGCGGCGAGGATGGCCGCGAGTACCTGGACTTCTTCGCCGGCGCCGGAGCCCTGAACTACGGCCACAACGACCCGCGCATGCGCGATGCGCTGATCGCGTACCTGTCGGCCAACGGCGTGACCCATGCCCTGGACTTGCACACCACCACCAAGCGCCAGTTCCTCGAGGCGCTGGAACGCGACCTGCTCAAGCCGCGCGGCTGGGACTACAAGGTGCAGTTCACCGGCCCGACCGGCGCCGATGCCGTCGAGGCGGCATTGAAACTGGCGCGCAAGGCGACCGGGCGGAGCAAGATCGTGTCGTTCTATGGTGCCTACCACGGCATGACGGCCGGTGCGCTGGCGGTCACCGGCAACCGCACCCGGCGCGGCCCGGGGCTGTCCACCGACGTGGTGTTCGTGCCCTACGAAGACAGCCCTTACGGTGAGTTCGATAGCATCGGCTTCCTCGAGCGCCTGGCCAACGACCAGGGCAGCGGCTCGGAATTGCCAGCGGCGGTGATCGTCGAATCCGTGCAGATCCAGGCCGGCGTGTACGTCGCTTCCAACCAATGGTTGCAGCGCCTGCGCCAGTGGACCCGGGCGCACGGGGTATTGCTGATCTGCGACGAGATCCAGGCTGGCTGCGGACGCACCGGTGACTTCTTCGGTTTCGAGCGCTCCGGGGTGGTGCCCGACCTGATCACCTGCGCCAAATCAATCGGTGGCTATGGCCTGCCCATGGCCATCGTGTTGATCGGCGCCGGGCTGGATGTCTGGGAGCCGGGCGATCATATCGGCACCTTCCGCGGCAACCAGTTGGCGTTCCTCACCGCCCAGATCGCCCTCGGCTATTGGCGCGACGAGCAGTTCCTGAAGTTGCTGGCCGCCAACTGCGCGGCCATGGAACGCGCGGTCGCCGGCTACGCCGAGATTCCGGGAGTCGCCTCCGCGCGCTGCCGCGGCATGATCGCCGGCATCGATTTCGGCCGCGGCAACGTGGCCTTGGCCAAGGATGCCCAGCAGCGCGTGCTGCAGGCGGGCGTGCTGGTCGACCGCTGCGGGCCGAACGGCGAAATCATCAAGCTGATGCCACCGGTGAACACCCCGACCGAGCAGCTCGAACAGGGCCTCAAGGCGTTCGGCGAAGCGGTCGCGGCAACGCTTGGCCAATAACCGCAGGATCCTGCCGTGCGCTCCATGGGGCGCCGGCAACCTGCTCATTCGCGGGCAATCTGTGCCTGCGACAGGAACATGAACCAATGAACACGCTTACTGCAACCGCGCGCAACGATCTGGCAGCACTCATTCACCCCAACACCAATCTGGCCCAGCATCAGGAAATCGGGCCGTTGGTCATCACCGCAGGTGACGGCGTGCGGGTCTTCGACGAACAGGGCAATGCCTATATCGAAGCCATGTCGGGCCTGTGGAGCGTTGCCCTGGGCTTCAGCGAACAGCGTCTGGTCGACGCCGCCGTCGAGCAGCTCAGGCAACTGCCCTACTACCACAGCTTCAGCCACAAGACCAACGCCCCGGCCGCGGCGCTCGCCGCCAAGCTGGCGGAGCTTGCGCCCGGCGATCTGAACCATGTTTTTTTCACCAACTCAGGGTCCGAGGCCAACGACTCGGTGGTAAAGATGGTCTGGTACGTGAACAACGTACTGGGCAAGCCCGCCAAGAAGAAGTTCATCTCCCGCCAGCAGGCCTATCACGGCGCTACCGTCGCCTGCGCAAGCTTGAGCGGCATCCCGTCGATGCACCGCGATTTCGATCTGCCGGCCATCCCGGTGCATCACCTGACCTGCCCGAACTTCTACCGATTCGCCCGGCCAGGCGAGACCGAGGAAGCCTTTTCGGCGCGCCTGGCGGACGAGCTGGAGCATTACATCCTCGACGAGGGCCCGGAAACCATCGCGGCGTTCATCGGCGAACCGGTGATGGCCGCAGGCGGCGTGATTCCTCCTCCCCAAGGCTACTGGGCAGCGATCCAGGCGGTGTGCAGACGCTACGACATCCTCGTGGTGATCGACGAGATCATCACCGGCTTCGGCAGGCTTGGCACGATGTTCGGCGCCGAGCTGTACGGGATCCAGCCCGATATCATGGTGCTGTCCAAGCAGCTCACCTCGTCCTATCAGCCCCTGGCCGCCGTGCTGGTGTCCGATGCCATCCATGACGTCCTGCTCAGCCAGAGCCAGCGTTTGGGGGCCTTCGCCCATGGCCTGACCTGCACGGGCCATCCCGTCGCCACTGCGGTGGCGCTGGAAAATATCCGCATCATCGAAGAGCGCGACCTGGTGGGCCAGGTCCAGCGCCTGGCCCCTGAATTCCAGCGCCGTCTGCGCGCATTCGCCGACCATCCGCTGGTGGGCGATGTGCGCGGCGTCGGACTGGTGGGCGCGATCGAACTGGTGGCGAACAAGGCCACCGGCCAACCGTTCGCCCAACCCGGCACCTTGGGCGGCTATGTGTTCAAACAGGCGCACAAGCACGGGCTGATCATTCGCGCCATCTACGACACGATCGCCTTCTGTCCGCCGTTGATCTGCACCCAGGCCGATATCGAGGCGATCTTCGGCGCCTTCGAACGCACGCTGGCCGACGCGACTGAATGGGCCCACGCACAGAACCTGATGTAGGCGAAACACCGCACCCGCGTCCTGGACGGCTAAAACAAAAATCATGAGGGTTTGAATGTGAGCACACAAAATGACCAGCGCTTCGACTTCGATGTATCGGTAGTCGGGCTCGGCGCCATGGGCACGATCATGGCCCATGCATTTCTCAAGCAAGGCAAACGCGTGGCGGTGTGGAACCGATCGCCGGACAAAGCGGCGGCGCTGGTCGCCGCTGGTGCTCAGCTGTGCGACTCGGCTCACGTCGCGCTCAGCGCAAGCCCGGTCACGGTCTTCGTGCTGCTGGACGACCAGGCGACCCATGGCGTGCTTGGCATGCCGGGGGTGATGGCGGCGCTCGCAGGTCGCACAGTGGTCGATTACACCACCAACGGCCGCGACGAGGGCCTGGCGCTCCAGGCGCTGGTCAACGCCGCTGGCGGCCTGTACGTCAAAGGGATGATCGTGGCCTACCCGCGCAACGTCGGTCATCGCCAGAGCCACACCCTGCATACCGGAGATCGTGAGGGTTTCGAGCAGCATCGGGCGCTGCTCGAAGCGCTGGCCGGTCAAACGATGTTCCTGCCTTGGGACGAAGCACTGGCCTTTGCCACCGTGCTCCACGCCCAGGCATTCGCCACGATGGTGGCGTTCTTCGAGGCCGTGGGCGCGAGCGAGCGCTTCGGCCTGCCGGTGGCGGAGACGGCCAGGCTGCTGCTCGACACGTCACGGTTTTTCATCAGCGATGCGCTCGAGGAAGCGGTACGCCGGCTGGAAGCGCAGGATTTCGCAGGCGATCAGGCCAGGCTCGATGTGCATGCCGGCGCCTTCGCTCACATCGCCCAGTCGCTGCACGCGCAAGGGGCCTGGACGCCGGTCTTCGACGCCGTATGCGGGGTCGTGCAGCGTGCCGAATCCATGGGCTACGGCGATCAGGACATCGTGGCGGCCACCCAGGTGTTCGCAGCGGCCAACCTTCCCGAAACGACCGCACAAAGGACCATTTAATGGCGCGCTTTATCAAGCTTTAGCCAACGCCACCGACCAGACTCGACGGTAACTACAAAAACAACAGCTGGAGGTTCCCATGCGTATCTTTGCCTTTCTGGTGGCCAGCGTGACACTTGCCCTGTTCCTGACGGCGGTCTACGCCCCTCAGTCTTCCATAGCCAGTCGATCCGTGGCACAAACGGCGCATGCGGCGCACCCGATTGCGAGCATTGGCGATATATTCCGGGGTTACTAGCGACGGGCCGACACCCTCTAGGGGCGCGTACGTCCGCGCCCCAACAGACGCGGCTGGCGCTTGATGCCGTGGGCCTTCTGCCAGCTTAACGGGCTCATCTGAAACCAGCGATGAAAGGCTCGGCAAAATCCGCTGGTGTCGGAATAGCCAAGCAGCGCGGCCAGCTCGCCAATGTTGGCCGAAGGCCTGGCTAGGTAGGCCTGAGCCATGGACTGACGTACCTCCTCGAGCAATTGCTGGAACGTCAGCCCTTCCTGTGCCATGGCCTGACGCAACTCGTTCGGGGTCAGCGCCATGATGCTGGCCACTTTCTGCGCCGTGGCCCGCCCACTGGGCAGCAGGTAATGCAGCAACTGCTTGATCTGGATGGCCAGCTCGTCGCCGGACAGCCGCTCCAGGCGCTGCATTCTCTTGACCACCAGTTGGTGCAACGCCTCATCACACAGGACACAGGGCTGCGCCAGCAGCGATGATTCGAACACCAGGGCGACACAACGCGCATTGAAGGTGGGCGGCAAGCCGAGCGCCTGGGCATACAAGGCGACATCGGTACTGGCCGAGTGTCTGAGCCAGAGGGCGCTGGGTAGCCAGTGCGGGCCTGCCAGTGCGCGCATCAGTGCGATGCCCACGGCACAGGCCAGCTCCTCTGCCTGGCGCACGCCGGGCGCGTGCGCGGGGCGCACATGGTAACTGAGGGTGGTGAGGCCGTTCTCACTGTCCAGCCCGACTTCGGCCGCGCCATTGTACAGGGCGTAATGGTTGCGCAATTCCAACAGCGCATCACCGACCGTGCGCGCATTACGCAGCAGATGGAGCAAGTCGCCCATCACGCCGGAGGCCTGGAACAGACCATACTGCAGGCCAAACAGCGCATTGCCGGAATGCTCGCTGCAAGCCTCGAGCAAAGCGCAGTACTGCTGGTAGGGGAACAAATCGTCCTCGTCCTGAAAGCCCTGGCCCGGCAGGCCAACGTGCTTGAGCATCTGCCCGGGATCGAGCCCCTGCCCGGCGGCGAAGGCATGAAACCCGGTGAGGCTGATTGCCCGGACGAAGGGAACGTCAGCCATGTCGACCGCGTCCGCTTTCGGCATCGAGCGCCGGTGCCTGGCGTAGCTGACGTTTCCATTGTTGCGGGCTGAGGCCATGCCAGCGGCTGAATGCCCTGGAAAACGCGGCAAGCTGGGTGTATCCCAACAACTCCGCCACCTGCGTCAGGTTGATCGAGGCATCCCGCAGCAAGCGTGTGGCCATCGCCTGGCGGGTCCCGTCCAGCAATGCCTGGAAACTCGTGCCTTGGCTCAGCAGGTAGCGCTGCAGGCTGCGCGAGCTGATCTTCAGGTCCATGGCAATCTGTTCGACCGTGACGCGTCCCTGGGGCATGCGATTGCGCATAAGCTTTTGGACGTGCATGGGCAATGCCTCCAGCGTGATATCCGCCAGCTCGTCCTGGAACTGCCGGGTCAGTTGCAGGATACGTTGATCCTTTGCGTCAAGCCGCTCGTCCAGCAGCGCAGGGTCGAACACCCAGGCGTTTTCCGTGCTGGAACAACGCGGCGCCACCCTCAGCAGACGCCGGTATGCCGAAGGTTCCGCCCCTGCGCCATGACACAGCAGCAGGGCATGCGGACGCCAGAGGTGCTTGAGCAAACTGTGCATGAGCTGCGCGCTCATTCCCATCGCCCACTCCACGGTCTGTCGTACACAGGGAAGATCCGCATCGGTGACCTGACAGATCAAGCGTGCATTGCCGGCATGCCGCTCCAGGCGAAACTCCACTGCCGTGCCGAGCACATGGGCGTACTGGACCAATGCCCTCAGCACCTCACCGACTGTGTCCGCGCCCTGAATGGCATGCAGCAGGGGCCCCATGCCCCGCATGCCATGTTCAAGCCCGAACTGCAGTGCGAACAGGCGATTGCCCGAGCGGTGCGCAGCCAACGCCAGCAACGCATTGAATGAGCGGGTTTCAATTGCGCCGTCGGGCTCGCCAGGGGCAAGCGATACCTCAGCCAACAGCGCATGAGGCGTGAGCCCCTGGGCCAGGGCGAAGTCGTCGAATCCAAGTAACGCGGTACCCAGGATGTAGGACGTCATCAGTGAAGGTCCGGCTCATGAATGTCGGTTCACAGGCAGGTACAGTGCCTACCTGTATTTTGGCGGATAGTGTGAAGCTTTTCCTCCGCTCGATATAGCAGACTTGAGCGAGCCGGCGGCCGATCGGGAGGGTGACCACGCATCACCCTTCCGGCCGGTCACTGGCTGCAGCGGCCGCCTGGCGAGCCCATTCGCGCAAGACGAATTTCTGGATCTTGCCGGTGGCCGTCTTCGGCAACGCCACCAACGACACATGCCGCGGCGCCTTGAAGTGCGCCAGGCGCTCGCGACACCAGCGGATCAGCTCTTCGCCGGTGATATCCCCCTGGGCCTCGGCACACAGGGTGACGAAGGCATGCGGGGTTTCGCCCCAGCGCGAATCGGGCCGCGCCACCACGGCAGCCTCGAGCACCTCGGGATGCTGGTAGAGCACCTCCTCGATTTCCAGCGAACTGATGTTCTCGCCGCCGGAAATGATGATGTCCTTGGCCCGGTCCTTGATTTCCACATAACCATCAGGGTGCAGCACAGCGAGGTCGCCCGTGTGCAGCCAGCCGCCAGCCAGGGCGCTGCGGGTGGCTTCGGGGTTGTGCAGGTAGCCTTTCATCACCGTGTTGCCGCGCACCACCAGCTCGCCCAGGGTCGCCCCGTCGGCGGGCACCGGCTGGCCGGTTTCGCTATCCAGCACCGTGGCTTCCTCGAGCATCGGATGGGCCACGCCCTGGCGACTCATGAACCGCGCGCGAGCCTCCAGCGGCAGCTCGTCGACGCCTGGCTGCCACAGGCACAAGGTACTGGGGCCATAGCTTTCGGTCATGCCATAGGCGTGGGTGATGCTGAAACCGCGCGCCTCCATGGCGGCGATCACCGCGCTGGGCGGTGCGGCGCCGCCGGTGATCACCGACACCGCCTGGGACGGCGCGGCGCCTGCCGGAGCATGGATCAGCATCGACATCACCACCGGCGCGGCGCTCAGGTGGGTCACGCCATGCGCGGCGATGGCGGCGTGAATCGCCTCGGGCTGCACCTTGCGCAGGCACACGTGGCTACCGCCCGACAGGGTCACTGCCCAGGTATGGCTCCAGCCGTTGCAGTGGAACATCGGCAGGGTCCACAGGTAGACACTGCGCGGGCCGAGCTGGAAGATCAGCGCCCCGGCGCAGGCATTGAGATAGGCGCCGCGGTGATGCAGCACCACGCCCTTGGGATCGCCGGTGGTGCCGGAGGTGTAGTTGATGGCGATCGACTGCCATTCGTTGTGCGGCGCGCTCAACGGCCGGTTGCCATCGCCCTGGGCCAGGAAGCTTTCGTAGTCCAGGTCCGGCGCCAGGTCGGCGCTCTCGGCCTGGGCATCATCGATGCCAACCAGCAGCGGCGGCGTGTCCAGCATCGCCAGCGCCTGGTGGACCACCGCGCCGAATTCGCGATCGCACAACAGTACCCTGGCCGCGCAATGGCGCAGGATGAAGGCGATGCTGCGCGCCTCCAGGCGGATATTGATGCACACCAGCACGGCACCCGCGCCGGGCACGCCATAGTGCGCCTCGAGCATCTCGGGGATGTTCGGCGCCAGGATCGCCACGCGCTCGCCCGGCTGCACGCCGACCCGCTCCAGGGCGCTGGCCAGGGCCCGGCTGCGCTGGTGCAACTGCTGGTAGGTGTAGCGACGGTCGCCGTACACCACTGCGTCGCGCTGCGGATAGACCTGCGCGGCGCGCTTGAGGAACGACAGTGGCGACAGCGGCACGTGGTTGGCCGCATTCGGGGCCAGTTCGTGTTCCAGGCTCGGGTTCATCATGACGGGTCCCTCGTCCATGGGCAGTTCAACGGTTGCACGCACATAACTACCTCTGTTTCTTGTTGTTCTTGACCGGCACAGCCGGTGCCATTCATCACGGGGTTTGCAAGGCTGGGCGGTGTATCTACAGGCTGCTGCACAGGTGGCCGCCATCGACCACGATCTCGCTGCCGCTCATGCCGCGGCCGGCGTCACTGGCGAGCAGCAGCAAGGCGCCGTCCAGATCCGCCGGCTGGCTGAAGCGCCGGCTCGGAATACGCGCGCGCAATTTCTGCCCCGCGTCGCTGGCCAGGAACGCCTCGTTCAGGTCGGTCATCACGTATCCCGGCGCCAGGGCGTTCACGCGGATGCCATGGCGCGCCAGCTCCAGGGCCATGGCGCGGGTCAGGTGCGCCAGGCCGGCCTTGGCCGCCAGATAAGGGCCAACGGCGCCGGCCACCCGGCTGGCGAGGATCGAGGTGACGTTGATCAGGCTGCCGCCCTGCCCTGCGGCGACCATGCGCCGCGCGCTTTCCTGGGCCACCGTCCAGGCGCCCTTGAGGTTGGTGTCGAGCACGCGGTCCCAACTGCCATCGTCGCAGTCGAGCAGCGCCTGGCTGTCGCTCACCCCGGCATTGTTGACCAGCACATCCAGCGGGCCGGCGGCATCGAGCACCCGGCAGACATCGTCGCGGCTGGTCACATCGAGGGCAAAGGCGCGGGCACGGCCGCCGCTGGCCTGGATGGTCTCGACCAGGGCCTGCAACGGCGCCTCGCGCCGGGCGGTGACCAGCACCTCGGCGCCGGCGGCCGCCAGGGTCTGGGCAAAGTGCCGGCCCAGGCCACTGGAGGCCCCGGTCACCAGGGCGCGACGGCCATCAAGAGAGAACAGTCGAGCAAGCTGCGGCTGCATCAGTGACCTCCCGGGCGCTGGTCGAGAAGTTTTTTCGCCAGGCTCATGCGGTGCACTTCGCTCGGACCGTCATAGATGCGGAACGGCCGGATATCGCGGAAGATCCGCTCCACCACCGTATCCCCGGTCACCCCGCGCCCGCCCAGCACCTGCATCGAGCGATCGACCACCCGCCACAGCGCCTCGGAGCTGATCACCTTGGCCATGCTCGAGTCGACATTGCCCCGCTCGCCCTGGTCGAGCACCCAGGCGCAGTGCCATACCGCCAGGCGCACCACATGCAGGTCCATCTGGTTGTCGGCGAGCATGAAGCCGACCCCCTGGTGCTCGCCCAGCGATTTGCCGAAGGCGTCGCGGGTGCGCGCATGGTCACAGGCGATGTCGTGGGCACGACGCGCGGCGCCGAGCCAGCGCATGCAGTGGGTCAGCCGTGCCGGCGCAAGACGCACCTGGGCATAGCGGAAGCCCTTGCTGATCTCGCCGAGCACATCGCTCGCCGGGATCCGCAGGTTGTCGAAACGCAGTTGCCCGTGGCCACCGGTGAAGCAGCTGTCCAGCGAGTCCAGCTGCCGTTCGTGGACGATGCCCTCACGCCGCATGTCGCTCAGGAACATGGTCGCCGTGCCGTCTTCCATGCGCGCCATGATGATCGCGAAATCGGCGCCGTCGGCGCCGGTGATCAACCACTTGCGGCCGTTGATCAGGTAATCGTCGCCATCGCGGGTGGCGGTGGTGCGCAGCATCGACGGATCCGAGCCCGAGCCCGGCGCAGGCTCGGTCATGGCGAAGCACGAGCGCGCCCGGCCCTGGACCAGCGGGCGCAGCCAGCGGTCCTTCTGCGCCTCGGTGGCGACCACGTCCATCAAGTGGATATTGCCTTCGTCGGGTGCGTGGATATTCAGCGCCACCGGCCCCAAGGGCGAATAGCCGGCCTCTTCGAAGACGATCGCCTTGGCCACATGGCTCAGGCCCATGCCGCCCATCTCGGGGCTGGCATGCGGGGTCAGCAGCCCGGCGATGCGGGCCTTTTCCAGCAGGTCCTGGCGCAACTCGTCGCTGGGGCCGTGGCGGTCCTGGCGCGGGTCTTTCTCGAACGGAATCACGTGATTGGCGATGAAGTCGCGCGTTTTTGCCTGCAAGGTCAGCAGGTCGTCCGACAGGGTGAAGTTCATGGTTGTCCTTCTATGCGTTTTCAGTCTTGGAAATCGGGCAGTGGCTACCGGCGTTCAAGGCATGGCCTTGGGGTTGCTGATAGACAGGCGGGCAAGCGTCGTCTGGCGCAGCACCTCAACCAGGGTGCGGCGTGCCTGCGGCGCGTCGTGGCGACCTTCGCGGATGGCCTGGGCCAGCTGCTGTCGCGTGCCGGCCAGGGCCGCTGGCGGCGCCTCGAGCAAGGCGCCGAGACGGGCGTGCTCCTGGGCGCCCAGCTCGCCTTGCAGGCGGCTTTCACGCGCGGCGATGGCCATGGCGTTGGCGATCATCAGCGCCGGGTAGCGCAGCTCGCCGGACAGCGCGGGCAACACCTGCTCCAGCAAGGTCTGGCGGGCGATGTCGAGCAGTTGCGCGGCATTGGGTTGGGTCATGGCGCCTCGGCTCCGGTCATGTTCAGGATGTCGAGCTCCAGCTCCGGCAGCAGGCGCGCGGTCAGAGCCAGTTCGAGGGAAGGTTCTTCGCCGGACAGGTGGCGTTGCCCTTGTTGGAGGGCGATCACCGCCCAGCGCAGGGTGGCCATGACCTGCCAGTAGTGCAGTTGGCTGGGTTCGATGGCCAGGGTGGACACTTCGTGATAACCGCGCAGGAAGTCCGCGAGCAGGCCGATGCCGCCCGCTTCCAGGTCGGGGCGGGTGAAACGCCAGCAACGGGCGCTGAACCAGCCAAGGTCCTCGCAGGGGTCGCCCCAGCCACTGAATTCCCAATCGAGCACCGCCTCCAGCCCCTGTTCGCTGGCTAGGTAGTTGCCGGTGCGGTAGTCGCGGTGCAGCAGGCACAGGGCCTGACTGCGCGGCACATTCAGCTCGCACCAGCGCAGGCCCCACTCCAGGGCCGGGTAGGCCTGGTCGAGGGTGTCGAGGTAGCGCCGGTAGGCCCTGAGGGTGGCCAGGGCGGGTGAGCCCTGAGGTATCGGCAAAAAGTCCAGCGCCGCGCACGGGGGGCGCACCTGATGCAGGCGCGCCAGGTTGGCGCCCAACTGCGCCGCCAGCCCGCCCTGCCCTTGCGCACCGGCCTGGGCGCTGAGCAGGCGCCCGGCGGCGATGCCCGGCACGTACTCCATGAGGAAGAACACCCGCCCATGCACCCGCGTGTCACGGCAGAGCCAGAGCGGTCGCGGTACCTTGACCCCGGCCTGGTAGACCACCTGCAGCACGGCGAACTCCTGTTCGCGGCCGAGGCTGGCCGGCAGCGCCGACAGTGCGTCACTGCGCAGGACCCAGCGCCGGTTACCGGCCCAGGGACCACCCTCGATCAACAGGTCGAGCCGCCAGTTTTCCTGGATGGCACCACCGCTCAAGCGCTTGCGCGCGGTGATGAGCACCCGCTCGGCGGCGGCGCGTTCGCGTATGAAGTCGACCAGTTGCTGGTCGTTGCCGCTGGCCGCGATCGGATCGCTGGCCAGGGACGTCGTGGAGGAACTGCTCATGGGTCGATGGGCCCTGCCTTCGCTGTTGAATTGGCAACAGGGCCAGAGCAAAGCCTGGGCCAAGTGTCGACCATCCACCTGCGAGCCCCATGACGCCTGAGTTTGGGCATGTCCTGGCAGTGCCCGGTTGGACAATCTTCATTTCACTTGTGCAAGGCGTTCATTCACTATTGAAACATTGCAACCATGAACAGGGTCCGCCATGCACTCCTGCGCCTCCAAGGTCGTCGTGCTGATCAGCCACCTGCAACGCCCTCGGCAGCGCAGCCGTCTCGCCCAGGTCGTGAGCGGACTCACGGCGGATTACCCCGACACCCGTATCGAGGTGCTCGACACCTCGGTAGCCGAAGCGCTGCAGACCGCCCGCGAGCTGGAGCAGCGCGGCGAAGTCGATGTGTTCGTCTGCGCAGGAGCCACCGCCGCCTACCTGCGCAAGCACCTGGCCCGGCCAGTACTAGCAATGCGCGTCGGCGGCGGCGACTTGCTGCGCGCCCTGGGGCAGGCCAAGGCCCACGGCCGGCAAGTGGCCGTGCTCAGCTACGACCACATCAACCAGGACCTGCAGGCATTGGCAGCGCTGTTCACCGTGCAGGTGCACCAGGCCGCCTACACCTCGCTGGAGCAAGCCCGCCAGGCCGTCGATCACGCCGCCCGGCTGGGCTGTGGCAGCATCATCGGCTCGTCTACCGTGGTGGAGCTGGCCGAACAGGCCGGGCTGCAGGGCGTGCTGTCGCTGAGCGAGGACACCGTGCGCAAGGCGCTCGAAGAGGCCCTGGGCATCCTCGACAGCCAGCGCATCGAAATCGCCAAGCGCCGCCACCTCGATGCCGTGCTGCAACATATCCCCACCGGGGTCGCGGCCGTGGACAACCAAGGCCTGGTGCAGTCGCTCAACCCGGCCCTGGCACAGTTGCTGGGTTTGCCGGCCAGCGCGGCGCTCGGCCGCCCGTTGCAGGCCCTGTGCCCCGAGCTGGACCTGCAGCAGGCCTTGCAGGACGGCACGGGCGAGGACAACCGTGTCATCCGCCTGGGCGCGCAAGCCGTGGTCAGCAACCTGCTGCCGATCCTGGAGAACGGCGAGCGCACCGGCCTGGTGCTGACCTGCCAGGACATCAGCGCGGTGCAGCGGGCCGACCAGCGCATCCGCGCCAGCCGTCGCCCCGGCGCCTTCACCGCGCGCTACCGGCTGGAACAACTGAGCGGCAACAGCAGGGCCAACCGCGAGATGCTGCAGTTGGCCGAGCGCTTCGCCGCCAGCCACTCGACCATCCTGATCACCGGCGAGAGCGGCACCGGCAAGGAACTGCTGGCCCAGGGCATCCACAATGCAAGCCCGCGCCGGCAAGGCCCTTTCGTCGCCATCAACTGCGCGGCATTTCCCGAAACACTGCTGGAGAGTGAACTGTTCGGCTACGAGGAAGGCGCCTTCAGCGGTTCGCGCAAGGGCGGCAAGCCCGGTCTGTTCGAGGCCGCGCACCGCGGCACGCTGTTCCTCGATGAGATCGGTGACATGCCGGTGTCGTTGCAGACCCGCCTGCTGCGGGTGCTGCAGGAGCGCGAAGTGCTGCGCCTGGGCAGCACCGAACCGATCGCCATCGACGTGCGGATCATCGCCGCGACCCACCAGGACCTGGGCACGGCCATCGACCAGGGCAGGTTCCGCACCGACTTGTACTACCGGCTGAACATCCTGCGGCTGCAGACCACGCCCCTGCGCGAACGCCCCGAGGACATCGCCCTGATCTGCCGGAGCATCGGCCAGCGCCTGCTGGTCCAGGGGCAGCCACCAGGCGCTGCACAGGTGGTGACGGCGCTGCTGCCCTACCTGGTGCGCCATGCCTGGCCGGGTAATGTCCGCGAACTGGAGAACGTGATCGAGCGGGCGATGCTGTCGGCCCGCGAACTGCTGCGCGACGAGGGGCTGGACGAGCAGTACCTGGCGCGGGTGCTGCCCGAGCTGTGCCAGGGCCAGTTGCCATCCCGCCGCGCCAAGGCGCCGCAGGCCTCCGACCTGCAAACGGTGGGCAAGGCCGCGCAACTGCGCCATGTGCAAGAAACCCTGGACAGTTGCCAGGGCGACCTCGACGAAGCCGCGCGCCGCCTCGGCATCAGTCGCACCACCTTGTGGCGGCGCCTGCGGGCTGCGCGTTGAGCCTTGCCATCCGCTACCGGCCAGCGCTGGCCGGGGCGGATGAGGGACAGATCAGAAATCGCGCTTGTAGAAGATATCCAGCGAGCTGGCCAGGCCGCTGGCGGCTTCCAGATAAACCTTCTTGCTGAGCTTGTAGCGTAAGGCGATGGTGTTGGCCGGCTCGAACACGCCCACGCCGTAGCGCAGGCTCAGGCGCTCGGTCAGGTTGCCGCTGGCCACCACGCTGGTCTTGTTGCCCGTGCCCTGGGTGTCGAGCTGGAAGTCGTCGATACCCAGGTTCGAAGCCAGGCCGCCGGTCAGGCCGGCGCTGCCCATCAAGCCCAGCCCCAGCGCCGCCTCGGCAAGCATGTTGTTGTCCTCGCCGGAGCTGTTCAGCGGCCGGCCCAGCACCAGGTAGGACAACGCCTGCTCCTGGCTCATCGCCGGCTCCGAGAATACCTTGGTGGTCGGCTGCTCGGCGCTGCCGCTCAGGCGAATGCCGGCGATCACGTCGTCGACCTTGCGGATCGCCTCGATGTCCAGGTACGGCTGGTCGATGGGTCCGGCGAACAGCAGCCGCGCGCGGCGAATGGTCAGACTCTGCCCATACTGCCGATAGCGTCCGTCGGCCAGGCTCAGTTCGCCACGGGTGTCGAGGTTGTCGCCGATATGCACGTGCCCCAGCAGGTTGGCGGTCAGGCCGAAGCCCTTGAACGACAGTTTTTCGCTGCCGACATCGACATCGATGTCCATCGCCACCGCCATCGGCGCCTTGCCCTGCTCGGTCTGGTGGCCGACGATCACCGTGTCGTCCGAGACCTTGACCGTCGACGGCGGCAGCTCGCGCACGGTGATCTTGCCCTTGGGCACCTGCACCTTGCCGGTCACCGCCAGTTTGTCGTCTAGCAGGCGAATGCTCAGGTCGGGCGCCACTTCCAGCGCCGCGTAGGGCTCAACGTTGACCGGCAGTTGCTGGCCTTGCAGGCGCAGGTCCATGCCCAGCGCCTGACCCCAGGTCAGGTGCCCGGTCAGTTGCCCACGCCCTGCCGCGCCACTGCGCCAGTTGCCGTTCAGTTGCACCTGTTCACCGGCGATCAGCGCCTGCAGCGACAGGTCCTCCAGGCTCACCGGCAACTCCGCGCCGCTGACCTCGCCACCGCTCAAGGCCAGGCTGCCATTGACCTGGGGCGCAATCAGGCTGCCGGACAGACGCCCACTGCCGTTGAGCTGGCCGGCCAGGCGCTCGACCATCGGCAGGAACGGCCGGATGACCGACAGCTCAAGCCCGGCCAGGCGGAAATCACCGGACAACGGCTTGTTGCGGCCCAGGGGATCAAGGCGGGTGCTCACATTCAACTCGCCCAGGCGCTCGCCTCGGAAGTCCAGGCGGGTGTCGACCCGGCGTGGCGCCAGGGTGCTGTCCAGGCGCAGCACCTGATAGGGGAAGTCGACCCAGCGGTCCTTGTCGCGTACCCGCAAGGTACCGCCACCGGCATCGACGCGGATGCTGCCTTTGGGGCCGCTGGCCGGGATGTCGAGGTTGATGTCGGCGTTGAGCAGGCCCTGCCAGGCGAAGTCCTTGGGCAGCCACTGCGCCAGGCTGTCCAGCGGGAACTGCTTGAGGTGGTAGCGCAGGCGCGGCTCCGGCGCCAGGCGCTGGTCCTCGCCGCACAGGCTGGCCTGGCCGGAACGCCAGCAATGGGCGCCGAAATCGAGCTGACCGCTGGCCAGGCGCTGCAAGCGCGCCGGGGCCTGCAACTGCCAGTCCTGGCCGCCGGCCTGGATCCGCCCGCTGGACAGGCGACCGCGCCAGTCACCCTTGGCCAAGGCGCCATCCAGCGCCAGGTCGAGCTTGAGTTGCGGGCCGTCGAGGGCCAGGGTGGCAGCCTGCTGGCGAAGATCGCCCTTGCCTTGCACATCAAGGCTGCCCAGGGCGGTATCACCCACCCGGATACCGCCGGCCTTGAGCGTCACCTGGCCACGCTGGGCATTGTCCAGCCGGGCATCCAGGTCCAGCCGCTGCACGCGGTTGTCGGCCTGGCCCAGCTGTTGCCCCTGCAGGGTCAGGGTGCCTTGCGGCGCGACCAGGGTGCCGGCCAGGTCCAGACGGCCCTTGGCCTGCCCTTGCAACTGTGGCCAGAGTTGGCCCAGGCGCGGCAGGTCGAGGTCGATGCGCCCGGCCAGGCGCTGCTGCACGCTGGCGCTGCCATTGATGCGGTTGTCGCCCAGCTGCACCGCCAGGCTGCCCAAGGTCCAACGCTCGCCCGCGCCTTCGGCGTCGACCTTGACCAGCGCCGGCTGGCCGCGCAGGCGCCCTTTGAGGTCCAACTGAGCCTTGAGCGTCAGTTGCCCGTGCTTCAATTCGCCCTGGCTGCGCAGCGGGCCGGCCAGGGTGCCGGGCAGCTCCGCCAGCCAGTAGGCCGGGTCCAGGGCCGACAGTTGCAGGTCGACATCCCAGGCCAGGGTGTCTGCGAAACGCAGCGCGACACTGCCGGCGGCCTTGCCCTGCCCGGCGCTGAGCAGCAACTGCGACAGGCGTACCTGGCCGAGGTCGCCGTCGAACGGGCTGGCCAGGCTGAAGGCGCCGGCCGGGCCATCCAGGTCGCCGTTGAACACCCCCTTGTAGCTGCCGTCGCGGTACTGTACCTGGGCGTTGAAGCGCTTGAGCGTGACCTGGGGCGCCGTCTCCAGCGGGTACAGGCGCAACCAGGGGAAGTCCAGCCAGTCGAGGCTGGCATCGGCGCTCAGGCCTTGCTGCCAGTCGGCGCTGGCCTGCAGCTTGAGGCGTTGCTGGTCGCTGGCGTTCAGGTCCAAGGCATCGAGCCGGGCACCCTTGGCATCGACCTTGCCGGCCAGCACCAGGCCGATCGGCCCTTGCTCGGCGGGCAGCGTGGCCGAGCCGGACAGCTGATAACCCTTGAGCAAGTCACCTTGGGCATCGAGCCGCAGCTGGTCGAGTTGCAGGGTGTCGGGCAGCTCGGCGGCGGGTTTGAAGCTGTCCGCGCGAATGCTCAGGTGGGCCGGCAGGTGCTCGGCCAGGGCCTGGAGCTCACCGCTCAGCCGTGCGTCCAGATAGCCACTGCTGGTGGCGTCGACGGCAAGGGACTTCTGCAACTCGCCCTTGGCGCTCAACGCCAGTTGCCAAGGCTTGCCATCGACCGCGGGCAGTTGCAGCGTACCTTGCAACTGCAGCGGCCAGTCGCCTTGGGGCGTAAGGTCGCCCTGCACGTCCAGGCGCAGGTCGTCGCGGCGCAGTTGCAGGCTGTCCACGCGCAGGCCGCTCGCAGTCCAGTGCGCGGCCAGGCTAAGGTCGCCCAGCAGGTCGCTGCCATCCAGGCGCAGCTGACCCAGCTTGACCTCGCCCAGCTCAATGGCCAACGGCAGATTCAGCATCGGCAGTTGCAGCGGGCCGCTATCGGGCTTGTCCTCGCCCGGGGCGAAGGCCATGTCGATAAGCTCGGCCTGCAGACGCTCGACGCACAAGGTGGCGCGCAGCAGGCAGGCTGGCGACCAGTCCAGTTGCGGGGCCTGCACCTCGACTCGGTCTTCGCCCGCCGTCCAGCGCAGTTGGCTGGCCTGCCAACTGCCGCCGAGGCGTCCGGAAAAATCGCTGACTTGCAGCCCCGGCACCAGGCCCAGCACCCAGCGGCTGCCGCCCTGGGTACCCAGCACCAGGCCCAGCGCCAGGACGATCAGCAACAACAGGCCCAGCAGTGCCAGCAGGATGGGTTTGACTACACGCGTCACAGCTCAGGTCCCATGGAGAAGTGCAAACGAAAACCACCGTCGTCATCCAGGGCGCGGGCCAGGTCCAGGCGCAGCGGCCCCACCGGCGACACCCAGCGCACGCCGATGCCGACGCCGGTCTTGAGGCTGGGCAGTTCCAGCGAATTGAACGAATTGCCCTGGTCGATGAAGGTCGCCAGGCGCCATTTCTCGGCAATCGAGTACTGGTACTCGGCGCTGCCGGCCACCAGGTAGCGCCCACCGATGCGGTCGCCCTGGTTGTTCTTCGGCGACAGCGACTGGTAGTCGTAACCGCGCACGCTCTGGTCGCCACCGGCGAAGAAGCGCAGGGACGGCGGGATGTTCTGCTGGTAGCCATTGGTGGCACTGCCGCCGAACTGCACGCGGCCAAGGAAGCGATGGTTCTGGCCCAGGGTGGTCAGGCCCTTGAGCAGCACGTTGCCGTGGATCAGGTTGGTGTCCGAACCCAGGCCCTCCTTGGCCGCCTGCAGGTCGAACTGCAGGCGGTAGCCATTGTGCGGATCGATGCGGTTGTCGCTGCGCAGGTAGGAGAAGCTGACACCCGGCATCAGCAGGTTGCTCAGCCCCGAGTCGTCGCCCAGGCGATACTCCTCGCGCTGGTACTTCAGCGAAATCACCCGCTGCCAGCCGCTGGGCAGCTTGCTGTGCCACTCCGGGCCGACGGTGAGCAGCTTGCTCAAGGTATCGGTGCCGGAAATCTCCTCGTTCTGGTAGCCGCCGGCGAAGCGCAGCTTGTCGGTGAGCGGCGGGTCCAGCGGAACGTCGTACCACAAGCCGACGTTCTGCCGTGGCGCCGACAGCTCGGTTTCCCAGCCGTAGCTGTGCCCTTGCGGGTTGACCCAGTGGCGGGTCCAGTTGGCCTTGCCGCGCGGCCCGACGTCGGTGGAGAAACCCAGGCCCAGGCCGAGGGTGCGTGGCTTGCGGGTGTCGAGGTGGACGTCCACCGGAATGTCCTCGCCCACTGCGGCGGTGGGCGCGGCGTCCACGCGCACGCTGTCGAAGTAGCCGCTGGACTGCAGGTCGTTGTTGAGTTCGGCGATCAGTTCCGAGTCGTACGGGGTGCCGGGCTTGAACCCCACCATGCGCTGCAGCAGGTCGTTGTCCAGCGGCGCATCGCCACCGAAGCTCACCGCGCCAAGGCGGTAGCGCGGGCCACTCTGGTAGACCAGTTCGATATCGGCCACACCGGCCTGCGGATCGACCGCCAGGCGCTGGCGCTCAAAGCGCCCGGCGAAGAAGCCGTAGCGCGAGGCCTGGTTCTGGATCAGCCGCTTGGCGTCCTCGTAGGTGCCGTGGTTGAGCTGCTCGCCCGGGCGCAGCGCCTTGCTGTCGGGAATGCGGAACACCCTGAGCTCGCTGGCCGGCCCTTCGATGCGCACGGTCACGTTGCGCAGGCGAATCGGTTCGCCGGGCTCGACCTGGATGATCAGTTGCGGTGGCTTGTCTTTTTCGGCCGGCGCCTTGACCTCGGTCTCGACCCGCGCCTGGTAATAGCCCAGGGCCTGGGCCGCCTTGCGCGCCTGCTCCTCGGCGCCCCGGCTGAAGCGCAGCAAGGCCTCTTCGTCGCGGTCACCCAGGCTGCCGATGTACCCTTCGATATTGGACTTGAGCGCCTTGTTGGCGGGTTTGACCCGCACCAGCAATTCGCTCTGCGCCCATGCCATGGAGCTGGCGGCCAGCAACAGCAGGCCCCAGCCAAGTCTTCCTGAATACGTCATGCGCGGCATGCTACCAGAGCGCAACGGCCAAGGGGCTTTCAGAAAACGCCTGTCACAGGTTCGCTACCCTCGACGAGCGCGGGTTGGGATGGAAGAACACCCGCTCACGGATCGGCCCCACGGCGATCTCGCCGATCTCTTCATAACCCTGGCGCTGGTAGAACGCCAGGTAGTGCGCATTGCCGGTGTCCAGCACCACGCCCTCGGTACCGGCGTCCTCGGCGCACCAGTCATGCACGGCCTGCAGCAGTTGCTCGCCGTAGTGCTGGCCCTGGAACTGCGGATGCACGCCCAACAGCGGCAGCACATGCACCTTGTCCCCCGGCAGGCAACCGGCCAGCGCGGCCTGGTAATCCAGGTAGCGGCGGGTGCAGCGCAGGCCGGTGCCGAGGATCATGCGCAGGCGCCAGGCCCAACTGTCGGCCACGCCGAGCCGGCGTTGCGGCGGCACGATCAGCGCCAGACCGATCAGGCGATCCTCCAGCAACAGGCCGATCGCCGGCAATTGCAGATAAAAGTGCTGGCGCACCCACTCGCGCACCATCACCCGCAGGCGGCGCTCGTACCCGGGGCGCTGGGCCTCGAACAGCCAGGCGAAGGTCGGTTCGTGGCGGTAGGCATGGTAGAGCAGCGAACGCGCCTCGCGGGCGTAGCCGGCGTCGAGCAGGCAGATCCGGGCCGGGGCGGCGATGTCGTCGGGCATTGCGGGCAGTCCTCCTGGAATGGGCGTACAGGGCCTTGGAGCCAGATTCCGGCGCTGGGTTCACCTCCTCCAGCACGTTAGCAGCGCCCGCAGCGCGGCGCCATGCTGGCCGTGGCCGGCGATGTCGGCTAGCATCCGTGGCTTTTACCAGGATCGTCTTTCCATGAAGATCGTCTCGTTCAACATCAACGGCCTGCGCGCCCGCCCGCACCAGCTGGCGGCGCTGATCGACAAACACCAGCCGGACGTGATCGGCCTGCAGGAAACCAAGGTCAGCGACGATCAGTTCCCGTTGGCCGACGTCGAGGCACTCGGCTACCACGTGCACTACCACGGCCAGAAGGGCCACTATGGCGTCGCCCTGCTCTCGCGGGAAAAACCGCTGTCACTGTCCAAGGGCTTCGCCAGTGACGAGGAGGACGCCCAGCGCCGCTTCATCTGGGGCACCTTCGCCGATGCCGACGGCACGCCGATCACCATCATGAACGGCTACTTCCCCCAAGGTGAAAGCCGCGACCACCCCACCAAGTTCCCGGCCAAGCAGCGCTTCTACAGCGACCTGCAGGCCCTGCTCGAAGGGCAGTTCAAGAATGACCAGCCTGTGGTGGTGATGGGCGACCTGAACATTTCGCCCCAGGACTGCGACATCGGTATCGGCCCGGACAACGCCAAGCGCTGGCTTAAGACCGGCAAGTGCAGCTTCCTGCCCGAAGAGCGCGAGTGGATGGAGCGTCTCAAGGGCTGGGGCCTGGTCGACAGCTTCCGCCACCTGTACCCGGACGTGGCCGACCGCTTCAGCTGGTTCGACTACCGCAGCCGCGGTTTCGAGGACGAGCCCAAGCGCGGCCTGCGCATCGACCTGATCATGGCCTCCCATGGGCTGCTGCCGCGGGTCAGGGCCGCCGGGGTCGACTATGAGCTGCGGGGGATGGAAAAGCCTTCGGACCATGCGCCGATCTGGCTTGAGTTGGGCTGATTGCGTACGGGCTGCGCAATTACAGGCGCAGCCCTACCACACCTGGATACAAATCCCCCTTAAACATCGCCTCGTTCAGTTCGTCCAACAGCACGAACTCCCGCTGTCTGCCCAGCAACCCTGAACAAGGCTTCCCCATGACCGCACCCCTGAACCGCCTCACCCTGGCCGCCCTGCTGGTCGCCTGCAGCCTGCCGGCCCTGGCCGCGGCGCCCGCGCACAAACCCGGCAGCGTGTTCCGCGACTGCGCCAAGACCTGCCCGGAAATGGTGGTGCTGCCCGCCGGCAGCTTCATGATGGGCACCCCGGCTGACGAAAAAGGCCGCCAGGACGACGAAGGCCCGCTGCACGAGGTCACGTTCAAGAAAGCCTTTGCTGTCAGCCAGTACCAGATCACCAACGGGGAGTGGAAGGCCTACCTCAAGGCCACCGGCTACAAGGTCCCCAACGGCGATACCCGTCCGGGCCGCGAGTGCATCGCCGGCGTGCCGCGCTACCAGCAAGGCGACCGCCAGCCTGCCGTGTGCCTGAACTTCCACGAAGCCGAGGCCTATGCCAGCTGGCTGTCGAAAAAGACCGGCAAGGTCTACAAGGTGCTCAGCGAATCCCAGCGCGAGTACGCCGTGCGTGGCGGCAGCACCGGGCCGTTCCCCTTCCCGCTCGATGACAACGATGAGCAGAAGTACCAGATCTCCAAGCACGCCAATACCTACGGCCCTACCGACGGCTTCTCCTTCACCTCGCCGGTCGGCAGCTTCCCGCCCAACGCTTTCGGCGTCTACGACGGCCACGGCAACGTCTACGAATGGACCCGCGACTGCTACGTCGACAGCTACGCCAGCGCCCCCACCGACGGCAGCCCGCAGACCAACAGCAGCGAATGCGAGGATCGTCGGGTGATCCGCGGCAACGACTACACCGAGGCGCCGATCTTCTCGCGCTCAGGCAACCGCAACGAGCGCAGCTCCACCCTGCGCGGCGACTGGATCGGTTTCCGCGTCGCCCGCGAGCTGTAAGCCCTGCCCCGCCCCGGCGCCCTCGGCGCCGGGCGACTAAATCCGCGCAAAACCCTCTCGTCTACCAAGATCAGGACCTGCTCCTGCCCGGCGCCAACGAATACTCACGAGATGCCCCCATGACGCTCAAGACACCCAGCCTCGCCCAGGAAACCCTGCGCATACTCAAGCCGTTCTGGATGCTGGTCGCGCTTTCGGCGGCCCTTGGCGTGGTCAGCGGCCTGAGCGTCACCGCCCTGCTGGCCACCATCAACAGCGCGATGAATGCCGCCGGCGGGCCTGACACCCATACCGCCCTGCTGTTCGGCGGCCTGTGCGTGCTGACCCTGGCCTGCTCCACCGGCTCGAACTTGCTGACCAACTACGTGGGCCAGAAGGTGGTGGCGCGGCTGCGCCGCGAATTGTCCGCCAAGGTGCTGGTGGCGCCGATCGCGCAACTGGAGCGCTACCGTGCCCACCGCCTGATCCCGGTGCTGCTCAACGATGTCAGCACCATCAGCGCCTTCGCCCTGTCCGTGGCGCCGATGGTCATCGCCTTCACCGTCACCCTCGGCTGCCTGGCCTACCTGGCGCTGCTGTCCTGGCAGATCCTGCTGATCACCGCCCTGACCGTGGTGATCGGCACCGGCGCGCAGTTCCTCGCCCACCGCTTCGGCATGAAGAACATCCTCACCGCCCGCAACGGCGAGGACGAGCTGCAGAAGCACTACCAGGCTCTCTCCGGCGGCGCCAAGGAGCTGCGCATCCAGCGCAAGCGCCGCCAGCACATGCATGACCAGCTGATCCACGGCGCCACCGAGCGCATCTGCAAGGCCAACATCCGCGCGGCGAACATCTTCGTCAGCGCCGAGACCTTCGGTTCGATGCTGTTCTTCGCCGTCATCGGCGTCGCCATCGCCTTCCAGGCGCTGTGGCCGAGCACCGATCGCACCGTGCTCGGCGGCTTCGTACTGGTGATGCTGTACATGAAGGGGCCGTTGGAGCAATTGATCACCAACCTGCCGAGCATCAGCCGCGCGCAGATCGCCCTGCGCCGCATCGCCGAGCTGTCGGCGCGCTTCTCGTCGCCCGAGCCGCACCTGCTGGTGAGCGATCGTGCCCCGGCCGTGTCCAGCGTCGAGTCGATCGAGCTGCGCCAACTGCGCTACGACTACCCGCAGGTCGAGGGCAGCCAGCCGTTCCACCTGGGGCCGGTGAACCTGAGCATCCGCCAGGGCGACATCGTCTTCATCGTCGGCGAGAACGGCTGCGGCAAGACCACCCTGATCAAGCTGCTGCTGGGCCTGTACAGCCCGCAACAGGGCGAAGTGCGCCTCAATGGCGAAACGGTCACCCCGCAGCGCCTGGACGACTACCGCCAGCTGTTCACCACCATCTTCGCCGACTACTACCTGTTCGACGAGCCGCTGCCCGGCCAGGCCGAGCTGCCGCCCGAGGCCGGCAAGTACCTCGAGCGCCTGGATATCGCCCACAAGGTGAGCATCCGCGACGGCAGCTTCACCACCACCGACCTGTCCACCGGCCAGCGCAAGCGCCTGGCGCTGATCAATGCCTGGCTCGACCAGCGCCCGGTGCTGGTGTTCGATGAATGGGCCGCCGACCAGGACCCGGCCTTCCGCCGCGTGTTCTACACCGAGCTGTTGCCGGAACTGAAACAGCAGGGCAAGACCATCATCGTCATCTCCCACGACGACCGTTATTTCCCGGTGGCCGACCAACTGGTGCGCATGCACGGCGGCCAGATCGTCGTCGAGCGCAACCAGGAACCCGCCCTGCCCGCCTGACCCCGCCTTACGGGCGGTGGTCCTCGCCACCGTCCGCACGTTGTAAATTCCCCGCCGCTCCGCTCGTTCCCCTATAGCCGCACGCTGAATCACTCCTGCCTACAGGGAAGTCGCAGGTCAGGCCCCTGCCAACCGAAAATATTTTTCCGGTTTTGGCATGCGCATGCGTCCTACTCGCAACGGAATAATTTTCATTTACTTTGCGTACCTTGAGCCAGAGCATAAAAATGCCACTACCAGCCAACACACTGACCCCCTTGAGCAAGGCGCTGATGCTGCGCCGGATGCTGCGTTCCTCGCCGGCCATGGCCACCCTCGGCCTCGCCCTGTCCCTGCCGCTCGCCGCCCAGGTGCAAGCCCAGGAGCAGGACTTCGACATCCCTGCACAATCGCTGAGCAGCGCGCTACAAGAGCTGGGCCGCCAGGGCAATCTGCAGGTGCTGTTCAGCCCGGAGACCGTACAGGGCCTGCGCAGCAGCCCGGTCAAGGGCCGCTTCTCGCCAACCCAGGCAGCTGGGGAGCTGCTGAAGAACAGCGGGATTCGCTACAGCGTGCAGGACAACACCCTGATCATCAGCGGCGCGGCTGAATCCGGCTCGGCCATGACCCTGGACGCCACCACCATCAATGGCCAGGTGCTGGGTGCCACCACCGAGGGCAGCAACTCCTACACCACCGGCGCGGTGACCATCGGCAAGACCGCGCAATCGCTGCGTGAGACCCCACAGTCGGTCACCGTGGTCACCCGCAAGCTGATGGACGACAAGAACCTGGTCTCGCTGGACCAGGTGATGGCCCAGACCACCGGTATCACCCGCGCCAACCGCGGCTATGGCAACCACCACTTCAGCTCCCGTGGCTTCGACCTCACCGACGAAAGCTACATGGTCGACGGCGTGCCCGGCCAGGCCTACGCCTACACCGGCTGGATGACCCCGGACATGGCGATCTTCGACCGCGTTGAAGTGCTGCGCGGCGCCTCCGGCCTGCTGGTGGGCGCGGGCAACCCGGGCGGCGCGGTGAACCTGGTGCGCAAGCGCCCGACCGCCGACCCGCGTTTTTCCGTCATCACCCGCGCCGGCTCCTGGGACAACTACCGCCTGGACCTGGATGCCAGCGGCCGCCTCAACCCCCAGGGCACCCTGCGCGGACGCATGGTCGCCTCCTATGAAGACCGTGGCTACTTCACCGATGTCACCAAGTCCAAGCGGCCGCTGCTATACGGTATCGTCGAGGCCGACCTCAACGATGCCACCACCGTCGCTGTCGGACTGCGCCGCCAGACCTCGCGCATCGACGGCTACAGCGTGCTGGGTATCCCCAACAACCCCGACGGCAGCAACCCGCACCTGAAGCGCTCGACCTACCTCGGGCAGGACTGGACCAAGTTGCAGACCAACATGGACGAGGTGTTCGCCGACCTTACCCATCGATTCAACGACAACTGGACCGGCAAGCTGGCGCTGTCTCACTCCGAAGGCGGTTACAACCGCAGCGCCATCGAGTGGGACGTGAATGACACGCTGGAGTACGGCGCCCCAGGTGGTCCAGTGGTCAAGGACGTCAGCTATCACAAGTTCGATGTCACCTCCAACGCCGTCGACGGCCACTTGGATGGCACCTTCGAAGCGTTTGGCCTGACTCACCAGCTCACCCTGGGTGCCAACTGGTCCAAGCGCAAGATGAACGACAAGGACGCTACGGAGTTCTTGCCCACCCCTATTCCTCTCGATGTGTTTGATCCCAGCCACAGCAATATTCCTGAGCTGGCTCGCCAGGGATGGGACTCCAAGAACGACACCATCGACACCCGCTACGGCACCTACCTGAGCGCCCGCCTGCACGCCACCGAAGACCTGAGCTTCGTCCTCGGTGGTCGCCTGAGCTGGTACAAGAACGAAGCCTGGAACGGCCCGAAGGTGACGACCAGCCGGCAGGACGAGGAATTCACACCCTTCGTCGGTGCGATCTACGACCTGAACGACCAGTGGTCCTGGTACGCCAGCTACGCTGACATTTTCCTGCCGCAGTCCAACTACCGCACCGTCAGCGGCAGCGTGCTCGACCCGTCGATCGGTTCGAACTACGAGACCGGGATCAAGGGCGAGCTGTTCGACAAACGCCTGAACGTGTCCTTCGCAGTCTTCTACATCGAGCAGGAAGACGTGGCCCAACAGGACGCCGCCAACCGTGGCAAGTGCCCGACCGATCCGGCCGGCCGCTGCTGGGTCAACGGCGACGGCATCAACCGCAGCAAGGGCTTCGAAGCCGAGGCCACCGGCGAACTGCTGCCGGGCCTGCAAGTGGCGGCTGGCTACACCTACAACACCACCAGCTCGTCCGAAGGTGGCCCAATCTCGGCGCAGACCCCGAAACACATGGTGCGCGTGAACACCAACTACACCTTCCCGGGCGAGTGGAACCGCCTGAGCGTCGGTGGTGGCGTTTCGGCGCAGAACTCCTACGTCGATGCCTACAACGAGGCGTACAACAGCGGCCGGGCGATCTTCGACGCGCGTGCCGCCTACAAGCTCGACGAACACTGGACCGTGGGCGTGGACGTCGAGAACCTGTTCGACCGCAAGTACTTCGACTCGATGGGCTACTGGACCCGCGGCACCACCTACGGTACTCCGCGTAGCTACATGTTCACCCTGCGCGGCGACTTCTAAACCCCGCACGGCAACAACCGGCGCCCCCTCTCGAGGGGGCGCTGTGTTTTCAGCGACATCCAACGCCCTGTTGTCTTTCCCCCCGCCCCACCGCACACTCGACCCCGCCAGCCAGGAAGCGGAGTCCGCAGTGCCCACGCCACGTCAGTTCAGCAAAAAGACCAGCACCAGCAACATGCTGCGGCTCAAGTCCGGCGACGCCGGCAACCAGCGCCCCTATCGCGTCGACTTCGTCCTGCTCGAACACTTCTCCATGGCCAGCTTCACCGTGGCGATGGACGTGCTGGTCACCGCCAACCTGCTGCGCGCCGACAGCTTCACCTCCACCCCGCTGTCACTGGGCGGTGATCGCGTGCTCAGCGACCTGGGCCTGGAACTGATCGCCAGCCCGCTCGATCCCCGCAGTCTGCAGGACCTCGACCTGTTGGTGGTGTGCGGCGGCCTGCGCACGCCATTGAAGTACCCCGACCTCGACCGCCTGCTGGGCGACTGCGCCAGCCACGGCATGACCCTCGGCGGGCTGTGGAACGGCGCCTGGTTCCTCGGCCGCGCCGGGGTGCTCGACGACTACGGCTGCAGCGTGCACCCCGAGCAGCGCGCCAGCCTGGCCGAGATCAGCCCGCAGACGCGCATCACCCCGGCCAGCTTCACCCTGGACCGTGACCGCCTCAGCGCCGCCAGCCCCAATGGCGCCATGGAGCTGATGCTCGGCCTGGTACGGCGCCTGTACGGCGATGCCCTGGCCGAAGGCGTGGAAGAGATCCTGTCGTTCTCCGGCGCGCGCTATCGCCAGGTCGGGCCCGGGGCGAAGAAATCCATGAGCCTGCACCTGCGCACCATCGTCGAACTGATGGAGAACAACCTCGAGGAAACCCTGAGCCTCGACCAGCTGGCTGCCTACTCCGGTCGCTCGCGGCGGCAGATCGACCGTTTGTTCCAGGCCCAGCTGGGGACCTCGCCCAGGCGCTATTACATGGAACTGCGCATCACCAAGAGCCGGCGGCTATTGCAGTATTCGGACCTGTCGGTGATGGAAGTGGCGGTGGCCTGCGGGTTCGTCTCGGTATCGCATTTCAGCAAGTGCTATGCGGCGTACTTCGGCTATCCGCCGTCGCGGGAGCAGCGGCTCGGCGAATGATGTTGCCTGGGCTTGCCCCGCGATAGGGCCGGAACGGACAACGGATCAGCCCTGCTCATCGAGCAATGCCTGGATCACCCGCTCCTGCCCCGCATAATCGCCTTCGCCAAAGTGCACATGGCGCACCTGCCCCTTGCGGTCGACGAAGTAGTGCGCCGGCCAGAACTGGTTGCCCCAGGCGTTCCAGATCCGGTAGCCGTTATCCACCGCCACCGGATAGGCGATGCCCAGTTGCTGCACCTGCGCCCGAACACTGTCGATGTCATGCTCGTAGTCGTACTCCGGCGTGTGCACCCCGACCACCACCAGCCCCTGCTCGCCGTAGCGCCGCGCCCAGTCGTTGACATGCGGCAGGCTGCGTCGGCAGTTGATGCAGTCATAGGTCCAGAAATCCACCAGCACCACCTTGCCCTTGAGGGCCGGGCCGTCCAGCGGCGGCGAGTTGAGCCACTGCTCGGCCCCGGCCAGCGAAGGCATGGTGCCATAGCTGTCGCGGGCCAGCAGGTGACCGGCCAGGCCCAGCCCGAGCAGGGCCAGGGCCACGCCGCCGGCCTTGAGCAGGCGGCGCTTGCCGCGCGCCTCAGTTGTCATGGCAGCCACTGGTGGCGTAGGAGCGGTACTCGACGCTCTGCGGCTTGCCCTGGGAGTCGAGGTAGTCCATGCGCGTGTTGACCACGCCACAGGTGTTACTGCGATCATCCTTCAACGACAGCACCTTCTTCACATCCAGCTTGTCGCCGTAGCGGTACTGCATCACGCTGGCCTCGTTGAGCGAGGTGCTGCTGGCCTGGGCGGTGATGGCGCCGAGGCCGAGGGCGGCGAACAGGGCGGCGCTGGCGAGGGTCTTGATAGTCATGGTGGTTCTCCTGATGCGAGGTCTTGGCATTGGGGAGGCGTCGCTCCCCGGTAAGGCCATTTCACTCCCGCCAGGTATCCCGCTTGTGTCCGCCCAGGCTGTGACGTGCGTCCTCCTGTATCCACGGCAGCGCCAGATACACTGCAATACAAAGCGTGGCAGGCAAGCCTGGATTCGCTCGGTACACTGCGCCCAACCCTCACCTACAAGGACACCCCAATGGAGCATGTCGATCACATTCTGGTCGTCGACGACGACCGCGAAATCCGCGAGCTGGTCGGCAACTACCTGAAGAAGAACGGCCTGCGCACCAGCATCGTCGCCGATGGCCGGCAGATGCGCGCCTTCCTGGAAAACAACACGGTCGACCTGATCGTCCTCGACATCATGATGCCCGGCGACGACGGCCTGCTGCTGTGCCGCGAACTGCGCGCCGGCAAGCACCGCAACACGCCGGTGCTGATGCTGACCGCGCGCAACGACGAGACCGACCGCATCATCGGCCTGGAAATGGGCGCCGACGACTACCTGACCAAGCCGTTCTCCGCCCGCGAGCTGCTGGCGCGGATCAACGCCGTGCTGCGCCGCACACGCATGCTGCCGCCCAACCTGACCATCAGCGAAAGCGGTCGCCTGATCGCCTTCGGCCCCTGGCGCCTGGACACCACCGCCCGCCACCTGCTCGACAGCGAAGGCACCCTGGTGGCGCTGTCCGGCGCCGAGTACCGCCTGCTGCGGGTATTCCTCGACCACCCGCAGCGGGTGCTCAGCCGTGAACAGCTGCTCAACCTGACCCAGGGCCGCGAGGCGGACATCTTCGACCGCTCCATCGACCTGCTGGTCAGCCGCCTGCGCCAACGCCTGGGCGACGACGCCCGCGAGCCCACCTGCATCAAGACCGTGCGCAGCGAAGGCTATGTGTTTTCGCTGCCAGTGCAGCTGCTGGAGTCACCGGCATGAAGTGGCCACGCACCCTGGCTTCGCGCCTGGCGCTGATCTTCTTTACAGGATTGGTGCTGGCCTATGGCCTGTCCTTCAGCCTGCAGGCGTACGAGCGCTATGTCAGTAGCCGCTCGATGATGCTCAGCAACCTGGAGCTGGACGTGTCGACCTCGGTCGCCATCCTCGACCGCCTGCCCGCCGCCGAGCGCCCGGCCTGGCTGTCGCGCCTGGAACGGCGCACCTACCGCTACCGACTGGACGAGGGGCTGTCCGGCGAAGCCATGCCGAGCGAGAACCCGCCGATGGCCGCCGACTCGATCGTCAAGGCCATCGGCGACCGCTACCGCCTGACCTTCCAGGAAATCCCCGGCCCCAATGCGCACTTCCAGGCCCACCTGCGCCTGGCCGACGGCGCGCCGCTGACCATCGACGTCACCCCGGCACCGGTACCGGTGGCCACCTGGCTGCCGGTGGTGCTGCTGATCCAGCTGGCGGTGCTGCTGGCCTGCACCTGGCTTGCCGTGCGCCTGGCCATCGGCCCGCTGACCCGGCTGGTCCAGGCCGTGGACGACCTTGACCCGAACAGCCCCGGTCCGCTGCTCGACGAAAGCGGCCCACGCGAGGTGCGCTACGCCGCCGTGGCCTTCAATGCGCTGCAGGCGCGCATCGCCGCCTACCTCAAGGAGCGCATGCAATTGCTGGCCGCCATCTCCCACGACCTGCAGACGCCGATCACGCGCATGAAGCTGCGGGTCGAACAGATGGACGACGGGCTGGAAAAGGACAAGCTGTGGCACGACCTCGACGCCATGGAGCACCTGGTGCGCGAGGGCGTGGCCTATGCCCGCAGCATGGACAGCGGCACCGAGGCGCCGTGCCGGGTCAACCTCGACGCCTTTCTCGACAGCCTGGTGTTCGACTACCAGGACAGCGGCGCGCAGGTGAATCGCAGCGGCAGCGCCCAGGCCACCCTGGAAACCCGTCCCCACGCCTTGCGCCGGGTGCTGGTGAACCTGGTTGACAATGCGCTGAAGTTTTCCGGCGCCGCGCAGCTGGAAGTCGGCTGCGAGAACGGCGTGACGCTGATCCGCGTGCTCGACGATGGCCCCGGTATCCCCGAGGCGGAACTCGATGACGTGCTCAAGCCGTTCTACCGGGTCGAAAGTTCGCGCAACCGCAGTACCGGCGGCACCGGGCTGGGGCTGGCGATCGCCCAGCAACTGACCCAGGCCATGGGCGGCAGCCTGACCTTGCGCAACCGCGCCGAAGGCGGACTGTGCGCGCAGGTCGAGTTGCGTTGAAGTAAAGGGCAAGCCCGCTGCTCAAGCCTGTGGGCTTGCCCTTTGACGCGGCCAGCAAAGGCGACAACAAAGCAAGATCGTTCAAGCCACCTCCGGCCCCCTCTGGCATGCTTGTCTGCCCTGTCGATTCGTTGCCGCTTCCATGCCCAGCCCACCCCTCGCCCGCCAAGCGTTCCTCCACGGCGCCATCGCCATCCTGCCGCTATCCGTGGCCGTTGCCCCCTGGGGCCTGCTCGCCGGCAGCATGGCCATCGAAGCCAACCTCAGCGCCTGGCAAGGCCAGGGCCTGTCGGCCATCGTCTTCGCCGGTGCCGCGCAACTGGTGGCCATCGGCATGCTCAAGGGTGGCGCCAACCTGTTCTCGATCCTGCTCACCACCCTGCTGCTGACCTCCCAGCACCTGCTCTACGGGCTGTCGATGCGCCCGGTGCTGTCGGGGCTGCCGACCCGCTGGCGGTTGGGCCTGGGCTTCCTGCTCACCGATGAGTTCTTCGCCCTCACCAGCCACCACGACCAGCAGCAGTTCAACCGCTGGTACGCCTTGGGCGTGGGCCTGACGTTCTATGTGGCGTGGAACCTGTTCACCCTGGCCGGCATTGTCCTCGGCCAGAACATCCCGCACCTGGATCAGCTGGGCCTGGACTTCTCCATCGTCGCCACCTTCGTCGCACTGATCGCGCCGCTGGTACGCAACCTGCCAACCGTGGTGTGCGTGGCGGTGTCGCTGTTCTGCTCGGTGCTGTTCAGTTACTGGCACTGGGAGACCGCCCTGGTCGCCGCCGGCCTGCTGGGCATGGCCGCCGGTTTCATCTGCCAGAAGTTTTCCGGAGGCCGCCCATGATCTGGCTGCTGATCTTCGCCATGGGCGCGGTGGTGTTCCTCAACCGCTACGCCTTCCTCGAGCCGCGCCTACCCCTGCGCCTGAGCTCCAACGCGCGGCAGTTCCTCGGTTTTGCCGTGCCCGGCATGCTCACCGCGATCTGCGGGCCGATCATCTTCCTGCCCGGGCACCAGCTCGACCTGAGCCCGCTGAATCCCTACCTGCTCGGTTCGCTGGTGGCCATCGCCCTGGTGCTGTTGACCCGCAGCGTATTGCTGAGCATGCTGGCGAGCATGCTGATCTTCTTCCTCCTGCGCAGCTGGCTGGCATGACCACGCCCCTGCGTGAACAGGCCCACCTGTGGCAGGCGCCCGCCCTGGGCGATGTCGAGATGCTGCACGCCCGCTATATCCAGCAGCGCTTCGCCCCGCACGTGCACGAAGGCTATGTGTTCACCGTGATCGAGTCCGGCGCCCAGCGCTTCTGGCACCGAGGCAGCGAGCACCTGGCGCCGGTGGGCAGCATGGTGCTGATCAACCCCGACGAGCTGCACACCGGCGCCACCGCCCACGAGGCCGGCTGGCGCTACCGTGGCTTCTACCCCGAGCACGAACGGGTCACCGGCGTGCTCGACGAGCTGGAGCTGGGCCGCCATGGCCTGCCCCGGTTCAAGGACAGCGTGATCCAGGACCCAGCCCTGGCCGCCACGTTCAGCCACCTGCATCGGCTTTCGGAGTCCTGCGCCAGCGCCCTGGAGCAACAGACAGCCTGGCGCCAGGCCGTGCTGGCACTGGTGCAGCGCCATGGCCATTGCGCCGAACCCGTCGCCCCCGGCAACGAGCCGCTGGCCGTGGCCCGCGCCCGCGAGCTGCTGGAGAGCCAGCTGGCCGATCCGCCGTCGCTGGAGGCCTTGGCGGCTGCGGTAAACCTTTCGCCGTTCCACTTCGCCCGGGTATTCCGCCAGGCCACCGGCCTGCCGCCGCATGCCTGGCTCAAGCAGCGCCGCCTGGCACGCGCCCGGGAACTGCTCAAACGCGGCCAAGCCGTCCTCGAAGTCGCCTTTACCCTGGGTTTTGCCGACCAGAGCCATCTGAGCCGGCAGTTCAAGCAGGCCTATGGCGTGCCGCCGGGCGCCTATCGCCAGGCCTGTCTCAACCTGGCGTAGCGGCACGACTCCAGGCGCCCGGCGTCAGCCCGGTCATGCCGCGGAAAAACGCGATGAAGGCGCTGTCGCTGGCGAAGCCCAGCTCATCGGCGATCTCCCCCAGCGGCACGTTCAGCGCCAGACGCTCGACCGCCCGGAGCAACCGCCACTGCTGGCGCCATTGCTGGTAACTCATCCCGGTGTCGCGATGCAGCAGGCGGCCGATGGTCTTTTCACTGGCCCCGGCTTGCCGTGCCAGTTCGCCCAGCGCCGGCGGCAAGCGATCGAGGCCGTCCACCAGGCACACCAGGCGTCGGTCGCGCGGCAGCGGCAGCAGCATTGGCTGGCGCTGCGCGCTCTGCAGTTCGGCACGACACAAGCCCAGCAAATGATGATTGGCCCCATGCCGCCAGTCGCTGTCGAAGGGTGCCTGGGCAATCCGCTCGAGCAACTCGCGCAACAATGGGTTGACGTCGAGGATCGTCACCTGCTCCGGCAGCCCCGCCGCCGCCGTCGCATCCAGGTACACCGAGCGGTAATCCACCGTCTCGCGCATCCGCGCGCGGTGTGCCAGACCGCCCGGTATCCACGCTGCGCGGCTCGGCGGCAACAGGCACAGCAGCCCCGGCGAATCGATGCGCACGCAACCCTGGCGGGTGAACAGCACCTGGCCTCGGACATGCCAGTGGTTGCCGGAATCATGGTCGCCCAGGGCCGAGCAGATGCCGATCACCGGTGCGCAGTGGGCGTCCGGGTCAAAAGCGCTATCGGGTGCGAGCCATGCCATTGCAGCTTGTCCTGTTTCATTGATTTTATGGCCTGATCACGATAATGGATCACAGCTTGCCAACCCTACCATGGGCCTCCGATAAACTGCAGAGGACAAGCCCATGCAAAATCGTTGGTGGCTGGCTTTCACCACTGCCATGCTCATGTTCCCGCAAATAGCCGAAACCCTTTACAGCCCGGCACTCGTATCGCTGGCCGAAGGCTTCGCGGTTTCCGCTGCGGATGCCTCGTTGACCCTGTCGTTGTACTTCGTCGCCTTCGCGGTCGGTGTGCTGTTCTGGGGTCGGTTGTGCGATATCAAGGGCCGGCGGCCGACCATGCTCGCGGGCCTTGCGCTGTACGCCCTGGCGGCGCTGGCGGCACTGCTGGCCAGCGATTTCAGCCAGTTGCTGGCAGCGCGGATGGTCGCCGCTTTCGCCGCCGCGGTCGGTTCGGTGGTGACCCAGACCGCATTGCGCGACCGCTACCACGGCGCGGAACTGGCCCGGGTGTTCTCCCTGATCGGCGCGTGCCTGGCCATCAGCCCCGCACTGGGCATGCTCGGTGGCGGCTGGCTGGACCAGGCGTTCGGCTATCGCGGCGTGCTGGCCGCACAGCTGATCCTGGCATCGGCATTGCTGGCCTGGGGCTGGCAGGCAATGCCCGAGACCCAGGCCGCCGCGCCCGCACTGACACCGTTGCGCCAGGTGCTGATGCGCCTGCTGGCGGCCCCCCGGGTGCTGCTGGCCAGTGCGCTGGTGGCCTTGTTCAATATCGCCGTGTTCGCCTGGTACAGCCTGGCGCCGTTCGTCTTCGAACGCCTGGGGCAGGCACAGTGGATGGGCTATTCGGGCGTGGTCCTGGCCCTCGGCTCGCTGGCTGGCGCCAGGCTCAATGCCCTGCTGCTGGGGCGCGCAGTCGCGGCCGCCACCCTGATGAAGGGTGCCGCGCTGCTGCTCGTGCTCGGCGCGCTGGGCATGACGGCGATCGGTGAATCACCGTGGATCGTCGCGCCAATGGCCCTGGTAATGGTCGCGTTCGCCATGGCCATCCCCTTGCTGCTCGGCTCGGCACTGGTGGCCTACGCCGATTGCCGGGGTACCGCGGCAGCCGTGTTCGGCCTGTTGTATTACCTGCAGATCGGCGCGGGGCTGATACTGGTCGGCATGCTGCAGATGCTGGCGCCTGGGTTGCTGCTGATCGCGCTCGCCATCTGCGCGCTGAGCCTGGGCTATTTGCGCTATCTGCGCGGCTGACACCGTCGGCTGCAGCCGCTGCTACACTCACAAGGCTGAACGGAGGAACCCGCCATGTCCGAACGAGAAATCACCACGCTCCTGTCGCTGATGAGCCAGCGCCAGGCCTGCCTGAGCAGTGCCTGCAAGGAGATCGCCGACTGGATCGACCGCCAGGGCGACGTGCCCGCCGCCGGCAAGATCCGCGCCAGCCTCAAGGCACTCGAGGCCGAAGACGCCCAGGTGCGCAAGACGCTGACCTCGCTGAACATCGAACGGCCGCTGCCACGTTTTCGTAGCTGACCGCTGACAACCATCGCGGGGGAGCAGGCTCGTCGGAGCGCCGCATCGCCCGCGATGGGTGCTGCATCAGTGGTTCATGTGCATATGGTCGTGGCCAGCGCCGGCCTCGGCATTGAGCGCACGCACCGGAGCCTGCACCTGCAGGGTTTCCTTCGCGCCCTTGGCATCCTCGATGGTCAGGGTCAGCGGCACCTGCTCACCCTCCTTCACCTGCTGGTTCAGGCCCATCAACATCACGTGGAAGCCGTTCGGGTCCAGCTTCACCGCCTTGCCGGCCGGCAACTCGACCGCCTTCACTTCACGCATGCCCATCACGTCGCCGTTCATGGTCATCTCGTGCACCTGCACGGTCTTGGCCACGGGCGAGGCGACACTGACCAGCTTGCTGTCGCTGCTGGCGGTCAGGGTCATGAAGGCCCCGGTGGCATGCTGGTGCGGCACGCTGGCGCGTACCCAGGCGTCGCTTACGGTGGTCTGGGCCAGGGCCGGCAGAGCCAGGCTCATCAGTGCCAGGGCGGCCAGGCCGCGCTTGATCGGTTGCATCGACATTCAGCAGATCTCCATCAGGGTGACCAGGTCTTCGGCGCATTCCTGGGCGTTCAGGGAATGGCCCAGGCTCAGGCGCAGGGTGCCACGGGTATCGTAGACGTAGCTGGTGGACGAGTGAGAGATGGTGTAGGTATCGCCGGCCGGGACCTTCTCGTAGAACACCTTGAATTCACGGGCCACCGCGTCGATTTCCTCGGGGGTGCCGGTCAGGGCGACGATCGACGGGTCGAAGGCCTTGACGTAGGCATCGAGCACCTCGGGGGTATCGCGCTCCGGGTCCAGGGTGATGAACACCGGCTGGAACAGGTCGCGGTCGCGGCCACGCAGGATCTTGCGGATCTGCGCCACACGCGCCATGGCGGTCGGGCAGACGGCCGGGCACTGGGTGAAGCCGAAGAAGATCATCGGCATCGAGCCGTAGAAGCTCGACAAGGTGCGCTCGTTGCCTTGCGGGTCCTTGAGCTTGAACTTGCGCCCGAGGATCTCGTTGCTCATGTTCTTGCCGTACTTGAAGTCCAGGCCCCTGGCCGGGCTGCAGCCCGCCAGCAGGCCAAGCCCCAGTACGCCCATCCCGGCGACAACCGCGCGCCGGGTCAACAGATCATTCATGGAACCATCCTTTACAGGGAAGGTGCCGACCCCTGGGATGGGCCGGCCAGAAAACCGGGGCATTCTGTCACGCCACCCCCGCACCATCCACCCGACATCCGGCTGATCGGGCTGCAGCCCTTTGTTTACGGGGCGCGACCGGTTGTCGCAGGGGTTGAATCCGTAACACTTTGTTGCTAAGGATCAATGCACAAAGCCTGAAAAGCATCGCGGGGCAAGCCCGCTCCCACGCCTGGATGCAGCTGCTGCCAGGCGTGGGAGCGGGCTTGCCCCGCGATGGCGTCACCACTGGCGATCAGTAGTACGCGTTTTCCTTCTGGCTGTGGTCAGTCACGTCGCGCACGCCCTTGAGCTCGGGAATACGCTCGAGCAGGGTGCGCTCGATGCCCTCCTTCAGCGTCACGTCGGCCTGGCCGCAGCCCTGGCAACCACCGCCGAACTGCAGCACGGCGATGCCGTCGTCGACCACGTCCACCAGGCTCACGGCGCCGCCGTGGCTAGCCAGGCCCGGGTTGATCTCGGTCTGCAGGTAGTAGTTGATGCGCTCGTTGATCGGGCTGTCCTCGTTGACCATCGGCACCTTGGCGTTCGGCGCCTTGATGGTCAGCTGGCCGCCCATGCGGTCGGTGGCGTAGTCGACCAGCGCGTCCTCCAGGAACGGCACGCTGACCGCATCGAGGTAGGCGGTGAAGCTCTTCAGGCCCACCGGCTGGTCGTCGGGCTTCTCCTCGCCCGGCTTGCAGTAGGCAATGCAGGTCTCGGCGTAGGTAGTGCCCGGCTGGGTGATGAAAATACGTATGCCGATGCCAGGCGTGTTCTGCTTGGAGAGCAGATCGGCCAGGTAATCATGGGCGGCGTCGGTAATGGTTATAGCGCTCATGGAAGTTCCTCACAGACTTGCCGGCAGTGTACGCCAACCCGGCCGGGTAACAAAGTCCTAGCATTTGACTCGGGATAGCGCCAATGCCGGTTCCCGCGCCGCACCGGCGGCCATGCAGCCCTTGAGCCGCCAATACAGGCCACGTTCCAGCCATTGGTAGCTGAGCCACGACATTAGTCCGATTGACGGCACGCACAAGGCGAACACCAGGTAAGGGTTCAGGCGCAACCGCTCGCTGATGAACAGGCCGCCGTACAGCACCAGCACATGCACCAGGTACACCGAATACGAACAGTCTCCGAGCGCCTTGAGCACCTGGTTGCCCTTGAAGTACGGCTCCAGGGCAATGAACGCCAGCACCACCAGCGCGCTCGGCAGGCCCCAGTGCAACAGGCGCTGCGATGCGTCGAGGTGATAGAGCGCAAACCCTGCCAGGACGAGCAGCCCCAGCGGCAACCACAGGCCTTCGCGGATCAGCCCGCGGCGATAGAGCACGCCCAGGCCGATGCCCAGCAGGAACTCGTAGACGATGTCGTTGTTGTAGAAGCGGCTGAGCACACCCAGGCGCCCCAGCACTTCGCTTACCAGCAGCAATGCCGCCGTCACCAGCAACAGGTGATGACGCTGGCGCACCAGGAAGGCCAGGCCGAACAGCAGGTAGAAAAACATCTCGAAGTTCAGCGTCCAGCCGACATTGAGCGTCGGATACAACCCGTAGCCACCCGGGTTTTCCGCCGGAATGAACAGCAGCGACAGCAGCAGGTGCTGCCACTCGAACACCTGGTGCGGCATCCAGTGGCTGGCGACCAGCATCAGCACGGCCATCAGCAGGCTGTAGAACCAGTAGGCGGGCACGATGCGCAAGGCACGGTTGAGCAGGAACTGCCCGGGGGCGATGGCCTTGTCGCGGGTTGACAGGTAGATCACCAGGCCACTGATGACGAAGAAGATGTCCACCCCTGCCGCGCCGCGGTCGGCGAGCAATTGGCCGACGGGGCCCGTGGCGTGGAAGTCGAAGAAGATCTGCATGAAGTGGTGGCAGACCACCACCCAGGCGGCGAATGCCCGGAGTGCCTGAAGCGAATACAGCATGAAATATCCTGTGATCGGCGGTGCATTGAGGCCCGGCGAGCCGGCTCCCACAGGGTTCGCGCACTTCTGTGGGAGCCGGCTTGCCGGCGATGGGCTGCAGAGCAGCCCAGGGCCTACCTACCGATTCCGACCGCAGGATGCCGGGAAAGTCCCGGCCAACCGATCAGAGGTTCTCGTAGCGGTTCATGTCCAGCACCCCTGCCTCCACCGGCTGGGTCTGCTTGATGTAGCTGTTCAGGTCATGGAAGTAGTGCCAGAACTCAGGATGGCTGCGGCGCACGCCCCAGCGCATGACGATGCGTTCGAACTTGTCGGTGTCGTCACGCGCCGCCTCCATGTCTTCGACAAACTCCGGCACATCGGCCGTCGGGATATTGAAGATGAAGTTGGGGTAGCTGCTGAGCACGCCCGGATACAGGGTCAGGGTGTCCAGCCCCGGCTGGTAGCGGTAGGCCTCGCCAAGCAGGAACGCCACGTTGCTGTGCGCGCGGTTGCGCAGCAGGCTGTAGACCTGACGCTGGCCGCCCTGCCCTTCGATGCGCAGCATGCTCGCCTCGGGCAGTTGGCCGATCACCTTGAGCCCCGCCGCCGGGCGCGACACCAGGCGGCTCAGCGACTGCTCGGCGTCACGGAACTCCGCGGACAGGCCGGGCCGCGAGCAGTAGGCGCCCTGGCAGCGGTTGATCGGGTCCGGCGCGGCGTTCAGGCTGCCCGTGCGTTGCAGCAGCTTGAGGCCGAAGTCCCGCTTGGGATCGTGCTTGTCCAGTTTCAGCGCGCTCGGAGTGCTGGTGTCGATGTCCTCGTAGTCCATCCACATCTTCACCTTGCCGCTGTTCTGGTACCAGTCGCCGAGGATCTCGCCGCGCTTGCCGGCCGGCATCAGGCGCAGGAAGTTGACCTCGGCGCCGTTGCGGATCAGGTCGAAGTACAGCCGCGTCTGCAACTGGTGCGAGACGTTGCCGAACACGTCGAAGTTCACCGCCAGCTGATAGTAGGTGCGCTCGAACAGCGGGTAGTCGAACAGCCACATGGTCAGCGGCACGTCACCGATCAGGCCCTTGGTCACCGAGGCGCTGTCGAAGTGGCGGAAGATGCTCAGCAACGCGTTGTCGTTGCCCGCCCACAGCGTCGACCAGCTTGGCGCCGGCTGTTCGGCATAGGCTTCACGGCGCAGGGCTTCGTATTCGTTGCGCTTGTCGCGGTAGGCGTGCCACAGGCTCAACACGCTGCCCACGTCGTCGATCTGCCCCGGCATGGCCAGCAGCGGCGTAGCTTCGCCACGGTACTGGGCGTCGGTGATGTACAGGTCGTGGGCCGGCTCCTGGAACAGCGCCCAGAAATTGTCGCGGATCACGTCGGTGGCGATCTGCCCGCGGCACACCGGGCCACGGATGAAGGTACGGACGAAGTACTCGGCGTTGTCCAGCATGAACTGGTAGCGGGCCACCGCCGGGATCGCCTCGAAGGTCTCGAACGGGTTGGACCGGTGCCGCGGCCCATAGCCCGGCAGTGCGCTGGCGTGCCAGTCGCCGCTGTAGAACAGCTGCTTGACCCGCTTGAGCTTCTGCGGCCCCATCGGGTAGGTGATGTGGGTCTTGTGCACGATCACGCCCTGCACCGGGATCAACCGATAGTAGAAATCGGTGCCCGGCGGGTCGTTGGGGCGGCGGGTGGCGATCAGGTCCACCGGCTGGCCACTCGGCGTGCGCGAGCGCACCCACTGGAAGAAATGGCCCTGCTCGCCGCCGACGAAATGGATGTGCGCGAGGAACAGGTGCTCGTACAGCCAACGGCCGACCAGCGCCTCGGTCGAGCCGGGACGATTGAGCAATTCTTCCCAGTCGGCGATCTGCTTCACCTCTGCCGCGCTGGGCTGGATCGGCGTCTTCTCCACTGGCGCGCCAGCGGCCAGCCAGCGCTGCAGGGTCTGGTACTCCTGGTCGGTCAGGCCGGTGACCGCCAGGGGCATGCCCTCCTTGGGATGGGCGCCGGCATAGGCGTCGAATTCATGCGGCAACGGGCACATGTTGTTGCGATTAAGCCCCAGCACGATCTCTTCGGGCAGCTTGGCGTTGGGCGTGAGCGGAGTCTTGTGGCCCAGTTCGAGCATGCGCGCCATCAGCGCCGCCTGGCTGCCCTGCTTGTCCAGCACCGAGTAGAAGCCCTGCTTGCGCCAGCCCGCTTCGTCGCGGGCATCGTAGAACAGCCGCGTGGTGGGTACCGCCTGGCTGCGCTCGCCCTGGTAGACCGGCACCTTCGAGGCGCCGCGCTCGGCGCCCTCGGCGCTGCCCAGGTTGAGCTGGCAGGCAGCATCGTTGCAGGCGTGGCAGGCCACGCACTTCTCGGTGAAGATCGGTTGGATATCCCGGGTGTATGAAATCGTAGGGCTCGATTGGGGGGCCTGCCCGAACGCCGCGCCACTGATGAGCAAGGCGAAGGCGCTGGCAAGTATGCGATGCAGCATGTGCCGAATGTCCTGGTTACTTGAAGCCATCACGATGTGCCTGGCGGGTCCTGAGGTGTTGGGGGCGTCGCGCTAACATGAGGGAAATTCATGCGAATGGGCGATACGCCTAAAATCCGTGCAGCTTTGTTATTATTCGGCACCTTCTGTTATTTGCCCGACCAGGTAGTCCTATGTCCGACCGCAGCGCTCGTTTACAAGCACTCCAGAACGCACTCAAAGAGCGCATCCTGATCCTCGACGGCGGCATGGGTACTATGATCCAGAGTTACCGCCTCGAGGAACACGACTATCGTGGCACGCGCTTTGCCGATTGGCCAAGCGATGTCAAAGGCAACAACGATCTTTTGCTGCTCAGCCGCCCCGATGTAATCGCCGCGATCGAGAAAGCCTACCTGGACGCCGGCGCCGATATTCTCGAGACCAACACCTTCAACGCCACGCAGATTTCCCAGGCCGACTACGGCATGGAGGCACTGGTCTACGAGCTCAACGTCGAAGGCGCGCGCATCGCCCGCCAGGTGGCCGACGCCAAGACCCTGGAGACCCCGGACAAGCCGCGCTTCGTCGCCGGCGTGCTCGGCCCGACCAGCCGCACCTGCTCGATCTCCCCCGACGTCAACGATCCCGGCTACCGCAACGTCACCTTCGACGAACTGGTGGAGAACTACATCGAGGCCACCCGTGGCCTGATCGAGGGCGGCGCCGACCTGATCCTGATCGAGACCATCTTCGACACCCTCAACGCCAAGGCGGCGATCTTCGCCGTGCAGCAGGTGTTCGAGGACGACGGCATCGAACTGCCGATCATGATCTCCGGCACCATCACCGACGCCTCCGGCCGCACCCTGTCGGGCCAGACCACCGAGGCGTTCTGGAACTCGGTACGCCACGCCAACCCGATTTCCGTGGGCCTGAACTGCGCCCTCGGCGCCAAGGACCTGCGCCCGTACCTCGAAGAGCTGTCGACCAAGGCCGGCACCCACGTCTCCGCCCACCCCAACGCCGGCCTGCCCAACGCCTTCGGCGAGTACGACGAGACTCCGGCCGAGATGGCCGCGGTGGTCGAGGAATTCGCCGCCAGCGGTTTCCTCAACATCATCGGCGGCTGCTGCGGCACCACGCCGCCGCACATCCAGGCCATCGCCGAGGCCGTGGCCAAGTACAAGCCTCGGGCGATCCCGGACATCCCCAAGGCCTGCCGCCTGTCGGGCCTCGAGCCGTTCACCATCGATCGCCAGTCGCTGTTCGTCAACGTCGGCGAGCGCACCAACATCACCGGCTCCGCCAAGTTCGCCCGGCTGATCCGCGAGGAAAACTACACCGAGGCACTGGAAGTCGCCCTGCAGCAGGTCGAGGCCGGCGCCCAGGTGATCGACATCAACATGGACGAAGGGATGCTCGACTCCCAGGCCGCCATGGTCCGCTTCCTCAACCTGATCGCCGGCGAGCCGGACATCTCCCGGGTGCCGATCATGATCGACTCCTCCAAGTGGGAGGTGATCGAGGCGGGCCTGAAGTGCATCCAGGGCAAGGGCATCGTCAACTCGATCTCGATGAAGGAAGGCGTCGAGCAGTTCAAGCACCACGCCCGCCTGTGCAAACGCTACGGCGCCGCCGTGGTGGTGATGGCCTTCGACGAGGTCGGCCAGGCCGACACCGCCGCGCGCAAGCGCGAGATCTGCCAGCGCAGCTATGACATCCTGGTCAACGAAGTCGGCTTCCCGCCCGAAGACATCATCTTCGACCCGAACATCTTCGCCGTCGCCACCGGCATCGAGGAGCACAACAACTACGCCGTCGACTTCATCGAGGCCTGCGCCTACATCCGCGACCACCTGCCCTATGCCCTGAGCTCGGGCGGCGTGTCCAACGTGTCGTTCTCGTTCCGTGGCAACAACCCGGTGCGCGAGGCGATCCACTCGGTGTTCCTCTACCACGCGATCAAGAACGGCCTGACCATGGGTATCGTCAACGCCGGCCAGCTGGAGATCTACGACGAGATCCCCGCCGCCCTGCGCGAAAAGGTCGAGGACGTGGTGCTCAACCGCACCCCGCACGGCACCGACGCCCTGCTGGCCATCGCCGATGACTACAAGGGCGGCGGCGCCACCAAGGAAGTCGAGAACGAAGAATGGCGCTCGATGCCGGTCGACAAGCGCCTCGAGCATGCGTTGGTCAAGGGCATCACCGCCTACATCGTCGAAGACACCGAAGAGTGCCGCCAGCAGTCGGCGCGCCCCATCGAGGTCATCGAAGGCCCGCTGATGAGCGGCATGAACGTGGTCGGCGACCTGTTCGGCGCCGGCAAGATGTTCCTGCCCCAGGTGGTGAAGTCCGCCCGCGTGATGAAACAGGCCGTGGCCCACCTGATCCCGTTCATCGAAGCCGAGAAAGGCGACAAGCCCGAGGCCAAGGGCAAGATCCTCATGGCCACGGTCAAGGGCGACGTGCACGACATCGGCAAGAACATCGTCGGCGTGGTGCTCGGTTGCAACGGCTACGACATCGTCGACATGGGCGTCATGGTCCCGGCCGAGAAGATCCTGCAGACCGCCCGCGAGCAGAAGTGCGACATCATCGGCCTGTCCGGGCTGATCACCCCGTCGCTGGACGAGATGGTCCATGTCGCCCGCGAGATGCAGCGCCAGGACTTCCACCTGCCGCTGATGATCGGCGGCGCGACCACCTCCAAGGCGCACACGGCGGTGAAGATCGAACCCAAGTACTCCAACGATGCGGTGATCTACGTCACCGACGCCTCGCGCGCGGTGGGCGTGGCCACGCAACTGCTGTCCAAGGAACTCAAGAGCGGTTTCGTCGAGAAGACCCGCCAGGAGTACGTCGAGGTGCGCGAGCGCACCGCCAACCGCAGCGCCCGCACCGAGCGCCTGAGCTACGCCCAGGCCATCGCCGCCAAGCCGCAGTACGACTGGGCTGCCTACCAGGCCGCGGAGCCCGCCTTCACCGGCGTCAAGGTGCTGGAGAACATCGACCTGCGCACCCTGGCCGAATACATCGACTGGACGCCGTTCTTCATCTCCTGGGACCTGGCCGGCAAGTTCCCGCGCATCCTCACCGACGAAGTGGTCGGCGAGGCCGCCACGGCGCTGTACAAGGACGCCCGCGAGATGCTCGACAAGCTGATCGATGAGCAACTGATCAGCGCCCGCGCGGTGTTCGGCTTCTGGCCGGCCAACCAGGTGGCCGATGACGATATCGAGGTGTACGGCGACGCCGGCGAGACCCTGGCCACCCTGCACCACCTGCGCCAGCAGACCATCAAGCCCGATGGCAAGCCGAACTGGTCGCTGGCCGACTTCGTCGCGCCCAAGGCCAGTGGCGTGACCGACTATGTCGGCGGCTTCATCACCACCGCCGGCATCGGCGCCGAGGAAGTGGCCAAGGCCTATCAGGACAAGGGCGACGACTACAGCTCGATCATGGTCAAGGCCCTGGCCGACCGCCTGGCCGAGGCCTGCGCCGAGTGGCTGCACGAACAGGTGCGCAAGGAGCACTGGGGCTATGCCAAGGACGAGCACCTGGACAACGAGGCGCTGATCAAGGAGCAGTACAGCGGCATCCGCCCGGCGCCTGGCTACCCGGCGTGCCCGGACCACACCGAGAAGGAAACCCTGTTCCGCCTGCTCGACGGCACCGCGATCGGCGAGACCGGCCCCAGCGGCGTGTTCCTCACCGAGCACTTCGCCATGTTCCCGGCGGCGGCGGTCAGCGGCTGGTACTTCGCCCACCCGCAGGCGCAGTACTTCGCCGTGGGCAAGGTCGACAAGGACCAGATCGAGCAGTACAGCGCGCGCAAGGGCCAGGACATTGCCGTGAGCGAGCGCTGGCTGGCGCCGAACCTCGGCTACGACGCCTGACCCCACCGGGGCTGCCTTGCAGCCCCGCGTTTCCCGCGAAACATGCACAAGGACCCCAGCATGTCTCCCCGAATCCTGGTGATCGGCGCCTACGGCAACTTCGGCCGTATCATCTGCCGCCACCTGAACCAGATACCCGCCGTGCAACTGGTGATCGCCGGCCGCAATGCCGACAGCCTCTCGCATCTGGCGGCACAGTTGAACGGCAGCGAAAGCTGGTGCGGCGACGCCATGGCCCCAGGCTTCGCCCAAGCCCTACGCGACCTGCGCATCGACTGGGTGATCCACACCGGCGGCCCCTTCCAGGGCCAGCCCTACCGCGTGGCCGAAGCCTGCATCGAAGCCGGCAGCCACTATTGCGACCTGTCCGACTGCCGGCTGTTCGTCAATGGTATCGCCCAACTGAACGAACGTGCCCGCCGGGCCCAGGTCACCCTGCTCAGTGGCTGCAGTTCGGTGCCGAGCCTGTCGTCGGCGATTCTCGACGAGCAGCGCCATCACTTCAGCCGTATCGACCGCATCGAGCACGGCATTTCGTCCTCGGCGAAGATGCCCGGCCTGTCCACCATCGAAGGCGTGCTGGCCTATGCCGGCAGGCCGATCCGCCAGTGGCGCGATGGCCGCCCGTGCAGCGTCGACGGTTGGCTCGGCCTGCAGCTGCGCCATCTGCCGGGCCTGGGCTGGCGCCTGCTGCACAACGTCGACGTGCCGGACATGGACATCTTCGCCGAACGCTATGGCGCCCTTGACCTGGCATTCAAGGCCGGCTCCGGGCTGATGCTCGGTGGCCTGGCCAACGCGACACTGGCGCGGCTGGTCAAGCTGGGCCTGGTGCGCGACCCGCTGCCCTGGGCGCGACGCCTGCATCGGCTGGGCAGCCGTTTCGAACGCTGGGGCGATGGCAAGAGCGCGATGTACCTGGATGTCCGTGGGCTGGACCCGCAAGGGCAGCCACTGCGCCTGCAGGCCCAGGTCAGCGCCAGCGACGACAAGGGCCCGGAGATTCCCAGCTGCGCGGCGGTGGCGCTGATGGCCAGGGTCGTCGCAGGCTACCAGCCTGAACCGGGCGCCCGCCCCTGCGTCGGCGAGATCAGCGTCGAACAGTACCTGGCGGCCATCGACGAGCCGGACAAGGTGCGCTACAGCGTCGGCTTGCAGCACAGGCGCGCCTGAGATGAGCTACCTGCTGCTCAAATACCTGCATATCGTCGCCGCCGTGTTTCTCTTCGGCTTTGGCATGGGCTCTTACCTGTACCTGATCGCCGCCAATCGCAGCGGCGATCCGCGGGTGATCGCCGCTGTGGCGCGGATGGTGGTGCGCTTCGACGCCTGGATCACCACGCCGGCGGGCGTGCTGCAACTGCTGACCGGCTACGCCATGGTCAGCATGGGCGGCATGCCGTGGTCCGCCGACTGGCTACGCGCCGCGCTGCTGATCTTCTTCGCGGTCGGCGCCTTGTGGCTGCCGGTGTTGCTGTTGCAAAAACGCCTGCACACCCTTGCCGTCCAGGCGGTCGACAGCGGCGCGGCCCTGGGCCAGGCCTACCAGCGGCTGTATCGCCCATGGCTGTGGATGGGGGTAGTAGGGTTTGCCGGGATGTTCCTGATCGTGCTGGTGATGGTTACCAAACAGGCGCCATGGCAGTGGCTTTGATACGCGAAGAAAATATTTCTACATCCAAGCAAATAGCGAGTAGAAGTTTTTCCTGAAAGCCCCACAAGCTGGAAAAATTGGAAAACATTCATATCACCATTTCCCTAGCATGAGTCCATGGATGCCGACAGGCGGCGTCCACGCACGGACCCGCCCTTGATCATGCCCAGCACCCCGCTCTACTTCGATTACGCCGCCACCACGCCGGTCGATGACCAGGTCATCGCCGCCATGCTCACCTGCCTGGGCCGTGAGTCGAACTTCGGCAATCCCGCCTCCAGCGGCCATTCCCACGGCCAGGCGGCCCGCGAGGCCGTCGAACACGCCCGTCGCCAGGTGGCCGAGCAGGTCGGCGCGCAGCCCGCTGACCTGGTCTGGACCTCCGGCGCCACCGAATCGAACAACCTCGCGCTCAAGGGCATCGCCCAGGGCTGCGCGCAGCCGGGGCATGTGATCACCAGCCAGCTTGAGCACAAGGCCATCCTAGACACCGCCGCCGAACTGGAGCGCCTGGGCTGGGCGGTGACCCGCCTGGCCCCGGATGCCCGAGGGTTGATCCAGCCCCAAGCGGTCCAGGCCGCGCTGCGCCCGGACACCCGCCTGGTATCGCTGATGGCGGTGAACAACGAACTGGGCACGGTGACCGACTTTGCCGCTATCGGGGCAATCGTCCGCGAACACGGTGCGCTTTTGCACGTGGACGCGGCGCAGGCAGTGGGCAAGGTTCGGATCGACCTGGCGCAGCAGGCGGTCGACCTGATGTCGTTCTCGGCACACAAGGTCTATGGTCCCAAGGGCATCGGTGCCCTCTACGTCGGCCCTCGCGCCCGCCCGGCGATGCGTGCGCAGATGCACGGCGGCGGCCATGAGCGCGGCCTGCGCTCTGGCACCCTGGCCACCCACCAGATCGTCGGCATGGGCAGCGCCTTCGCCCTGGCCGGCCAGCCCGGCGCGGCGGAGTACCAGCGCCTGGAGCAACTCGCCCGACGCTTGCGCGACGGCCTGCTGGCAATGCCCGGGGTCACGCTCAACGGCTGTGCGGTGCAGCGCATTCCCCACACCCTCAACCTGTGCATCGACGCCAAGGGCTTCAACAGCCTGGCCCTGGCGGGCGAGCTGGCACTGTCGAGCACTTCGGCGTGCAACTCGGCGAGCAATGCGGCGTCCCACGTGCTCCTGGCCCTCGGCCTCGACGAGCGCCAGGCGCGCAACAGCGTGCGCCTGAGCGTCGGGCGCTACACCAGCGAAGCGGACGTGGACACGGCGCTGGCGGTGTTTGGCCGGGTGATCGGCGCGGCGGCAGTAGCGCTCTGGTAAGGCACGCCGCCGGCACAGGCTTCAAAAATCCAGGGTCCCCGAGAACTTCACCAATCTCGGGTCGCCCTGGGTCAAATACCCCCCATTGGCCGACGCCCAGTAGTTCTTGTCCGTCAGGTTCTCCACGTTGACCCGCAAGGTCACGGCCTTTTCCTGCACCTTGAAGCGATAGCGCGCGCCAACGTCGAAACGGTTCCAGGTCGGCAGGCTCAGGGTGTTGGCCGGGTTGGCGTACTGCCCGCCGGTGCGCAGCATGCGCGCATTGAGCGCCACGCCTTCCAGCCCCGGCACATCCCAATCGACACTGGCATTGAGCTGGAAGGTCGGCACGCCTACCGCGCGGTTGCCATCGGCCGTGCCGCCCTGGGTGTTTTTCAGCTCGGTGTCCATGCGCGTGCCACCGGCCGTCAACCGCAGCCCCGGCAGCGGCTCGCCGAACACACTGAGCTCAAGCCCCTTGTTGACCTGCTCGCCATCCTGGACGAACACATTGCCGTCGACGAAGCCATCGGTGGGCCGCTCGATGCGAAACACCGCCAGGTTGGCGCCGAAGGTCTGGTAATCGAGCTTGACCCCCGCCTCCACCTGCTTGGTCTTGGCCGGCGGGAACACCTCGCCGACATTGATCACCTGCCCTGATGCCGTGGCGCCCTGGGCCAGGCCCTCGATACGGTTGGCATACAGCGAGACCGATGGGTTGAGCTTGTAGACGATGCCGTACACCGGCGTGGTGACCGCCTCGTCATAGAAGGCGTTGCGTCCCAGGTCCGGGCCCGGCCCGTCGTAGGCGTAGCCCTCCACCCGCAATTGCTGGCGCCGCACGCCCACGGTGAGCAGCAGGGTGTCATCGAACAGGCCCACGGTGTCGGACAGCGCGATGCTGCGGTTGCGGGTCTTGCCGGTCACGCCGGGGTCGTCCAGCTTGCCGCCGACGAAAGTCGGCGTAGTTGGTTTTGGCAACGGGTCGGTGCGGTAGATATTGGTGGCCTGCGAGTTGTAGAAAACGAAGGCGTTCTCCTGCTGGGTCCAGATGCTCGCCGCGCCGATATTCAGCTGATGGCTGAGCGGCCCTGTCTGGAAGCGGCCATTGATGCCGCCCATGAAGGTGGTGTTGTCCTCGTTGTGGGGGATCTTCGAGCCGCCGATGGTGGCATCGCCGCTGGCCGCGTCGGTGAGGATCGGCGTGCCGTAGAAGCCGTTCTCGTGAGTGTGCTTGACGCCCCCCGCCAGGTAGCCGCTCCAGTTGTCGTTGAAGTCGTAGTCGCCGCGGAGCATGCCGAAGGTGTCCTCGGTCTCGGTCCAGGCCCAGTCCTGGCCGTAGTTGTGGTCGGCGTCCGGCGCATGGGGGATATCGGTCAGGCCGGCGCCCAGGCGCACTGAGTTGCGCATATGGTTGACCCGCTGCTTCTGGTAGCCGAAATCGCCCGACACCCGGAAGTTGTCGCCACGGTAGTCGAGCCCGGCGACGAACAGCTTGCTGCGCTGGTCCTGGTCGTCGACCGCCGTCTCTCCCTCGCGCTGCGAGAGGTTCAGGCGCACGCCGAAGCGATTGTCCGCGCCGAAGCGCTGGCCAATGTCCAGGTGCTCGCCGATGCGCCCGTCACTGCTGATGTCCTGGGTGTAGCGGCGTGTCGGCGTATCACCGGCGCGCTTGGGTTGCAGGTTGACGTTGCCGCCCAGGCCGGTGCCGGTCGGGCTGGCGCCGTTGAGAAAGGCATTGGGCCCCTTGAACACCTCGACCCGCTCCACCGCATCGGTGGAAATCATCTGCCGCGGCAACACGCCGTACAGGCCGTTGAACGCCACGTCGTCGCCATTGAGCGGCAGGCCACGGATGACGAAGACCTGGGACTGGTTGCCAAAACCGAACGACTGGCGCACCGAGGGGTCGTTGAGCAGCACGTCGCCGATGTCCTCGGCCTGCTGCTCCTCGATCAGCTGCGCGGTGTAGCTGGTCATGGTGAACGGCACGTCCATCATGTCCTGGTTGCCCAGCACGCCCATCTGTCCGCCACGGGCCACCTGGCCGCCGGCATAGGGTTCGGGCAGTTCGCCGGCAGGCGCCTTGAGCGCCTCGGCGTTGACGGCGGTGGCATCCAGCTCGATGGCGCCCTCTGCGCCATGGGCGCTGACGGCAACGGAACAGCACAGCGCAAGGAGGGTCGATTGATACGGGCAGGCACGTGTCATGGAGGGCTCCCCGGAAGGGTCAGGGCCGTCCTGGCGGATAAGAAACTTGAAGTGACTGAGTAGTGTTTCTAGCCGATAGTGCGAATTATTACCAAATAACCGCACTTTTTTGCCGACCAGCGGTCTACCCCCTCTTTTGCCGACTGCAAACGATTGCAAGGCTTGGTTTTCATACCGCACAGGGCCGGGCCAAAAGCCTTGCGCTTGTGTAGGATGGGCAGCGCAGATCCAGACGCTGCCAGTTACAGGGAGATCCACATGCGCGTCCCATCCGTTGCCTGCCTCGGCCTGACGCTGGGCCTGCTTGCCGCCCCCGGCAGCCAGGCGTATGCCGGCGAAGAAGCGCAACTGATCGATACGATCAACGTCTACCGCAGTCAGGCCCAGCGCTGCGGCGGCGAGGCTTCGCTGGAGCTGCCGCCGCTCAACAGCGACACCCGCCTGGCGCTGTCGCCGGAGGGCACCCGCGACCTGCAGCAGGCCATGACCCGCGCCGCCTACCCGATGGTCAACGTGCAGGCCATCAGCCTGTCCGGCCCACGGGATGCCAAGGCGGCGATGAAAGCCATCGAGGAGAGCTTCTGCCAGGTGGTGCTCGACCCGCAGTTCGTCGATATCGGTGTCAGCCAGGAGGGTCGCGACTGGCGCATCGTCCTGGCCCGCCCGCTGCTCAGCGGGCGCCTGGGCGACTGGCAGGCCGAAGGGCAGAAGCTGTTGCAGGAAGTCAACGCCGCGCGCAACCTGCCGCGCCAGTGCGGCGGCCAGCCCTACCCCGCCGCCCCGGCGCTGGCCTGGAGCGCGACCCTGGCCGGCGTCGCCGCCAACCACACCCGGGCCATGGCCAACCAGAACTTCTTCGACCATATCGACCGCGATGGCCGCACGCCGGGCGACCGCGCGGAACTGGCCGGTTACCTGTATCGGCAGATCGGCGAGAACATCGCCGCCGGGCGCGATACCGCGCGCAAGGTGGTCGATGGCTGGCTGGCCAGCCCTGGGCACTGCGCCACGCTGATGAACGCGGACTTCCGCGAACTGGGGGCGGCGTATGCGGTGGACCCGAAGAGCGACGCGGGGATCTACTGGACGGGGTTGTTCGGTACGCCGCAGTAACCCCACATCGCGGGGCAAGCCCGCTCCCCGCACGCCGCGGCGTCAGACGCTGGCAGCAGGCTTGCCCCGCGATGAGTCCGGCTCGGACCTGCGCAGCGCCAGCGCCGTACAACCGAAGCGCCGCCGCACCCACTTGCCCAGGTAACTGGCATCGCCCATGCCCACTTCATCGGCGATCTGCGCCAGGCTGTGGCTGGAGTTGAGCAACCGCCAGCGCGCCTGCTGCAGGCGCAGCTCCTGCCACCAGGCCTTGGCGCTCATGCCATGGCAGGCCTGGAACTGGCGGTCGAGCTGGCGCCGGCTGATCCCCAGCTCCGCCGCCAGCGCCTCCACCGGCAGCCGCGCCGCCAGGTGATGGCGCATCAGCGCCGTGGCCCGTTGCACCTGGCGCCCCTCCCCGGCGCCGGCCTCCAGCGAGCGCAAGGCGTGGCGGCTGTCGCGGCTTTCATCCACCAGCATGTCGGCCAGGCCCTTGAGCGCTCGGGCGCGGCCGCTGGCGCGGGCGATCAGCTCCACCGCCAGGTCGATGGCCGCCGTGCCGCCGGCGCAGGTGATACGGCTGCCGTCGAAGCAGTACAACTGACCGGTCAGCAACCGCACACGGGGAAACGCCACGCGGAACTCGGCCTCATGACGCCAGTGCACCACCACCTGATGACCGTCCAGCAGGCTACAGGCCGCCAGCAGGAAGGCCGCGTTGTCGACGCAGACCAGCCTCACCCCCGCCTTGGCCGCCTGTTTCAGCAAGGCCCGGTAGCGTGGCGCCAATGCCGCCGTGGCGCTGGCATTGCGCCCGCCGAACAGCACCAGATGGTCGTAGGCGCTCCAGTCGACCTGCGCGGACGTCGCCTCCACCTGCACCATGGCCCCACTGCTGGACGGCACAGGCGCCAGGTCCAGGCCGATCACGGTCCAGCGGCAGTAGCGCTGGCGGCTGTAGTCCTCGTCGTCGGCGGAAAAGCGCAGCTTGTCGAGAAAGGCGCCAAAGGGCAGCAAGGCGAATTCCGGCAGTGGCAGGATCAGCAGGCGCAGGTCGGGTGTCATGGCAGCGTCCGAAAATGACCTTCATTTGTCCGAATACTACCCTGTATTCCCACAACCCTGCCCTACACTGGCGCCCTCACCACCGACAAGGCACACCCATGGCACTCGACACCTGGCTCATCTACCTGCTCGCCAGCATCGGCCTGTCCCTTACTCCAGGCCCCAACAGCCTGCTGGCCCTGACCCATGGCGCGCTGTACGGCGCCCGGCGCACGCTGTTCACCATCTGCGGCGGGCTGTTCGGTTTCAGCGCCCTGATCGCCCTGACCATGTTCGGCCTGAGCGCCCTGCTGCAGGCCTCGGCCTCGGTGCTGACGGTGCTCAAGTGGGTGGGCGGGGCCTACCTGGTCTGGCTGGGGATCCAGCTGTGGCGCACCCCGGCGCTGCATCTCGAGTTGCCCCGCGGCAGTACCGCGCTGAGCAATGCCGGGCTGTTCCGCCAGGGCTGCCTGTCGGCGCTGGCCAACCCCAAGGTGCTGTTGTTCTATGGCGCGTTCCTGCCGCAATTCATCGACCCGCAGCGCGGCCTGCTGCTGCAGTTCGTGGTGATGGCGGCGACCTTCGCCAGTGTCGAGTGCCTGGTGGAGTACCTGCTGGCGCGCCTGGCATTTCGCATCCGGCCATGGCTGGCCAAGGGTGGCCGGGGGTTCAACCGCGCCTGTGGCGGCCTGTTTGCGCTGATCGGCGTGGCCCTGCCGCTGGGACGATAAACACCCGGGATCAGCGCCGGGAAACGATCAGGAACGCCACCAGCGCCACCGCCGGCAATCCCGCCCCCAACAGCGCCACCCCGTGCCAGCCGAACTGCGCATACACCCCGCTGGCCAGCGCCGAGCCCACAGCGCCGCCGAGGAAGATGCTGGTCATGTACAGCGCATTCAAGCGGCCACGGCTGGCCGGATCCAGCGCGTACACCTCGCGCTGGCCGATGACCAGGTTCATCTGCACGGCAAAATCCAGCAGCACCCCGGTCAGCCCCAGGCCGATCACGCTCATGCCCGCTGTACTCAGGCCGCCGAGCAACGCCAGCGGCGCCAGGCTCATCGCCAGCAACGAAGCGCGCCGTCCATGCCCGGCATCGGCCAACCGCCCGGCCAACGGCGCCGCCACCGCGCCCACCGCCCCGACCAGGGCGAACAGCGCGATCTGGCTCTGCGACAGGCCATGTTCAGCGGCCAGCGCCAGCGGCACCGCCGTCCAGTACAGGCTGAACGCCGCGAACATCAGCGCCTGGTACAACGCCCGCTGGCGCAACGCCGGATAACGGCGCAACAGCACCAGCAAAGAGGCCATCAACCCGGCATAGCTGGCCTTGTGCTCCGGCACCCGGCGCGGCAGGGTCGACGCCAGCAGCAGGATGATCGCCAGCATCAACCCCGCGGCACCGACGAACACCGCACGCCAGCCGAAATGATCCGCCACCAGGCTTGCCAGTGGACGCGCCAGGAGGATCCCCAGCAGCAACCCACCCATGATGTTGCCGACCACCCTGCCACGCTCGCGCTCCGGCGCCAGATGCGCCGCCAGCGGTATCAGCATCTGCACCGCCACCGAACTGAAGCCGATCAGCAGTGCGTACAGCAGGAACACCTCGCCCTGCCCATGGCCGCTGGTGCCGGCCAGCAACAGGCTGCCGGCGGCCAGCACCGCCGTGGCGACCATCAGCCGGCGATTCTCCAAAAGGTCGGCCAGCGGCACCAGGAACAACAGGCCCAGGGCGTAGCCGATCTGGGTCAGGGACACAATCAGGCCGGCCCGCTCGGTGGACAGGCCAACGTCCGGGGCAATCAGGCCAACGATGGGTTGGGCGTAGTAGATGTTGGCGACGATGGCGCCGCAGCAGAAGGCCAGTAACGTCACCAGGGCCCGGCTCAGGCCTGGGACCGCTGGCTGGACAACGGCGAGGGAGGGATTCATTCGAGGGTGCCTCGGCTTGCGAAAGGATGTGCGCGAAGGGTGACGGACATTCGCCCTGGCGAGAATCCATCGCCCGCGCAACAGGCCTTTGCGCGGCACGCAACGCCTCAGTCCGCCAGCAGCCCCTCACAGAAGGCAACGAACGCCATCACCCGTCGCGAACCCCGGTGATTGGGCAGGTACAAGGCGTTGATGCTGGCGCTGGCATTGCCCGGACTCACCGTCCAGTCGGCGAACAGCCGTTGCAGGCGCCCGGCCTCGACATCCTCGCGCACCAGCCAGTCGGCCAGCAACGCCACCCCGCTGCCAGCGATCGCCGCCTCGCGCAGCAGGTCGGCATTGGCGCTGCGCAGCGGGCCGCTGATATCCAGTTCCAGGCATTGCTCGCCCTGGGTCAGACGCCAGGGCCGCGCCGACTGGCCGTAACGAAAACGCAGGCAGGCGTGATCGGCCAGTTGTCGCGGTTCGCCGAGCGGCGGGTGCTGACGCAGGTACGCGGGGCTTGCCACCAGCCAACGCTCGAAGCGGCCCAGCGGCCGGCACACCAGTTCATCGCCGGGCGCCGGTTCGCCCAGGCGGATGGCCAAGTCGTAGCGCCCGTCGAGCAGGTCGTCGAAACGGTCGCTGAGGTCGATGTCCAGCTCCAGGGCCGGGTGACGGGCGAGAAACGCCCCCAGGTGCGGGGCAATCACCCGCCGGCCGAACTCCACCGGCAGACACAGGCGCAGCACCCCCACCGGCTCCTCGCCACGGTCGGCGACGCTGGCGTCGGCTTCGGCCAGCGCCTCGAGGATCTCGCGGGCGCGCTGGTAGTAGCTGATGCCGGCCTCGGTCAGGCTGACCTGGCGGGTGGAGCGGTTGAGCAGGCTGGCCCCGAGCGCCTGTTCGAGGGCATCGACCTGGCGGGTCACCGAAGACGTCGCCACCCCCAGCCTGCGCGCGGCGGCGGAAAAACCCCCGGTCTCGGCGGTGGCCATGAACACCTTGATCGCCAGCAGCTTGTCCATCGTGGTTTTCCGTGGGGCAAAAGCCGAAACCTTCCTACAATTGCCCCTCTGCAATCAACCTCCCGCGAGCCGTCCCATGCCAGACAACCTGTTCACCGCCCTGCCACCGCTGGCCCCCGAGGCCGATGAGCAATTCACCGAACTGCTGCGGCGGCCGGGCTTGCGCATCGAACGCATCGCCTCCAGCGGCCAGGCCAGCCCTGAGGGGTTCTGGTACGACCAGGCCGAGGGCGAATGGGTGGTCGTGCTCAGCGGCAGCGCCGGGCTGCGCCTGGAGCACGAGACGCACACCCGCGTGCTGCGCGCAGGCGACCACCTGGACATCCCGCCCCGCTGCCGCCACCGCGTGGAGTGGACCGAGCCCGGCGTGGCCACGGTGTGGCTGGCGGTTTTCTATCAGGGCTGAACCAGCGCCGCGGTGAGCGGCCTTGCCTGCAGCCGATAGAAACGCCACGGCAGCAGCACCGCCGACACCGCCAGGCCACAGGCGAAGCCCACCCACACACCCACCGGGCCCAGCGCGGAATGGAAGGCCAGCCAGTAGCTCATCGGCAGCGCCAGCAACCAGTAGCTGACCAAGGTCACCCCCACCGGCCAGCGGTAGTCCTGCAGGCCACGCAAGGCGCCCAGCGCGGTGGATTGCAGGCCGTCGGCCACCTGCATCGCCGCGACCACCACGAACATCGGCACGGCGATGGCGATGACCTGCGGGTCGTCGCTCATGGCCTCGGCGATGCGCCGCCCGAACAGCGCCAGCAGCACGGTGGCCACCAGCATCCAGGCGGTGACGCTGGCGAAAGTGGCGCTGCCGATGGCGCGGATGCGCGCCGTCTCGCCGCGGCCCTGGGCCTGGCTGATGCGAATGCTCACCGCCGCAGCCATGCCCAGCGGCAGCATGTACAGCAGCGCGCCGATCGACTGCACCACCTGGTTGGCGGCCAGTGCGGCATTGCCCAGCCAGCCGAGCATCCACGCCGCGATCACCACCGCGCCGGCCTCGGCCAGGTAGCCCAGCCCCAGTGGCCAGCCCTCGCCAAGCAGCGTGCGCCAGGACAAGTGCGGCCCCTGTGGCGCCTGGCGATAGCGCGCCAACGACGGCGCCATCCGCCAATAGGCCAGGGCCAGCACCACCGCCAGCGACTCGGCGATCACCCCGGCGATGCCCGCACCCAGCAACCCCAGCGCCGGCAAGCCGAAATGCCCATGGATCAGGCCATAGCTCAGCGGCAGGTTGAACAGCACCGCGCTCATCACCAGCAGTACGGCCACCCAAGGCCGGCCGATGGCCTCCAGCACGTCCTTGAACACCACTGCCAGGCAGTACGGAATCAGGAACACCGCCATGGCCTGCCAGTACGGCGTCAGCAGGGCCACGTCCGGCAGCGGCACGCCCAGCCATTGCACCAGCGGCAACGTGGCCAGCATGGCCAGGCAACCGAGGATGCCAACCAGCAACCCATAGCCGAGGCCGCCACGCAGCGTGCGCGCCACTTCGCCCGGATCATCGGCGCCGAAGGCGTGGCCGACGCGCACGCTGAGGGTGGCGAGCATGCCGTACAGCCCGGCATGGAAAATCAGCCCGGCACTGCTGGTCAGCGCGACACAGGCCAGCACCAGCGTGCCCAACGAAGCCAGCAGCACGGTGTCGGTCAGGCTGATCAGCTCGGCCGCCGACAGGCCCAGCACCAGCGGCAGCGCCAGGCGCAGCAGGCCCGGCAGCTCGCCCAGCCAGGCAGTGGGTTTACGCGAAACGAGGGCAGACACGGTGACAATCTCCAATTGACATACGCCGCGTATGCTAATGCCATTTATTGACATACGCAACGTATGCTAATTTGCGCGCATCGCCTTTTGTCATCGGAGCCTCAATGCCCACCCCTCGTCGCAGCCGCGCCGCCATGAGCGCGGACACCACCGAACGGCTGATCGCCGTTGCCCGCCGCCAGTTCGCCGAAAAAGGCTTTGCCGCCGTGGTGATGGACGAGCTGTGCGCTGAAGCCGACCTCACCCGAGGCGCCCTGCACCACCACTTCGGCGGCAAGGCCGGGCTGTTCACCGCCGTGGTCCAGCACCTGCTCGACGAGATCAACCAAGCCATCGATGCCCGCTACGCCACCCACGTCGACCCGTGGGAGGGCTATATCGACACCTGCCTGTACTACTACGACCTGCTGCATGAACCAGCGCTGCGGCGCATCCTGTTGCAGGATGCCCCCGGCGTGCTCGGCCCGCGCCTGCGCGAGATGGAAGAGGCCAGCTACATCGGTCCCATGGCTCAGGGCCTGGTCGAGTTGCAGCAGACCGGCAGGCTGCGCGCGTTCGATGCCGTGGCCATGGCCCACCTGCTCAACGGCGCCATGGGCGACAGCGGTATCTGGGTGATTGCCCAGGACGATCCGCAGGCGGCCGCCGAACGCGTGAAAGGGGCGTTGCGCTGCGTGCTGGAGGGGTTGCAGGCCTGACGCCATTGGCATGTTGCAGCGCAGGGGCTCCAGCAGGTCTGCACGCCCCTGCGACAATCGGTCCCGATTTAAAATGTACTAACTTGTTAATTAGCTTGCTAAGGGATTAAACTGCCGGTATTCCACCTGCGAGATCCCTGGCATGAAAGACTCCCCCCGCGCCCGTGGCGCCTCAACCTTCATCCTGCTCGGCCTGGGCGTTGTCATCGCCCTGCTCGGCCTGCTCCTGGCTGCCGGCGGCCTCAAGCTGGCCGGCCTGGGCGGCTCCTGGTACTTCCTGACCGGCGGCCTGGCCATGGCCCTCGCCGGCCTGCTCATCGCCCGAGGCAAACCCGCCGGCGCCTGGCTGTACGCCCTGTTCCTCGCCGGCACCGCGATCTGGGCCGTGGCCGACAGCGGACTGGTGTTCTGGCCGCTGTTCTCGCGCCTGTTCATGTTCGCCGCCATCGGCCTGGTGGTCGCGCTGGTTTACCCGCTACTGGTGCGCCACCAGGCGCGCGGTGCCTATGGCATCGCCGGCTTGCTGGCCGTGGCCCTGGCGATCGCCGCCGGCAACATGTTCGTTGCCCACCCCAGCGTCGCCCCCACCGGCAACGGCCCGGGCCTGACCCCGGTGGAGCCCGGCCAGCAACAGAAGGACTGGGCCCACTACGGCAACACCGAAGGCGGCAGCCGTTTCGCCGCCCTGGACCAGATCAACCGCGGCAACGTCGACAAGCTCAAGGTCGCCTGGACCTACCACACCGGCGACGTCGCCCTCAGCGATGGCAATGGCGCCGAAGACCAGCTCACCCCGCTGCAGGTCGGCGACAAGGTGTTCATCTGCACCCCGCACAACAACCTGATCGCGCTGGACGCCGACACCGGCAAGCAGCTGTGGAAGAACGCCATTAACGCCCAGTCCAAGGTCTGGCAGCGTTGCCGTGGCATGGCCTACTTCGACGCCACTACGCCGATCGCCCAACCGAGCCAGCCGAACAGTTCACTGATCACTCTGGCCAGCGTGCCGGCCGGCGCCAACTGCCAGCGCCGCCTGCTGACCAACACCATCGATGGCCGCCTGATCGCCGTCGACGCCGACACCGGCGCGTTCTGCCAGGGCTTCGGCGAAAACGGCCAGGTCGACCTCAAGGCCGGCCTGGGCGATGTCCCGGATTCCTACTACCAGCTGTCCTCGGCACCGCTGATGGCCGGTACTACCGTGGTGGTCGGCGGGCGCGTGGCCGACAACGTGCAGACCGACATGCCCGGCGGCGTCATCCGTGGCTTCGACGTGATCAGCGGGGCCCAGCGCTGGGCCTTCGACCCCGGCAACCCGGAAGACCGCGCTGCCCCGCAAGGTGACGGCACCTACGTGCGCAGCACTCCCAACAGCTGGGCGCCGATGTCGTACGATCCGGCGATGAACACCGTGTTCTTGCCGATGGGCTCCTCGTCCACCGATATCTACGGCGTGGAGCGCAGCAGGCTTGACCACACCTACGGCGCCTCGGTGCTGGCCCTGGACGCCACCACCGGCAACCAGAAGTGGGTCTACCAGACCGTGCACAACGACCTCTGGGACTTCGACCTGCCGATGCAGCCAAGCCTGATCGACTTCACCAAGGATGACGGCAGCAGCGTGCCGGCCGTGGTGATCGGCACCAAGGCCGGGCAGATCTACGTGCTCGACCGCGCCACCGGCAAGCCGCTCACGCAAGTTGATGAAGTGCCGGTCAAGCCAAGCAACATCCCCAACGAGCCGTACTCGCCGACCCAGCCGAAATCGGTGGGCATGCCGCAGATCGGCGCGCAGACCCTGACCGAGTCGGACATGTGGGGCGCCACGCCCTATGACCAGCTGCTGTGCCGCATCGACTTCAAGAAGATGCGCTACGACGGCCTCTACACCGCGCCCGGCACCGACCTGTCGCTGAGCTTCCCGGGCTCGCTGGGCGGGATGAACTGGGGCAGCATTTCCACCGACCCGGTGCATGGTTTCATCTTCGTCAACGACATGCGCCTGGGCCTGTGGATCCAGATGATCCCGTCGCAGAACAAGGGTGATGCCGCCGCCGGTGGCGAGGCGTTGAATACCGGCATGGGCGCGGTGCCGCTCAAGGGCACCCCGTATGCGGTGAACAAGAACCGCTTCCTGTCGGTGGCTGGCATCCCGTGCCAGGCACCGCCGTTCGGTACCCTGACCGCCATCGACATGAAGACCCGCCAGGTCGCCTGGCAGGTGCCGGTGGGCACCGTCGAGGACACCGGCCCCCTGGGCATCCGCATGCACCTGCCGATCAAGATCGGCCTGCCGACGCTCGGCGGCACCCTGTCCACCCAGGGAGGCCTGGTGTTCATCGCCGGCACCCAGGATTTCTACCTGCGCGCCTACGACAGCAGCAACGGCAGCGAGATCTGGAAAGCCCGCCTGCCGGTCGGCAGCCAGGGCGGCCCGATGACCTATGTGTCGCCCAGGACCGGCAAGCAGTACGTGGTGGTCACTGCCGGCGGTGCGCGCCAGTCGACCGACCGCGGCGACTATGTGATGGCGTACGCATTGCCATAAATCGCGTCGCCTGTATCGCCGGCAAGCCGGCTCCCACAGGGTGCGCGCACTCACTGTGGGAGCCGGCTTGCCGGCGATGAGGCCCTTTCAGACCACCCGAGACTTCGCAATGTCATCCGTTTCACGCCTCACCCCCACCCTGCTCCTTGCCCTCGCCAGCACCACTGCATTCGCCGCCGACAACACCCTGACCGGCGACTGGGGCGGCCTGCGCCACCAGCTCGCGGCAGACGGCATCACCTTCACCGGCGACTACAGCGGCGAGACCGCCTACAACGCCCACGGCGGCCTGCACCGTTCGGCCCGCTACTCGCAGAACCTCAAGCTGGGCGCGCAGTTCGACCTGTCGAAACTGTACGGCCTCGACAACGGCGGCAAGGTCCAGCTGACCATCAACGACCGCCGCGGCAACAGCGCCTCGGAGGACCTGGTGGGCAACCGCCTGCCGATCCAGGAAAACTACGGTGGCCTCTACACCCGCCTCACCGAACTGAGCTACGAGCGCAACCTGTCGCCTTCGCTCAACCTCAAGCTCGGCTACATGGCCATGGGCAACGACCTCGGCGGGCTGGACAGCGGCATCCTGTGCAACTTCATGAACGCCGGCTTCTGCGGCCACCCGCTGAACATGTCCGGCGGCAGCGGGTGGACCAACTACCCCAACGCTCACCTCGGCGCGCGGCTCAAGTACGACCTGGCGCCGGACTGGCAACTGCGCGTTGCGGCGTTCAACGTCGACCCCGAGAGCAACGGCAATTCCAGCCGTGCCTGGCACCTGGGGCCCAAGCACAGCACCGGCACCGTGCTCCCGCTGGAACTGGTGTACAAGCTGCGTGGCGAGCTGCCGGGCGAATACAAGGTCGGCTACTACTACGACAGCTCGAACGTGAAACGCATCGGCAGCAGCGAGGAAGTCGCCGGTCGCGGTGGCCATTACCTGCTGGTCGACCAGGCTGTGTGGAACGACCCGGCATTGCCGGGGCGCAGCCTGCACGCCTTTGGCCAGTACTCGGCGTCGAGCAAGGCCGCCTCGCCATTCACCAAGTGGTACGGTGCCGGCGTGGTGCTGTACCAGCCGTTCGTGGGCCGGCCTCGGGATACCGTGGCGCTGGGTTACGGGCGCGCAGTGCCGAACCCGCGCAGCCGCGACGTGCTCGAGGATGCCGCATTCAATGCCGGCCAGCCATTCCCCGACATCGACAGCGCCGAGCAACTGATTGAGCTGAGCTACGGCTACCAGGCCACGCCGTGGCTGAACCTGCGCCCGGACGTGCAGTACATCGTCGAGCCGGGGGCGTTTTCCGGGAAGGACATCGACAACGCGCTGGTGCTCGGCTTGCAGGTCAAGGCGACGTTCTGAGCACCAGGGCCGCCCTGCGGCCCTTTCGCCGGCAAGCCGGCTCCCACACCGACCGCGCAAACCTCAAGCCTTGCGCTGTCCCTGTGGGAGCCAGCTTGTCGTGGCGACGAACCACGGCGAAAGGAATGCGCAACAACCCCCGGCCAACCCAGCTTTTTCCTCTGCACCAACCACATATTTACTAATTTCCCCGCCTGCCACCCTGTCCCAGTATCTGCGCACTAAAACAACAAAGAGCGGGGAACTGTCATGAGTGCAAGTGCGTCCGTGCCTGCCAGCGTGCAGCACGATGAAGCCGGCTTTCGCCGGGTCCTGGGGCTGGGCTCGCTGCTGGCGGTGGCCGTGGGCCTGGTGGTGTCGCAAGGGGTGATGGTGATGATGCTGCAGGGGGTCGGCGCCGCCGGCCTGGGCTTCATCGTGCCGTTGGGGCTGGCCTACCTGCTGGCCCTGAGCTATGCGTTCTCCTTCTCCGAGTTGGCCCTGCTGGTGCCGCGCGCCGGCAGCCTGTCGAGCTACACCGAGGTGGCGCTGGGGCACTTCCCGGCCATCCTCGCGACCTTCTCCGGCTATGTAGTGGTGGCCATGTTCGCGCTGTCGGCCGAATTGCTGTTGCTCGACCTGATCGTCGGCAAGGTCTACCCCGGGGTGTTCCCGCAGTATTCGGTGGCCTTCGGCGTACTCGCCCTGTTCACCGCCCTCAACCTCATGGGCATCGACCTCTTCGCCAAGCTGCAAAGCGCCATGGCCGTGGTCATGGTGATCGTGCTGCTGATCCTCGGCGTCGCCGCGATCAGCGAAGGGCATGCCGACGGCGTCACCACCACCCTGCTGCAGGGCGACTGGAACCCCATGGGCGCCGGGGTGCTGGCCTTGACCGCCATGGCCGTGTGGGGCTTCGTCGGCGCCGAGTTCGTCTGCTCGCTGGTGGAGGAAACCCGCAAGCCCGAGCGCAACATCCCGCGCGCGATGATCATCGGCCTGACCGTGATCTTCGCCACCATCGGCCTGTACGGCCTCGGCGCGCTGTTCCTGGTGCCACGCGAGGCGCTCGGCAGCGATGCCCTGCCCCATTACCTGTTCGCCACCACGGTGTTCGGCAAGACCGGCGAAGTGTTCCTGGTGATCGCCGCGGTCACCGCCACCTGCAGTACCCTCAACACTTCGCTGGCGGCCATCCCGCGCATGCTCTACGGCATGGCCTGCAATGGCCAGGCGTTCCCCCAGTTCAAGCAGCTCAGCCCGCGCGCCCGTACACCTTGGGTCGCCGTGCTGTTCGTGGCGGCGATCACCGGGCTGCCGATCCTGCTGATGGGCCAGGACGCTGCGGCGATCAACCTGTTGCTGCTGGCCGCCGCGCTGGCCTGGCTGCTGGCCTACATCATCGTGCACCTGGACGTGATCGCCCTGCGCCATCGTTACCCGCACCTGGCGCGGCCGTTCCGCACGCCGTTCTATCCGCTGCCGCAACTGTTCGGTATCGGCGGCATGCTGTATGCGATCTGGAACGCATCGCCCAGCCCCGAGATGAGCCTGAAGATCTATGGCACCGCCGGGCTGGTGCTGGCGGTGGTTTCACTGATCGCGGTGGTGTGGATCAAAGCGGTGATGAAGAAGCCGTTGTTCAGGCCCGAGCCCTTGCAGCCCTGACCGCTGATCAAGCCGATGCGGCACGCTTGGCCCGGTAGCTGCCCGGGCTCTGTCCGGTCCACTTCTTGAACGCCCGGTGAAACGCGCTGGGCTCCTGGAAGCCGGTGTGCTCGGCGATCTCGGCGATGCTCAGGTGGCCTTCGCGCAGCAGCTCGAAAGCCATTGCCCGGCGCACCTCATCCTTGATCTGCTGATAGGAGCGCCCTTCGCGCTCCAGCTGACGGCGAAAGCTGCTGGCGCTGAGCTTCTGCCGCGCGGCCATGGCGTCGAGCGTCGGCCACTGCCCGTAATGCAGGGCGCGCAAATGACGATAGACCTCCGCCACCCGGCCATTCTGGTTGCGAAAGCGGATCACCAAGCCCTGCGGCGCGCTGCGCAGAAAGCCCTTCAGCGCCGCCAGGTCCTGCACTACCGGCAGGCGCAGCCAGGCGCTGTCGAACTCCACCTCGGTGCGGCCGCTACCCAGGCGCAGGTCCGGCCCCCAGAGCAATGCGTCATCCTCCTGTGCCGGGCGCGCCAGGGCCAGTTCGGTACGGTCGATGGCGATGCGCCGGCCGGCCAGCCAGCACAGCAGGCCGATCACCAGCACCAGGTAGGTTTCCTCGGCGTAGACCCGGGTCAGCGGATCGGCGATGCTCGACTGCACACTGATCACGGTGCGCGCGCCACGCACCGTGACATTGCCGTTCAGGTCACGCAGGAACAGGGCGAAACTGCCCAGGCACTGGCGCAGCGCCTTGCCCAGGGTCGGTTCCTGGATCAACCCGCGACAGATCAGGGCGAAGCTGCCCAGGGGCATGCCGTGGCTGTCGAGCTGGAAGAACTCATCGTGCAGCTCGTCGATCAGCGCCAGCCACAGCTGGGCGAAGGCCTTGGCCGGCACCCGCGCCAGCGGCTGGGCCAGTACCTGCGGGTCGATGCCCACCGCCCGCAGATGGGCGTCCCGCGCCTGGGGCCGGTCGCGCAGGGCGTGGACCATGGCATTGAGGAAGTACACCGCGACCGTGTCGCTATCGCGCATGGCAAATGTCCGCTGTCTATGCTGAGTGGCAAAAAATGCCAGGTTGTCTGAACAGATCCGGCATAGGCCGCCCGCGGGCCTTTGCCTAGACTCGATCCACCCCGCAGGGTGTGGGCGCCATTCTCGCAGAGCCTCCCGCGCCCCGCCACGCCTTCGAATACGGAGCCCTCATGAGCAGCACAGAAATCTTCGTCGTCAGCGCGGTACGTTCGGCCATCGGCAGCTTCGGCGGTTCGCTCAAGGACCTGCCCCTGGCCGACCTCGCCACCCAGGTCACCCGCGCCGCCATCGAGCGTTCGGGCGTGTCCGCCGAGCAGATCGGCCACGTGGTGATGGGCAACGTGATCCCCACCGAACCGCGCGATGCCTACCTGGGCCGGGTCGCGGCAATGAACGCCGGCATTCCCAAGGAAACCCCGGCCTTCAGCGTCAACCGCCTGTGTGGCTCGGGCCTGCAGGCCATCGTCTCGGCTGCCCAGGGCCTGCTGCTGGGTGACAGCGACATCGCCCTGGCCGCCGGCGCCGAAGCCATGAGCCGCGGCCCCTACCTGCTGCCGCAGGCGCGCTGGGGCGCACGCATGGGCGACCTGCAGGGCATCGACTACATGGTCGGCATTCTTCAGGACCCGTTCGAGCACTTCCACATGGGCATCACCGCCGAGAACGTCGCGGCGGCCCATGGCATCAGCCGCCAGATGCAGGATGAAGTCGCCCTGACCAGCCAGCACCGCGCCGCCCGCGCCATCGCCGAAGGCCGCTTCGACGGCCAGATCGTGCCGATCGAGATCAAGACCCGCAAAGGCAGCGTGCAGTTCGCCGTGGACGAGAACGTGCGCACCGATGCCAGCGCCGAACAACTGGCCAGCATGAAGCCGGTGTTCAAGAAGGACGGCACGGTCACCGCCGGCAACGCCAGCAGCATCAACGACGGCGCCGCCGGCCTGGTCCTGGCCAGCGGCGACGCCGTGCGCCGCCAGGGCCTCAAGCCGCTGGCGCGGATCGTCGCCTACGCCCACGCCGGCGTGGAGCCGGCGCTGATGGGCCTGGGCCCGATCCCGGCGACGCAGAAGGTGCTGGAGAAAGCCGGGCTGAAGGTCAGCGACCTGGACGTGATCGAGTCCAACGAAGCTTTCGCCTCGCAGGCCTGTGCCGTGGCCCGCGCCCTGGGCTTCGACCCGGAAAAGGTCAACCCCAACGGCTCCGGCATTTCCCTCGGCCACCCGGTCGGCGCCACCGGCGCGATCATCGCCACCAAGGCCATCCATGAACTGCACCGCGTGCAGGGCCGCTACGCCCTGGCCACCATGTGCATCGGCGGCGGTCAAGGCATCGCCATCGTCTTCGAACGCGTTTGACAGGAGTCAGCAGCATGAACATCGAACACATCGCCGTGATCGGCGCAGGCACCATGGGCAACGGCATCGCCCAGGTGTGCGCGCTGGCCGGCTACCAGGTCCTGCTGGTGGACGTTTCCGACGCGGCGCTGGAGCGTGGCGTGGCGACCCTGGGCAAGAACCTCAAGCGCCAGGTCGGCAAGGGCACCATCGACGCCGACAAGGCCAGCGCGGCCAAGGCGCGCATCCGCACCAGCACCGACTACGCCCAGCTGGCCAGCGCGCAACTGGTGATCGAGGCGGCCACCGAGAACCTCGCCCTCAAGCAGCGCATCCTGCAGCAGGTGGCGGCCAACGTCGGCGCCGAGTGCCTGATCGCCACCAACACCTCGTCGCTGTCGGTGACCCAGCTGGCGGCCAGCATCGAGCAGCCGCAGCGCTTCATCGGCGTGCACTTCTTCAACCCGGTGCCAATGATGGCGCTGGTCGAGATCATCCGTGGCCTGCAGACCAGCGACGCGACCTATGCCCAGGCATTGCTGGTCACCGAGCGGCTCGGCAAGACCCCGATCACCGCCGGCAACCGCCCGGGCTTCGTGGTCAACCGCATCCTGGTGCCGATGATCAACGAAGCGATCTTCGTGTTCCAGGAAGGCCTGGCCAGCGCCGAGGACATCGACACCGGCATGCGCCTGGGCTGCAACCAGCCGATCGGCCCGCTGGCCCTCGCCGACCTGGTGGGCCTGGACACGCTGCTGGCGATCATGGAGGCCTTCCATGAAGGCTTCAACGACAGCAAGTACCGCCCCGCGCCGCTGCTCAAGGAAATGGTTGCCGCCGGCTACCTGGGGCGCAAGAGCGGCCGCGGCTTCTTCACCTACTAGAGGAACCGCGCCATGGCCCCGGTCACTGCGGCGCTGCGCTGCGCCAATTTCGAGGAGCGGCGGGACCGGGCCATGGCCCTGTTCGCCGAGAAAGGCTTCGGCCAGGTCAGCATGCGTGAGCTGGCGGCGCACGTGGGCTTGACCGCAGGCTCGCTGTACCACCACTTCCCCAGCAAGCAAGACCTTTTGTACGACCTTATCGAGGAATTGTACGAGGAACTGCAGGCCACCCTCGACCAAGGCCGCCGGGCGCGGGCCCAGGGCAAGCCGGTACTGGCCTGCCTGATCGCCGCGCACTGGCAGTTGCATGGCGAGCGGCCGTTGCAGTTTCGCCTGGCCGAGCGGGATTTCTGCTGCCTGAGCGAGGACCAGCAGGCACGCCTTGCGGCTTTGCGCGAACGCTACGAAACCGGGCTGCTGCGCCTGATTGCGCCGCAGGCGCGGTTGGCCGGGGAAACCCTGGCGGCCACCGGGCATGTGCTGGCGACGCTGTTGAACCAGTTGCCCGGGATGTTGCGCGGCAAGGGCCTGGGTGAAGCCGAGGGCGTTGGGTTGATGGAGGGGCTGGTGGTGGGCGCCATGGAAAGGACGCTCGGTTAGCGCTGTGATCACCCGGGCGAGCGCTGCCCAAGCCGCCTACAGACTGACCCCCAACGCCCGGCGCAGCTGCTCGCCACGGGCATCGTCCGCCGCGCTGACCAGGGCAAAGTTGTAATCGCCATGGGACCAGTAGCGAGCCTCCAGCTGGCCATCGGTGCGCTGGCCGGTAGGCATGCGCTCGAAATGCTCGCCGGGAGAGCGCAGGAACAGGCTGATGCGCTGCCCCTGGCGATCCTCGAACACCAGCAACGCCGCTGGCCCCGCCTCGTTGCTCAACAGCCGAGCCCCTACCGGCTGGAAGCCATAACCCGCCAGGTCCGGCAAGCGGCCGACACGGTTGAAGTGGGTTCCCAGCCAAGCCTGCAGGCGTGCCGGCTCGCGGGCCTCGATGTCCAGTGTGCTGGCCTCGGCGAACAACCTGTGGGCCTGCACCGCGTCGGCCATGGGCAGCATGCCGGCGAACAGCGTCGCCTCACGCGCCTGCCAGCCGCCCAACCCGCCCAGGCCTACCGCCAGCATCAGCACCGCCGCTGCTGCCAGGCGGCGCTGCCGACGTTGGCGCAGACGGCGACGCAGCGGGGCCAGGTCAAGCTCCGGATCGCTCGGCCGCTCGCCAAAGCCGGCCAGGGCCGCCCGCAGGCGCCGGGCATCGGCACGCCAGGCCTCGATGCGCACGGCCTCCTGCGGATTGGCGGCCAGCCAGGCCTCCACCACGGCCCGGCGCGCCGGTTCCAGGCGCTCGTCGACATAGGCGTGCAGTTCGTGCTCGGTGGGGATCAGGCGTGTCATTTGAGTCTCCGCAAGGCCGGGGGCGTAGGGCTGCCCTCGGTCAGTTCACGCAGGGCGGCACGGGCACGCGACAGGCGCGACATCACGGTGCCGATGGGGATGCCAAGCGTCTCGGCCGCCTCCTTGTAGCTCAAGCCTTCGACACTGACCAGCAACAGCAATGCCCGCTGCTCGGGCGACAAGCGGGCAAAGGCCTGCAGGTCGGCCTGGGCCAGCACGATGCTCTCGATCTCGCCGCCCGTCGGCTCCTCGGCCTGGCCCCGACCGAACCAGGCCAGCCAGCGCGCATGCAGGCGCTCGCGGCGCTTGCCGTCGAGGAACAACCGGTAAAGGATGGTGAACAGCCAGGGGCGCAGGCTGTCGGCATCACGCTGCTGGCCGCGACGGCTCAAGGCGCGCTCGACCGTGGCCTGGACCAGGTCGTCGGCGGTACCGGGCTCGCGGGTCAGCCACAGGGCAAAGCGGCGCAGGCGCTGCAGCAGCTCGCGCCATTGTTGGTCGTCCAGATCGTGCATGGTCGGGTTCCGGGGCCCTGCGGGCTGTCAGTGTACAAGGCAGACGCGCGGGCACGGAATCTATTCCCCCGCCGGGAATAAATCGTTTGCCCCTGCGTCGTACCGGTTCATTCCACCTGACCGGACCGTTCCCATGACTACTCCCCTGCACGGCCCCGCCAAGGCCCTGCGCCTGGCCGCCATCGCTGCCACGCTGGCCGCCCTGGGCGCAGGCTTCGCCTACGCCGCCGGCTGGATCGGCGCGCCAAGGCTGACCCCGCAACGCATCATCGACACCTTCGAAGCCCAGGCCGGCCACCACCCCGGCTACCGGAAGAACCATGCCAAGGGCCTGTGTGTCAGCGGTTACTTCCAGGCCAGCGGCCAGGCCGCCTCGCTGTCCAGCGCCCGGGTGTTCAGCCAGCAGAAAGTGCCGGTGATCGGCCGCTTCGCCATCGGCGGCGCCAATCCGTTCGCGCCGGACACCGCCATACCGGTGCGCAGCCTGGCGGTGCAGTTGACCAGCGACGACGGCCAGGTCTGGCGCACCGGCATGAACAACCCGCCGGTGCTGGCCGTAAGCACGGTCGAAGGCTTCTATGAACAGGTCCTGGCCGGTGCCCCGGACCCGGCCACCGGCAAACCCGACCCCGCCAGGCTGCAAGCCTTCTTCGCCGCCCACCCGGAGAGCGCGGCGTTTCGCCAATGGGCGGCCAGCTACAAGCCCAGCGACAGTTTCGCCAACACCGCCTACAACAGCATCAACGCCTTCCGCCTGATCGATGCCAACGGCCAGGCGCACCCGGTGCGCTGGGCACTGGAGCCGCAGGCCGCATACGCCGCTTTGCCCGCCCAGGTCGACGACAAGCAGTTCCTGCAGCACGACCTGCAGCAACGCCTGGCCCAGGGCCCGCTGCGCTGGACCCTGCGCCTGACCCTGGCCGAGCCCGGCGATCCGGTGGACGACCCTGCCCGGCCCTGGCCCGCCGAACGCCGCAGCCTCGATGCCGGCACCCTGGTCCTGGAGCAGGTCGACGGCCCCGAGCAAGGCGCCTGCCGCGACCTGAACTTCGACCCGCTGATCCTGCCCCACGGCATCGAACCCTCCGCCGACCCGATCCTCGCCGCCCGCTCGGCCGCCTATTCGGTGTCGTTCAACCGCCGCAGCCACGAGTCGCTGACCAAAGGAGCCCGCCCATGAGCGCCACTGCCTTTCACCCCCTGGCCCGGCTGCTGCACTGGCTGATGGCCGTGCTGATCCTGGCCATGCTGTTCATCGGCGTGAGCATGGTCGCCGACCTGTCGCCCCGCCACCCGTGGCTGGTCGAGCTGCACAAGGCCACCGGCCTGGCCCTGCTGGTGCTGGTGATCCTGCGCATCGTCCTGCGCCTGAGCCTGGCGCACCCGCCGCTGCCTCGCGACCTACCTGCCCTGCAGCGCCTGGCCGCCGGCGCCTCGCACCTGCTGTTGTATGGGCTGATGCTGGCCATGCCGCTGCTCGGCTGGGCGATGCTCTCGGCAGGCGGCTACCCCCGCCCGCTGCAACTGCCCGCCATCGCCCCCCACGACCTGCAGCTCTACGCCGTGCTGCGTCAGGCCCACGGCTGGGCAGGCTACCTGCTGTTCGCCACGGTGCTGGCGCATCTGGGCGCGGCCCTGGTGCATGGCCTGGTGCGTCGCGACGGCGTCTTGCGTAGCATGTGGCCAGGCCCGTTGCGTCGCGGTGAGTGAGCTCCGCCAGGGCTCGACAAGTGTAAATAATAATTACTAACATCGGCGCTCATTTCGTCGAACTGCCCTGGACTGCCTTATGAACGCCGCAAAGGACCCTGCCACGCTTGCCCCGGTGAGCAGCCCGCCCAGCACCCTGGACCTGCGCCCGCTGATGCTGGCCAACATGGCCTGCACCATGTCGATGATGGCTTTCGTCGCCCTGATCGGCCCGATCGCCCGCTTGCTGGGCATGGCCACCTGGCAGGCCGGCGCGGCGGTGACCGTGGCCGGCGTGGTCTGGGTGCTGCTGGCCCGGCCCTGGGGCCGCTTGGCCGATCGGCTTGGCCGGCGCCGGGTGTTGCTGCTGGGCAGCGGCGGCTTCACCCTGGCCTATTGGGTGCTGTGCCTGTTCATCGACGGCGCGTTGCGCTGGCTGCCGGGCGCGACCCTGGCCTTCTTCGGCCTCATGCTGGCGCGGGGCATGATCGGCGCCTTCTATGCCGCGCTGCCGGTGGGCGGCAACGCGCTGATCGCCGATCACGTCGAGCCGCAACGCCGGGCGCGGGCGATGGCCTCGCTGGGTGCGGCCAACGCGGTCGGCCTGGTGCTGGGCCCGGCCCTGGCCGCGCTGCTGTCGCGCTACAGCCTGAGCATGCCGTTCTATGTGCTGTCGCTGCTGCCGGCCACGGCGTTCGTCGTGCTGCTGTTCAAGCTCAAGCCACAGCCGTTGGCCCAGACCCATGCGCCCAACCCGGTGCGACTGTCCGACCCACGCCTGCGCAGGCCTTTGCTGGTGGCCTTCAGCGCCATGCTGAGCATCACCGTGTCGCAGATCGCCGTCGGTTTCTTCGCCCTTGACCGCCTGCAGCTCGAGGCCGGCGCCGCCGCCCAGGCCGCGGGCATCGCCTTGACCAGCGTGGGCGTGGCGCTGATGCTGGCCCAGGTGTTCCTGCGCCAGTTGGAATGGCCACCTCTGAAGATGATCAAGGTCGGCGCCTGCGTATCCGGGCTCGGTTTCGCCGCCGCAGCCCTGGCCACCAGCGCGCCGTGGCTTTGGGGTGCGTTCTTCGTCGCCGCATTCGGCATGGGCTTCGTGTTTCCGGCCTTTTCGGCCCTCGCGGCCAATGCCATGCACGCCAGCGAACAGGGTGCGACGGCCGGCTCGATCGGCGCCGCCCAAGGCATGGGCGCGGTAATCGGACCGCTGGCCGGTGCCCTGGTCTATGCCCTCGATCCGCGCCTGCCGTTCCTGGCCGTGGGCGCCCTGCTGCTGCTGGTCGGGCTGTGGCCGGCAGCGTCTGACCAGCGCCACTGATGCGCACAGCGCGCAAGCGTGCAGAGTGTGTTTTAATGCCTCGCCCATTATTTTTGACACCTCTGCAAACAAGGCGGCTATGGACACGGGGACACGACTCAAACTGGTGCGTGAACGTAACAACCTCTCCCAACGGGAGCTGGCCCGCCGCAGCGGCCTGACCAACTCGACCATCTCGCAGATCGAGCAGAACCGGGTCAGCCCTTCGGTCAGCTCCCTGAAGAAACTGCTCGAAGGGATCCCCATGTCCCTGGCCGAGTTCTTCAGTTTCGACGAGCCAGTGCGCGAGGAGCGCTATGTGTTCCGTGGCGGCGAACAGCCCGACCTGGGCCGCAACGGCCTGCGCATGCTGCTGGTCGGCGCCAGCGTCGAAGGTCGGCAGATGCGCATGCTGCGTGAGCTGTACGCACCGGGCGCCGACTCCGGCGAGCCGATCGTGCATGCCGAAGGCGAGGAATGCGGCCTGGTCACCCGTGGCACCCTGGAACTGTGGGTCGATGGCCAGGTGAGCATCCTCAATGCCGGCGACGGCTACTACATCCCCACCACCCTGCCCCACAGCTTCAAGAACATCGGCCCCGACGAGGCCGAGATCATCAGCGCCAACACCCCGGCGAACTTCTGACCTCGCCAGCCGCGAGGCCTACCAGTGCCTGCGTGATGCCGCCCTTGGCGTCCGCCCGCTGGTGGCGGTCGCTCGTTTGGCCGGCGGGCAAGTCGAGGTGCTGGTCGAAGGCTGGCGCCTGACCTTGGTGCTGGACAGCGAAGGATTGGCCCACTGCAGCCACTGCCAGTGCCCGGATGGACGGCTGGGCACGCTGGACGATTGGCACCGCTACGGCACCAATCCGGTCGATCACCTGAGCCTTTGGGAACGCACGCAGATAGAGCGACTGCTTCCAGTCATGCCTGCCTGACCAAGGCCTGCTCGACGAAATCCAGGCGGTCCTGACCGAAGAACATCTGCCCGTCGACAAAGACCGTCGGCGCCCCGAACAGACCGCGCTCGACCGCCTCCTCGGTGGCTTTGCGCAAGGCGTCCTTGACCTCGGGCCGCGCGGCCAGTTCATGGAACATCTCGGCCTCGAAGCCACCGGCGGCCAGGGTTTCATCCAGTACCGCGGGATCTGCCAGATTGCGCCCATGCACGAACAGCCCTTCGAACAACACCTTCAACAGCGCCTCGAAACGCTCTTCGGCAAACAACTGGACGCCGATCAGCCCGCGCATCAGGTTCAGGGTGTTGACCGGGAACCCTGGCGGCAGGGTCAGCGGCACGCCATAGCGATCGGCATAGCGCTTGAGGTCGATGCGTATATAGCGCCCCTTGGCCGGCACCATTACCGGCGAGGCATTGCCGGTGGCCTGGAACACCCCACCCAATAGAATCGGCTTGTACACCAACCGCGCCCCATGACGCGCGCACAGGGCGGGTAGCTGGGTGGAAGCCAGGTAGGTGGCCGGGCTGCCCAGGTCCAGGAAGAACTCGACGGTCTTGCTCATGATTCAATCCTTGTATGAAGGAGGGATTTACCAGCGCTCCATCCACGGGCGCAGGTCCAGCTCGAAGGTCCAGGCATCACGCGGTTGCGCATGCAGGAACCAGTAACTGTCGGCGATGTGCGCAGGATCGAGGATGCCGTCCTGGTCCTTGAGCGCGTAGCGTTCAGGGAAGCTGTCGCGGATGAAGGCGGTGTCGATGGCACCATCGACCACCACGTGGCCGACATGGATGTTCCGTGGCCCCAGTTCCCGCGCCATGCTCTGGGCCAGGGCGCGCAGGCCATGCTTGGCGCCGGCGAAGGCGGCGAAACCGGCCGCGCCGCGGGTGCCGGCGGTAGCACCGGTGAAGAGGATGGTGCCTCGCTCTCGGGTGACCATGCGCCGGGCGACCGCCTGGGCGGTGAGAAAGCCGGCGAAGCAGGCCATTTCCCAGATTTTGAAGTACTTGCGCGGGGTCTCCTCGAGGATGCTGCACGGCACATTGGCGCCGATGTTGAAGACGAACGCCTCGATCGGGCCGATATCGCGCTCGATGGTCTCCACCAGCTCGGCGACCTCCTCTTCCTTGCGCGCATCCGAGCCAAAGCCGTGGGCCTGGCCGCCCTCGGCGCGAATCTCGGCGAGCAGCGGCTGCAGCTTCTGCGCCTCGCGCCGGGTCACGCAGGCGATGTAGCCCTCGCGGGCGAAACGCTTGGCAATCTCGCCGCCGGTGGCATCACCCGCCCCGATCACCAGCACGACTTTTTGTTGTTCTGCCATGGACCGCTCCATTGATGAATGATCGTTTAGTAAACGAACGCTATGCTACGATCAGCTCATCGTCAAGCTCACACCACGAGGTTGCGCGCATGCGCTATGCCACCGACCACAAGCAACAGACCCGCGAAAAACTGCTGTCCAGCAGCGGCGCCCTGGCCAAGCGCGGCGGTTTCGCCGCCACTGGCGTGGCCGGGCTGATGAAGGCCATCGGCCTGACCGGCGGCGCCTTCTACAACCACTTCCCGTCCAAGGACGACCTGTTCAGCGAGATCGTCCGCCGCGAGCTGGCCAACAGCCCGCTGGCGCGCCTGGTCGAACGTGGCACCGACCGTGCGCGGCTCAAGCGCCTGCTCGACCAGTACCTGAGCCTGGCGCACCTGCACAATGCCGAAGGCGGCTGCCCGTTGCCGCCACTGGGGGTGGAGATCGCCCGCGCCGAACGGCCGGTGCGTGAACAGGCCGAACACTGGCTGCTGGAGTTGCACCAGGCCTGGAGCGAAACCCTGGATGACCCCGACCTGGCCTGGGCCTTGCTCAGCCAGTGTGTCGGCGCGCTGGTGGTGGGTCGCATGCTGGCCAGCGAACCGGTGCAGGCACAGGTGCTGGACGCCAGCCGCAAGCTGGTCGAGCGGGTTTTCGATGAAGTTCGCTAGCACGCTACTGGGCCTGCTGCTGGCCTTGCCCGCCTTCGCCCAGGACAGCTGCCCGACCGGGCAGTACCAGGTCTGCCTGGTGGTGTGCTTCTGCGCGCCCATCGACCCCAACCAAGGCGGCCAGGTGCTGCAGGATGTCGAGCGCATGGCCACTGGCAGCCTGGTGTTCGCCCTGCGCCAGGCCCGCGACGAAGCCACCGCCAATGGCACGCAGCCGATTCCCCTGCATATCCGCGCCCAGCTCGAACCCTGGTACGACTTCGCCGTGCTCGACGCGGCGCGCTACCGGGTCGGCAACGAACAGCAGATCAGCGCCGCCAACGCACTACTGCAGAACCCGGACGTCAACGCCGTGACCCTGATCGACACGGTCATATTCCGCCGCCCCGCCGATGCCGAGGACAACGTGGCATTGTGGGCCCATGAGCTCAAGCACGTGCAGCAGTATCAGGCGCTGGGCGTCGAGGGCTTCGCCCAGCAGTACACCCGTGACTACCAGGCGCTGGAGGGCCCCGCCTACGAGATCGAGGCCAAGGTGGCCAAGGCATTGCGTGAAAAGGCCGCTGGCGGGCCGCGCTGACTGCGCAATTCTGATGGGTGCCCATGCGTCATGATTGATGATGGCACCCGACATATCATTGCCCGTGATAATAACCTTCGCTCCATTTGATTCGTGCGTCACGCGCAAGACACTCAAACTCCGCCCACTACTAATATCTCGGCGGAGTTCTCCATGGATCACTCACTCAAACCCTTGCGCTTCCCCCTCGCTGCCCTGGCAGTGGTGGTGCTCAGCGCTTGCGGTCGCACCCCCGACGCCGTGCAGGCTCCCGCCGCGCCCAAAGTCAGCGTAGCCAAGGTGATCGAACAGCCGATCAACGAATGGGACGAGTTCACCGGCCGCCTCGAAGCACCGGAAACCGTCGAGGTACGCCCACGGGTGTCCGGCCAGGTCGACCTGGTGGCCTTCACCGAAGGCGCCCAGGTGAAGAAAGGCGACCTGCTGTTCCAGATCGACCCGCGCCCGTTCCAGGCCGAAGTCCGCCGCCTCGAAGCCCAGCTGCAACAAGCCAAGGCCACCGCCATCCGCAGCGCCAACGAAGCCCGCCGTGGCGAGCGCCTGCGTGACAGCAACGCCATCTCCGCGGAACTGGCCGAGTCGCGCACCAGCGCCGCCGCCGAGGCCCGCGCCGGGGTCGACGCGATCCAGGCCCAGCTCGACCTGGCCCGCCTGAACCTGAGCTTCACCCGCGTCACCGCGCCGATCAGCGGCCGGGTCAGCCGCGCCCAGTTCACCGCCGGCAACATCGTCACGGCCGACGTCACCCCGCTGACCAGCGTGGTCTCCACCGACAAGGTCTACGCCTACTTCGACGCCGACGAGCGCGTGTACCTCAAGTACAGCCAGCTCGCCCGCGACGGCCAGCGCGGCCAGAGCACCCCGGTGTACCTGGGCCTGACCAACGAGACCGGCAACCCGCACCTGGGCCAGATGAACTTTGTCGACAACCAGGTCAACCCGCGCACCGGCACCATCCGTGGCCGCGCCGTGTTCGACAACCGCGACGGCCAGTTCACCCCCGGCCTGTACGCGCGCCTGAAGCTGGTCGGCAGCGCCCAGTACGACGCTGTGCTGATCAACGACGAAGCGGTCGGCACCGACCTTGGCAAGAAATTCGTGCTGGTCATGGACAAGGACAACAAAGCGGCCTACCGCGCCGTGGAACTGGGGCCCAAGCTCGAAGGCCTGCGTATCGTGCGCAGCGGCCTGGGCAAGGACGACCGCATCGTGGTCAAGGGCCTGCAGCGCGTGCGCCCAGGCTCGCCGGTCACCCCGGAGGAAACGCCGATGGCCAGCGAGCAGACCCTCGCCGCCCTCGCCCAGCAGCGTCAGGCCCTGGAAGCCAGCAACCCGGCGCCAAAGGTTGCCGGCGCCAATGTCAAAGTCGCCAGCGCCCAAGCGCCGCGCGGTTAAGGGACAACACCGATGAACTTTTCGAAATTCTTCATTACCCGGCCGATCTTCGCCGCGGTGCTGTCGCTGGTGCTGCTGATCGCAGGTTCCATCTCGCTGTTCCAGCTGCCGATCAGCGAATACCCCGAAGTGGTACCGCCCACCGTGGTGGTGCGCGCCAACTTCCCCGGCGCCAACCCCAAGGTGATCGGCGAGACCGTCGCCGCGCCGCTTGAGCAAGCCATCACCGGTGTCGAGAACATGCTGTACATGTCCTCGCAATCCACCGCCGACGGCAAGCTGACCCTGACCATCACCTTCGCCCTGGGCACCGACCTGGACAACGCCCAGGTGCAGGTGCAGAACCGCGTCACCCGTACCCAGCCCAAGCTGCCGGAAGAAGTGACCCGTATCGGCATCACCGTCGACAAGGCCTCGCCCGACCTGACCATGGTCGTGCACCTGACCTCGCCGGACAACCGCTACGACATGCTCTACCTGTCCAACTACGCCATCCTCAACATCAAGGATGAGCTGGCGCGCCTGGGCGGCGTGGGCGACGTGCAGCTGTTCGGCATGGGCGACTACTCGCTGCGCGTGTGGCTCGATCCGAACAAAACCGCCTCGCGCAACCTGACCGCCAGCGACGTGGTGGCCGCGATCCGCGAGCAGAACCGCCAGGTCGCCGCCGGCCAGCTCGGCGCCCCGCCCGCCCCCGGTTCGACCAGCTTCCAGCTGTCGATCAACACCCAGGGCCGCCTGGTCAACGAGGAAGAGTTCGAGAACATCATCATCCGTGCCGGCGCCAACGGCGAGATCACCCGCCTGAAGGACATCGCCCGGGTCGAACTCGGCTCCAGCCAGTACGCCCTGCGCTCGCTGCTGAACAACCAGCCGGCGGTGGCCATCCCGATCTTCCAGCGCCCGGGCTCCAACGCCATCGAGATCTCCGACGAAGTGCGGGCAAAGATGGCCGAGCTGAAGAAGGACTTCCCCGAAGGCATGGACTACAGCATCGTCTATGACCCGACCGTGTTCGTCCGTGGTTCCATCGAGGCGGTGGTGCACACCCTGTTCGAAGCGCTGGTCCTGGTGGTGCTGGTCGTCATCCTGTTCCTGCAGACCTGGCGCGCCTCGATCATTCCGCTGCTGGCCGTGCCCGTGTCGCTGATCGGTACCTTTGCGGTCATGCACCTGTTCGGTTTCTCACTCAACGCGCTATCGCTGTTCGGTCTGGTGCTGGCCATCGGTATCGTGGTGGACGACGCCATCGTCGTGGTGGAGAACGTCGAACGCAACATCGGACTGGGCCTGAAACCGCTGGAAGCCACGCAAAAGGCCATGAGCGAAGTGACCGGGCCGATCATCGCCACGGCGCTGGTGCTGTGCGCCGTGTTCGTGCCGGCGGCGTTCATCTCGGGCCTTACCGGGCAGTTCTACAAACAGTTCGCCCTGACCATCGCCATCTCCACCGTGATCTCGGCGTTCAACTCGCTGACCCTGTCGCCGGCCCTGGCCGCCGTGCTGCTCAAGGACCACCACGCGCCCAAGGACCGTTTCTCGCGGTTCCTGGAAAAACTGCTGGGCAGCTGGCTGTTCGCCCCGTTCAACCGCTTCTTCGACCGCGCCAGCCATGGCTATGTCGGTGGCGTGCGCCGGGTCATCCGCTCCAGCGGTATCGCCCTGTTCGTGTATGCCGGCCTGATGGGCCTGACCTACCTGGGCTTCTCGTCCACCCCGACCGGCTTCGTGCCGTCCCAGGACAAGCAGTACCTGGTGGCCTTCGCCCAGTTGCCTGACGCCGCCAGCCTCGACCGCACCGAGGCGGTGATCAAGAAGATGAGCGAGATCGCCCTCAAGCAGCCAGGCGTGGCCGACTCGGTGGCCTTCCCGGGCCTGTCGATCAACGGTTTCACCAACAGCCCGAACAGCGGCATCGTGTTCACCCCGCTCAAGCCGTTCGACGAGCGCAAGGACCCGAGCCAGTCGGCGGCAGCCATCGCGGCCGCACTGAACGCCCAGTTCGCCGATATCCAGGACGCCTACATCGCGATCTTCCCGCCTCCGCCGGTACAAGGCCTGGGCACCATCGGCGGCTTCCGCCTGCAGATCGAGGACCGCGGCAACCTGGGCTATGAAGCGCTGTACAAGGAAACCCAGAACATCATCGCCAAGAGCCACAACGTGCCGGAACTGGCGGGCCTGTTCACCAGCTACCAGGTCAACGTGCCGCAGGTCGATGCCGCCATCGACCGGGAAAAGGCCAAGACCCATGGCGTGGCGATCAACGACATCTTCGACACCCTGCAGGTCTACCTGGGCTCGCTGTACACCAACGATTTCAACCGCTTTGGCCGCACCTACCAGGTCAACGTCCAGGCCGAGCAGCAGTTCCGCCTCGACGCCGAGCAGATCGGCCAGCTGAAGGTACGCAACAACCTGGGCGAGATGATCCCGCTGGCGACCTTCCTCAAGGTCAGCGACACCTCGGGGCCTGACCGCGTGATGCACTACAACGGCTTCATCACCGCCGAAATCAACGGCGCTGCGGCCCCCGGCTACAGCTCCGGCCAGGCCGAGGCTGCAATCGAGAAGCTGCTCAAAGAAGAGCTGCCCAACGGCATGACCTTCGAGTGGACCGACCTGACCTACCAGCAGATCCTCTCGGGCAATACCGCACTGTTCGTGTTCCCGCTGTGCGTGCTGCTGGCGTTCCTGGTGCTGGCCGCCCAGTACGAAAGCTGGAGCCTGCCGCTGGCGGTGATCCTGATCGTGCCGATGACCCTGCTGTCGGCCATCACCGGGGTGATCATCTCCGGTGGCGACAACAACATCTTCACCCAGATCGGCCTGATCGTACTGGTGGGCCTGGCGTGCAAGAACGCGATCCTGATCGTCGAGTTCGCCAAGGATGAACAGGCCAAGGGCCTCGACCCGCTGGCTGCGGTACTGGAAGCCTGCCGTCTGCGTCTGCGGCCGATCCTGATGACCTCGATCGCCTTCATCATGGGTGTGGTGCCGCTGGTGTTCTCATCCGGCGCCGGTGCCGAGATGCGTCACGCCATGGGTGTGGCGGTGTTCTCGGGGATGATCGGGGTGACCGTGTTCGGCCTGTTCCTGACCCCGGTGTTCTTCTTCCTGATCCGCCGTTTCGTCGAGCGTCGCCAGGCCCGCAAGGCCGAGCACGCCGTGGCACTGGAGAACCATGCATGAAGTTGCTCAAACCCCTGACCCCGAGCCTGCTGGCACTGGCCCTGGCGGCCTGCGCGGTGGGCCCGGACTACCAGGCCCCGCTGACCGAACCGGCCAAGCTGGACGCCGGCCTTGAAGCCAAAGCCTATGACCGCAGCCGCTTCGAGAGCGTGTGGTGGAAACAGTTCGACGACCCGGTGCTGAACCAGCTGGTGCAGGCATCGCTGGACGGCAACCGCGACCTGCGCGTGGCCTTCGCCCGCCTGAAAGCGGCGCGGTCGATTCGCGAGGACGTGTCCAACGACCAGATCCCCGTGGTCACCAGCCGCGCCAGCAGCGAGCTGGGCAAGGGCCAGGTCCCTGGCCAGACCGAGCGCCGAGTCAACAGCGAACGCTATGACCTGGGCCTGGACATGGCCTGGGAGCTTGACCTGTTCGGCCGCATCCAGCGCCAGATCGAGGCCAGCGAAGCCCAGGAAGCGGCGGCCGAGGCTGACCTGCAGCAACTGCAGGTCAGCCTGATCGCCGAGCTGGTCGACGCCTACGGTCAATTGCGTGGCGCGCAACTGCGCGAGCAGATCGCCGTGGCCAACTTGAAGACCCAGCAGCAGTCGCGGGACATCACCGTGACCCTGCGCGACACCGGGGTCGGCAACGAGCTCGACGTGGTGCGCGCCGACGCCCGCCTGGCGGGTGTCGAAGCCACCGTGCCGCAATTGCAGGCCGAACAGGTACGGGCGAAGAACCGCATTGCCACCCTGCTCGGCCAGCGCCCGGACGCGATGGCCGTGGACCTGTCGCCCAAGGCCCTGCCGGCCATCGCCAAGGCCTTGCCGGTGGGCGACCCCGGCGAGCTGCTGCGCCGCCGCCCGGACATCCGCAGCGCCGAGCGCCAGCTGGCTGCGGCCACTGCCAACGTCGGCGTGGCCACCGCTGACCTGTTCCCGCGGGTCAGCTTGAGTGGCTTCCTCGGCTTCACCGCCGCCCGCGGTTCGCAGATCGGCTCCTCGGCGGCCAACGCCTGGGCGCTGGGCCCGAGCATCACCTGGGCGGCGTTCGACCTGGGCAGCGTGCGCGCCCGCCTGCGCGGCGCCAAGGCCGATGCCGAAGGGGCGCTGGCCAACTACGAACAGCAAGTGCTGCTGGCCCTGGAAGAGTCCTCCAACGCCTTCAGCGACTACGGCAAGCGCCAGCAGCGCCTGCTGGCGCTGATGCGCCAGAGCGACGCCAGCCGCAAGGCGGCGGACCTGGCCTCGGTGCGCTACCGCGAAGGCACGGTGGATTACCTGGTGCTGCTCGACGCCGAGCGCGAGCGCCTGAGCGCCGAAGACGCCCAGGCCCAGGGCGAGGTCGAGCTCTACAGCGGCATCGTCGCGATCTACAAGGCGCTTGGCGGCGGCTGGCAACCCGAAGTGGTGGCCAGTTCGCGCTGACCGCCCCCTGATGTGAAGACTCCTTTGGTTGGTTCCTCCCCCAACCGTTTGCCCCGAAGGCCTTGGTCTTCGGGGCTTTTTTATGCGCCGCTGGTGCCTAGGCGTATCCCCTGGATCGGCCTTTCAAGGTGTTCGGCGTTGGAGTTGCAGCGTTCTTGAGATCGAGCGCCGCACGGGCGGCGCTCGATCTGATAGGCAGAGCAAGGCTTGCGGTGAACACCTGGAGGCCCTTACTCGGTCAATAGTCTCGGGCGCAAAGACCTAGGATCGGCCTCACGCTCTTGACCGCCAGCAACACCTCCCTGTGCCGTCATGGCTTTGCAACTGCCGCGAATAATGGCATATATCGTAATCTGCCCGCCCAACACCCCCAGGAGAATCCCCATGCTCGGCGTGACCGACTACGGCGCTTTCGTGATCGCGTTCCTCATCCTCCTGGCGATCCCCGGGCCCGGCAACTTCGCCCTGATCACCGCCACCGGCAAGGGCGGCATCAAGGGCGGGCTGGCCGCCACCTTCGGGGTGATCCTTGGCGACCAGGTGCTGATGTGGCTGGCGGTGGCCGGCGTGGCCACCTTGCTGGCCACCTACCCCACCGCCTTCCACGTGGTGCAGTGGGCCGGCGCCGCCTACCTGGCCTGGCTCGGCCTGCGCATGGTGCTGAGCAAGCCCGGCGGCGCCCCGCGCGAGAGCCGCATGGCCAGCGGCCGCTACCTGCGCCAGACCATGATGATCACCCTGCTCAACCCCAAGGCGATCATGTTCTACATGGCGTTCTTCCCGCTGTTCATCGACCCGGTGCGCCACCAGGGCGTGGTCACCTTCGCCTTCATGGCGCTGACAGTGGCCGGGCTTACCTTGCTCTACGGGCTGATCGCGGTGTTCCTTACCCACCGACTGGCCGAGCGCATGCGCGCCAGCCCGCGCATCGCCAACCTGCTCGAACGCCTGGCAGGTGCTTGCCTGGTCGGCTTCGGCATTAAGCTGGCGGCGATGCGCTGAGGCTCAGGCGTCGTGTAAACATAGAACCATTGACGAACCTGCGGATATCATCGCACCGACTCATCCGCAGTCGATTCGATTGCCACCGAATCGGCACTCACACACTCGAGCTGGGAAACAGGTGCTGCTCAACAAGGAACTTATCAATTCCTCCCAGCTCGAGCCGGGATCTGCAAAATATCTTTTTCATCCCTTCGTCCAGCATCCCCTTGAATCCAGGAGAAAATATCAACCTATCCTTGAGCGCAAGCATTAAGTCAGAGACATCCCATCGCCCCTGCTGCGTCGAAATATCACAATATTCGAAAATCTCCTGCTTGAATCTATTATCAAGCGCTCCAACATAGAAAAACGACTCTCCATCAAAATTCTTTTTTGCCAGGAACGTAAAAAAATAATCCTCTCCTGGACGCGTCGTGTCCATACAGGTAGAAAACATATAGCCAGGCTCATTAACCGAAAACTTCTTCACCACAATCGGCTGCTTGCCTTCCTGCACATCAACCGCCACTTTATCGTGAACATAGGCAACCCGTTCTCTCGCTGCCTGCTGATCATCAAGATGCCCCATCATTATCAGCCTGGCTTCTTCAAACCCATCCCCAGGGTTTTCAAGCGCAATTGCCTCAAGCTCATCAACCATAATCTTCATAGCGCGTATTTTCTGGTCGCATTCAGTCTTCTCCCTTCCGAGCGTTCTCATGAACTGAAGGTTCATCAAATGAAAATTGTCTGGGTCGGACATCTTGTCGAGCTCAAAAAACAATTTGCCATCATGCTCCTTGCAATAACCAATGAATGTCGTAGCCGACTTCACAGGCGTCTCTTTGAAGCACATCTCATAGGGATTTCCTCTTAGATCATCCGTGAGAACGTCTACAAACACTCGATCATTTTCCCTTTCAGCAAGGAACCTGATCTGTCGACTTTCAGCTATCTCGTGCGACCTGATCGCGGCATTTGTACAGCCTTGAAAGCAACAGAGAAAATCGCTTGCTTTCACCTTGGCGCGCAGACGATTGAAAGCCTTTCTGAAGCTATTCCTGAGGCGATCACTCGGATTACTCAATAAGAAAGATCTAACAACCTCCGCCAGCACTTCATCCTGCTCAGCCAACTCCGCCACCAAGGCTTCAACACCTAGATAATCCAAATCCACTGTTTCGCTCCCCATTTATTAGCCGATACGCAGCAGAGTGAAGCAGTATTTCTGTATTAAATTGAATTGCAAGCATCGCCGCCACGTATTGGATTTCAAGCATCGCGCAGCAGGTCGTGGGCGTCGAGCAGGCGGAAGGCCACCTGCGGATTGCGCTCCAGCCCGCGGCGGATGGCAGCGGGGATCGACTGGCGGGTCTTGCGGCACAGCCCCGTCTGCACCGCAAGCTCGATGACAATACCGCGCATGGTGCGTACCTCGTTGAAGCCCGGGGCGATATGCACGCGGATGCCCAGTTGTTCGTAGAGGCGCGCCTGCAGGCGCTGCAGGTCCTCCAGATCCTTCAGGTTTTCCAGGCGCTCGACCAGGCGCTTCTCCTCCTCGCGGGTGAGCAGCAGGATGCGCCGCTCGGGGCCCTCGGCCAAGTGTTCGCGGCCGCAGTCGCAGGCGCCCGGCGGACAAGGGTGGCGTATGGGAGGCAGGTTTGTCATGGGGCAAGGATAGTCGCTACTCGACAACTGCAGGAAGAGCCCGCGACCTGTCCTGACTATCCTCCCGCCAGCAGGCTCCGATCGAACATGAACGCCCCGTTCCCCTGCGGCGTATGCCGGTACAGTTGCTGTGGCCGTCCCAGCCTGGGCTGGTTCTTCTCGCCGGTGTCCTGCACCCAGCCTTCGCTCTTCATGCGTTCAAGGCGTTTGCGCAGCGAGGTGTTGTTGACCACCTGCCCCAGGCACGCCTGCACCGCTGCCAGAGCGTCCAGCACAGTGAACCGCTCGGGCGCCAGGTACAACGGCAGGTTGGTGTACACGGCCTTGGCCGCCAACCGCTCACCGGCGCGCTCGACCAGCAGGCCATGGTCGAACGGCAGCGACAGCTCACGCGACAGAACGCTTTGAAGGTCAAAGAAGGCAACCTGGGCGTTTTCTACCACGACCGCCGGATCGAGCAGCGCCAGATAGTAGGTGCTCAAGGTCCAGCCCCGTGGGTCGCGAACGCCATTGCCTTCAGTGCCTACCTGTTCCAGATGGCGGGGGACCACCTTGGCCTTTTCCGCCAGGACACGGGCGGCGGCGGCATCCAGACTGTTGTCCGAGGTGCTGCCATTGACGATCACACCTGGCAGGGCCCATTGCCCTTCGTAAGGCTCGCGTCCACGCCGGTGCAACAACACCTCCAGGCGAAGGGTGTGCGGCGACAGGCGCAGGGCAATGATATCCACGCTGGCCAGGACTTGTGCTGTGCTCACGGTACGATTCCTTCTGATAACCCGCCTATATTCCACCAGGGCCATTAAATCTATCAAGGGCTAATTCTAATGTGGGAATAGCCTTGACACACATAGTACACCAGATGAATTATATGGCCATCTCAGCCGAGGACCTCTGCCCATGATCATCGCCAGCTTCGACGTCGACGCGCAAAACGGCTTTACCGCCAACGCTCCCCAGGAGTTGCCGGTACCTGGCGGCCACCTGATCGCGCCTGCGCTCAACACCATGGCCCAGCGTGCCACGCTGCGCTTGGGCAGCAAGGACGCCCACCCGGCAAACGCCGCCTGGGTAGTCGCCGAGCCGGCCCAGATGCTGCAACCCCTGGCCCTGGCCAACGCCGACCTGACCTGGGTCAGCCACTGCGTCCCCGGCACGCCTGGATTCGAACTGCTCCCCGGCCTGCCCGCCCCCATCGACTACGACTACTTCGTCTGGAAAGGCGTCGAACCCGACCTGCACCCCTACGGCGCCTGCTACCACGACCTGGCCGAACGCCGCTCCACTGGGGTCATCGAGTTCCTCAAGGTGCAACAGGTGCAGGCGATCATCGTCGGTGGCCTGGCGCTGGACTACTGCGTGCGCACCACCGCCCTGCAACTGCGCCGCGCCGATTTCGAGGTGTTGGTGTACCTGCCGGCCTGCCGTGCACTGAGCATCGAAGGCGCACAGGCTGCCTGCACTGAAATGGCCAATGCGGGCATCCAGCTGTGCGGCGACGAACAGGCCCTCGACGCCCAGCTCAGCGCTCTCAAGGAGGCTCGCCCATGAGCGACAGCGTTTTTGGCCCACGGATCATCCAGAACCTGCTGGACACCGACTTCTACAAGATCACCATGATGCAGGCGGTGCTGCACAACTACCCCAACGCCGAGGTGGAATGGGAGTTCCGCTGCCGCAACAACGAGGACCTGGCGCCCTACCTCGCCGAGATCCGCTACCAGGTCGATCAGTTGGCCGATGTGTCGATCACCCACGACCAGTTGGCCTACCTGGAGAAGATCCCGTTCATCAAGCCGGACTTCATCCGCTTCCTCAGCCTGTTCCGCTTCAACCTGCGTTTTGTGCAGGTGGGCCTGGACGACGCCGGGCAGCTGGCGATCCGCCTGCGCGGCCCCTGGCTGCACGTGATCCTGTTCGAGATCCCGCTGCTGGCGATCATCAGTGAAGTACGCAACCGCTATCGCTACCGCGAGGTGGTGATCGAACAGGTCGGTGAGCGCCTCTACCAGAAGCTCGACTGGCTCAAGGCCGAGGCCAGCGGCGACGAACTGGCCGGCCTGCAGTTGGCCGACTTCGGCACCCGCCGGCGTTTCTCCTACCGGGTGCAGGAAGAGGTGGTGCACATCCTCAAGCGCGATTTCCCCGGGCGCTTCGTCGGCACCAGCAACGTGCACCTGGCCCGCGAGTACCAGGTCAAGCCTATCGGCACCATGGCCCACGAATGGTTCATGGCCCACCAGCAGCTCGGCCCGCGCCTGGTGGACAGCCAGGCCGCCGCCCTCGAGTGCTGGGTGCGCGAGTACCGCGGCCAGCTTGGCATCGCCCTGACCGACTGCATCGGCATGGACGCGTTCATGAAGGACTTCGACCTGTACTTCGCCAAACTCTTCGATGGCCTGCGCCATGACTCGGGCGAGCCGCTGGCCTGGGCCGAGAAAGCCATCGCCCACTATGAACGGCTGGGTATGGACCCGAAGGGCAAGACCCTGATTTTCTCCGACGGGCTGGACTTCGAGAAGATGCTGACCCTCTACCGCGCCCTGCACGGGCGGATCAACGTCAGCTTCGGCATCGGCACCAACCTGACCTGCGACATCCCCGGCGTCACGCCGATGAACATGGTGATCAAGATGACCGCCTGCAACGGCGCGCCGGTGGCGAAGATTTCCGACAGCCCAGGCAAGACCCAATGCCGGGATGAGAACTTCGTGGCGTACCTGCGGCATGTGTTCAACGTCCAATAACCCCGGGGCTGCCATGCAGCCCTTTCGCCGGCAAGCCGGCTCCCACAGGCTAGGCACTGCGGTCCAAGGTTTTTCACCAAGGCCCTCGTTGCCACGCACATTTGCTTGTATGGTGTTGTCCAAGAAGGATGTTTTACCCGCACAGGAAAGACCAGATGCCCCAACGCAATGTCATCAACGCCTCCGTCAGCCCCAAGGGCAGCCTGGAGACGCTGTCGCAACGTGAAGTCCAGCAACTGAGCGAAGTCGGTACCGGCAGCCTCTACACCCTGTTCCGCCAGTGCGCCCTGGCCATCCTCAACACCGGCGCCCATGTCGACAATGCCAAGACCATCCTCGAGGCCTACAAGGACTTCGAGGTGCGCATCCACCAGCAGGACCGCGGCGTGCGCCTGGAACTGCTCAACGCCCCGGCCGACGCCTTCGTCGATGGCGAGATGATTGCCAGTACCCGCGAGATGCTGTTCAGCGCCCTGCGCGACATCGTCTACACCGAGAGCGAACTGGCCAGCCAGCGCATCGACCTGGAAAGCTCGCAAGGCATCACCGACTACGTCTTCCACCTGCTGCGCAACGCCCGCACCCTGCGCCCCGGTGTCGAGCCGAAGATGGTGGTGTGCTGGGGCGGCCACTCGATCAGCACCGAGGAATACCAGTACACCAAGAAGGTCGGCCACGAGCTGGGCCTGCGCAAGCTGGATGTCTGCACCGGCTGCGGTCCGGGCGTGATGAAAGGGCCGATGAAGGGCGCCACCATCGCCCATGCCAAGCAGCGCATGCACGGCAGCCGCTACCTGGGCCTGACCGAGCCGGGCATCATCGCCGCCGAGGCGCCCAACCCGATCGTCAACGAGCTGGTGATCCTGCCGGACATCGAGAAGCGTCTTGAAGCCTTCGTGCGTGTCGGCCACGGCATCATCATCTTCCCCGGCGGCGCCGGTACCGCCGAGGAGTTCCTCTACCTGCTCGGCATCCTCATGCACCCGGACAACCAGGGCCTGCCGTTCCCGGTGGTGCTCACCGGGCCGCGCAGCGCCGAGCCGTTCCTGCTGCAGTTGCATGCCTTCGTCGGCGCCACCCTCGGCGAGGCGGCGCAACGCCACTACCAGATCATCATCGACGACCCGGCCGAAGTGGCCCGGCAGATGGTCGAGGGGCTGAAGGCAGTCAAGCAGTTCCGCCGCGAGCGCAACGACGCCTTCCACTTCAACTGGCTGCTGAAGATCGACGAAGGCTTCCAGCGCCCGTTCGACCCGACCCACGAGAACATGGCCAACCTGGCCCTGCGCCGCGACTTGCCGCCCCATGAGCTGGCGGCCAACCTGCGCCGGGCGTTCTCGGGTGTCGTTGCCGGCAACGTCAAGGACAAGGGCATCCGCCTGATCGAGGAGCACGGGCCTTACCAGATCCGCGGCGATGCGGCGATCCTCGACCCGCTCGGGCGCCTGCTGCAGGCGTTCGTCGACCAGCACCGCATGAAGTTGCCCGGTGGGGCCGCGTATGTGCCGTGCTATGAAGTAGTGGCCTGAGGGCACTGGGGGCCGCTTTGCGGCCCTTTCGCCGGCGAACTGGCGCCCACAGCAGCCAATAACTCCTGATTTTTCGCAATATTTTGCAGATATTTCCTGCGCCAGGTGGTGAACCTGCCCACAAAAAAACGGTCTTTCGCTGACGGTCAATCCACCCGACCGGATCGCCGGCCCAGTCATCGGGCCTTCATTCGTCCTGTTTCAGCGAAGACCAGCATGCCAGACATCCAGCCCGCTTCCCCTGCCCTCACCGCCCTGCGCGGTGGCCTGATCGCCGCCCTGATCGCCCTCGCCGCCCCGGCCCACGCCGAAGAGCCGGCCACTGATGCGCGTTGGGTCAGTGACAGCCTGAACACTTACGTACGCAGCGGCCCTACCGATGGCCACCGCATCGTCGGCACGCTCAAGTCCGGGCAGAAGGTCACCCTGGTCACCAGCCAAGGCAACTACAGCCAGGTACGCGGGCAAAGCGGCGACCTGGTGTGGATCCTCACCAGCGACCTGCAGGCGGTGCCCGGTCAGAGCGAGCGCCTGCCGCAGCTCGACGCCCAGGTGGCCGAACTGTCCGGCCAGCTCAAGACCATCGACGACAGCTGGAAGAACCGCGTGCAGGGCATGCAGGAGACCCTCGACTCGCGCAAGGCGCTGATCGACGAGCTGGAAACCCGCAACAAGGCACTCAACGAGCAGCTCGAGCAGAGCCAGTCGAGCCTGCGCGACACCCAGGCGCGCCTGGGTGACGAGAACAAGCAGGTGATGATGCGCTACATGGTGTATGGCGGCAGCATCGCCGGCGCCGGGCTGCTGGCGGGGCTGATCCTGCCGGCGCTGACCCGTGGGCGCAAACGCAACGATCGCTGGTTCTGACCAGCATGGCCGCTACATTTTCAAGAAAATGCTGAAACTGTTCCCGTGATTGCGATGTTTTTGCGATAAATCTTGCAGGCTAAGGTTGCCCTACCTACCACTCAGGGACCCTGATGCCATGAAAGCCATCGTCTTCACCCAACACGGCCTGCCGCTTACCGACCCGGCCTCGCTCTATGACAGCGACCTGCCCGCCCCTGTCCCCGGCCCACGCGATTTGCTGGTGGAGGTCCGCGCCATCGCGGTCAACCCGGTCGATACCAAGGTCCGCGCCGGCAGCGGCAGCACCAGCCAACCCAAGGTGCTGGGCTGGGATGCGGTCGGTGTGGTGCGCGCCATCGGTGAACAGGTGACCCTGTTCCAGCCCGGCGACGAGGTTTTCTATGCCGGTGCCATCGACCGTCCCGGCAGCTACAGCGAACTGCATCTGGTCGATGAGCGCATCGTCGGCCACAAGCCGCGCAGCCTGGACAATGCCAGCGCCGCCGCCCTGCCGCTGACCTCGATCACCGCCTGGGAGCTGCTGTTCGACCGCCTGGGCGTGCGCGAAGGCGGCGGCGAAGGGCAAAGCCTGCTGATCGTCGGCGCCGGCGGTGGCGTGGGCTCGATCCTCACCCAGCTGGCGCGCCAGCTCACCAACCTCACCGTGATCGGCACCGCCTCCCGCCCTGAAACCCAGGCCTGGGTACGCCAACTCGGCGCCCACCAGGTGATCGATCACAACCAGCCGCTGGCACCCCAGCTGGAGGCAGTGGGCATTGGCCAGGTGGACCTGGTGATCAGCCTGACCCACACCGACCGCCACTTCGCCCAGTTGGTCGAGGTGCTGCGCCCACAAGGCCGCCTGGCACTGATCGACGACCCGGCCAGCCTCGACGTGGTGCCCCTCAAGCGCAAGTCGCTGTCGTTGCACTGGGAGCTGATGTTCACCCGTTCGCTGTACCAGACCACCGACATGATCAAGCAGCACGCACTGCTGGAGCGAATCGCCGGGCTGGTCGATGAAGGCGTGATCAAGACCACGCTGGGCGAGCATTTCGGCGCGATCAACGCGGCCAACCTGCGCCGCGCCCACGAGTTGATCGAAAGCGGCAAGGCAAAGGGCAAGGTTGTACTGGAAGGTTTCTAGTCCGATAGGGGCCCTGTAGGCGCGATGACGTACCTGCAGGCGCCTTGCTAGCCAAGCTCGGCAAACTTCTCCCCGAGGTAGCTGCGCAACCGCTGGATCGCCGGCGACACCGCCTGGCGGTGCACGCACACCAGTTGCAGCGGCGCCACCTGGCAGCATTCTGGTGGGAACAGCTCCACCAGCCGCCCGGCCCGCACATCGGCCAGCACATCCAGCCGCGACTTGTAGACGATCCCCAGCCCCGCCACCGCCCAACGGCGAACGACATCGGCGTCGTCACTGGTGCGGTCGCCCGAAACGCTCACCGTCCTGACCCCGTCCGGCAGGTGAAAACCCCAACGCTCGTGGGTCTGCTCACCCATCACATAGCGCAGGCAGTTGTGCCCGGCCAGTTCCTCCGGCGTGCGCGGCGTGCCATGGCGGGCGATATAGCTCGGCGCGGCGCACAGCGTGCGGCGGTTGTCCGGGGCCAGGGGCAGCGCCACCAGTCCCGAATCGGCCAACTGGCCGTAGCGGATACTGGCATCCAGGCGATCCCCCACCATGTCCGCCACCTGGTCGCTCAGGCGCAGTTGCAGGCTGATGCCCGGGTGCTGCAACTGGAACTCGTCGAGCCAGGGCAGCAGCACATTGCGCCCCAGGTCCGAGGGCATCGACAGGCGCAGCGCCCCGCCGATCTCTTCGCGCCCTTGCTCCAAGGCCATTTCGCCCTCTACCAGTGCCTCGAGCACCTGCCGCGCATGGGGCAGGTAGCGCTGGCCTTCATCCGACAGGCGCAGGCGCCGGGTCGAACGCACCAGCAGGCGGAACCCCAGGCTGCGTTCCAGGCGCTGCACGGCGCCGCTGGCCAGGGCCGGCGAGATGTCCAGCTGGCGCGCCGCCGCGGAGAAACTGCCGGTTGCCACGGTACTGACGAACACCTGCAGGTCGTCCATGCGCACGAGTTTCTTCATGCCGGCACCTCGCTGTCCAGGCGCCGCGCATCGCGGCGCACGGCCTGCGGCGGAATGCCGAAGCCGCGCAGGAACGCCTCGCGCAGATGCCGACGATCGCGAAAACCGGTCTCGCGAGCTACCACATCAAGGCTGTGGCGGCTCTGTTCGATCAACAGCCGCGCCGCCTCCAGGCGCAGCCGCTCGATGGCCTTGGCCGGCGATTCACCGGTCTCGGCGCTGAACACGCGACTGAACTGACGCGGGCTCAGGTGCGCCACCTCGGCCAGTGTCTCGACGGTCAGGGGCTGCCCCAGGTGCCCGCGCACATGCTCCAGCGCCGCCTGGATACGGTCCGAGCGTGGCGCCATGGCCAACAGCTGTGAATGTTGCGATTGCCCGCCCGAACGGCGCTGGTGCATCACCAGGCGATGGGCCACGCCCCGGGCGATCTCGGCGCCCAGGTCCTGCTCGACCATGCCCAGGGCCATGTCGATGCAGGCGGTCATGCCGGCCGAGGTCCACAGGTTGCCATCGGCGATGAAGATGCGGTCTTCCTCCAGCTGGATGCGCGGGAACATCTCGCGGAACTCACGGGCAAAGGCCCAGTGGGTGGTGGCGCGGCGCCCGTCGAGCAGGCCGGCCTGCGCCAGTATGAAAGCCCCGGTGCAGATGCCCGCCGTGCGCCGGGCCTGGCCGCCGAGGCGCCGCACCAGTGTGACCGACTCGGGTGTAGGCGGTAAGTCGACCGGCGACAAGGTGCCCGCCACCAGCCAGGTATCGGCATGGCTCGGCGACCCTACCGCCTGGGTGTCGAGCACCAGGCCCAGCGACGAACGCAGCGGGCCGCCTGCGACACTGAAGTTGCCCAAGGCGTAGACCGGCCGCCCGGCCAGCAGGTTGGCGAACTCGAACACCGACTGCGAGGCCAGCGCCATCACCTGGAAACCTTCGCACAACAGATAACCGACCCGATGCATGGGTACACTCCGGAGCATGTCTCGAATACGTACTATATGCGTCATTTGCGCCAACGGCAAAGCCTAGCATCATGGCCTCACCCCAACCCACGGAGTCACAACCATGAGCTCGAAAGGCACCGCACTCATCACTGGCGCATCCACCGGCATCGGTGCTGTGTACGCCGAACAACTGGCCCGCCGTGGCCACGACCTGATCCTGGTGGCGCGCAACCGCGAACGCCTCAACGCGCAGGCTGAGCGCCTCACCACCCTGACCGGCCGCAGCGTCGAGGTACTGCCGGCGGACCTGGCCGATGCCCGGGACCTGGCATCCATCGAAGCGCGCCTGCGCGAGGACGCCAGCATCGACCTGCTGGTCAACAATGCAGGGGTCGGCACCCACACTTCGCTGCTGGACAGCGACGTGGAGCAGATGAGCCGGATGATCGCCCTCAACGTCACTGCCCTCACCCGCCTGACCTACGCGGCGGTACCCGGTTTCGTCGGCCGCGGGCGCGGCGCGGTGATCAACATCTCGTCGGTGGTGAGCCTGGCGCCCGAACTGCTGAATGGCGTGTATGGCGCGAGCAAGGCCTATGTCACCGCCTTCAGCCAGTCGCTGCACAAGGAACTGGCCGGCAGCGGCGTGCAGGTCCAGGCCGTGCTGCCCGGCGCCACCGCCACGGACTTCTGGGCCATCGGCGGGCTGCCGGTGGAAAACCTCGACCCGGCTATCGTGATGACGGCGCAGGACCTGGTCGAGGCGGCGTTGCAGGACTTCGATGCGCAGCGGTTGATCTCGATCCCGTCACTGCATGAGTTCGAGCGCTACGAAGCCTTTGAAGGTGCCCGCCTGGGCCTGGCCGGGCAGTTGTCAAACCAGCGTCTGGCGCATCGTTACGGCCTGTAGACACGACGGCTCGGGCGGCCATTCATCGGGTAGGGTCTACGCTGAAGGGTTCATGACAACGAGACCCTGCCCATGCATCTGCGACTTTGCACTCTGGCCCTAGCCCTCGCCTGCGCCACCGCCCAGGCCGCCGAGCCCACGCCCCAGGAGCTGTACAGCCAGGCCCAGGCCGAACAGCCCCATTACCTGGAAACCCTCAAGTCCCTGGTTTCGGTGGACACCGGCACCGGTACCGAGGCGGGCCTGAAACAGGTCGGCGCCGAGCTGGTGAAACGCCTTGAGGCCCTGGGCGCCAAGGTCACCACCCAGCCGGCCACGCCGTCGGTGGGCGACAACATCGTCGGCACATTCAAGGGCACCGGCGACAAGGACTTCCTGCTGATGGTCCACTACGACACGGTGTTCGGTCCCGGTACCGTGGCCAAGCGCCCGTTCCGTATCGAAGGCGAACGCGCCTATGGCCCTGGCGTGGCCGATGCCAAGGGCGGCGTGGCGATGATCCTGCATGCGCTGAAGCTGCTGCAGGACCAGCAGTACAAGGGCTATCGCACCCTCACCGTGCTGTTCAACCCGGACGAGGAAATGGGCTCGGCAGGCTCCAGGCAGCTAATCGCCGAGCTGGCACGCCAGCACGACTTCGTCTTTTCCTACGAGCCACCGGACAAGGACGCGGTGACCGTCGCCACCAACGGCATCAACCGCCTGAAACTCACGGTGAACGGCCGTGCCTCCCACGCCGGCTCCGCGCCCGAGGCCGGGCGCAACGCGCTGATCGAACTGGCGCACCAGTTGCTGCAATTGAACGCTCTCGGCGACAAGGACAAGGGCACCACCGTCAACTGGACCCTGGCCAAGGCCGGGGAAAAGGCCAACATCATCCCTGCCCTGGCCAGCGCCGAGGCCGACATGCGTTATTCCGACCTGAGCGAGACCGAGCGGGTGCAGGAGAATGCCTTGCGGATCATCAAGAAGCAGTTGGTCGCCGATACCCAGGTCGAGCTGGTCATGGAAAAAGGCCGTCCGCCTCTGGCGAAGAACGACGCCTCCACGCAGCTTGCACAAACTGCGCGGCAGCTCTACAGCAAGATCGACCGGCAACTGCAGCCCATCGCCATGCGCTTTGGTACCGACGCCGGCTACGCCTACGTGCCCGACAGCGACAAGCCGGCCGTGCTGGAAACCCTGGGGGTGGTCGGCGCCGGCCTGCATGGCGACGACGAGTACATGGAGATCGCCAGCGTGGCGCCGCGCCTGTACCTGACGGTGGCAATGATCAGGCAACTGGCGCAATAGGCCACTGCGCAGGAGCGCCGATGAACATCCTCTACGACGAACGTGTCGACGGCCCATTGCCAAGCGTGGACAAGCCGGCGCTGCTGGCCGCCCTGCGCGAGGCCCTGCCCGACCTGGACATCCTGCACCGCAGCGAAGACCTCAAGCCCTATGAGTGCGACGGCCTCTCGGCCTACCGCACGCTGCCCCTGCTGGTGGCACTGCCCGAGCGGCTGGAGCAGGTGCAGGCGCTGCTGCGGCTCTGCCACCAGCGCGGAGTGCCGGTGGTAGCACGGGGCGCCGGCACCGGTCTGTCGGGCGGCGCGTTGCCGCTGAGCCAGGGCATCCTGCTGGTGATGGCACGGTTCAACCGCATCCTCGAAGTCAACCCGCAGGGCCGCTTCGCCAGGGTCCAGCCTGGCGTGCGCAACCTGGCGATTTCCCAGGCGGCGGCGCCCCACGGTTTGTACTACGCGCCGGACCCTTCCTCGCAGATCGCCTGCTCGATCGGCGGCAATGTCGCCGAGAATGCCGGCGGCGTGCACTGCCTGAAGTACGGTCTGACCGTGCACAACCTGCTCAAGGTGGAGATCCTCACCGTCGAGGGCGAGCGCCTGACCCTCGGCAGCGACGCCCTGGACAGCCCCGGCTTCGACCTGCTGGCGCTGTTCACCGGCTCCGAAGGTATGCTCGGCATCGTCACCGAGGTCACCGTCAAGCTGCTGCCCAGGCCACAGGTAGCGCGGGTGCTGCTGGCCAGCTTCGCCAGCGTCGAGGACGCCGGGCGCGCGGTGGCCGATATCATCGCCGCCGGGATCATCCCGGCAGGCCTTGAGATGATGGACAACCTGGCGATCCGCGCCGCCGAGGCCTTCATCCACGCCGGCTACCCGGTAGACGCGGCGGCGATCCTGCTGTGCGAGCTGGACGGGGTCGAGGCCGATGTGCAGGACGACTGCGTTCACGTCGATGCCGTGCTGCGCCAGGCCGGTGCCCGCGAGGTGCGCCTGGCCTGCGACGAAGCCGAGCGCGTGCGCTTCTGGGCCGGGCGCAAGAACGCCTTCCCGGCGGTGGGGCGCATTTCGCCGGACTACTACTGCATGGACGGTACCATCCCGCGGCGCGAGCTGCCGCGCGTGCTCGCTGGCATCAGCCAACTGTCCGAGACATACGGCCTGCGGGTCGCCAACGTGTTCCATGCCGGCGACGGCAACATGCACCCGCTGATCCTGTTCGACGCCAACCTGCCCAACGAGCTGGAACGCGCCGAAGCCCTCGGTGGCCGGATCCTCGAGTTGTGCGTGGCAGTGGGCGGCAGCATCACCGGCGAGCACGGCGTGGGCCGGGAGAAGATCAACCAGATGTGCGCCCAGTTCAACAGCGACGAGATCACCCTGTTCCACGCGGTCAAGGCCGCCTTCGACCCACGGGGCCTGCTCAACCCGGGCAAGAACATCCCCACCCTGCAGCGCTGCGCCGAGTTCGGCGCGCTGCATGTGCACCATGGGCAGTTGCCCTTCCCCGACCTGGAGCGCTTCTGATGGGCACGGATCTCAGCCAGCAGTTGCTGGAGCAGGTCAACCAGGCGTTGCGCCAGGGTACCGCGCTGCGCATCCAGGGCGGCAACAGCAAGGCCATGCTTGGCCGCCCGGTCACCGGCGAGCTGGTCGATACCCGTGGGCACAGCGGTATCGTCAGCTATGACCCTACCGAACTGGTGCTCACCGCCCGCGCCGGCACGCCGCTGCGCGAGATCGAGGCGACGCTCCGCGAGGCCGGGCAGATGCTGCCTTGCGAGCCGCCGCACCTGGGGCCCGAGGCGACGCTGGGCGGCATGGTCGCCGCCGGGCTTTCGGGGCCGCGCCGGCCCTGGGCAGGCGCGGTGCGCGACTATGTGCTGGGCACCCGGCTGATCACCGGCCACGGCAAGCACCTGCGCTTTGGCGGCGAGGTGATGAAGAATGTCACCGGCTACGACGTATCGCGGCTGATGGCGGGCAGCTTCGGTTGCCTGGGGCTGCTTACCGAGGTTTCGTTGAAGGTGCTGCCCAGGCCGCGCCAGTGCCTGGGCCTGCGCCTGGAAATGGATGCCCGCCAGGCGCTGACCAGGTTGGCCGAATGGGGCCAGCAGCCATTGCCGATCAGCGCCGCCAGCCACGACGGCGAGGCGCTGCACCTGCGCCTGGAGGGCGGCGAAGGCTCGGTGCGCTCGGCACGCGAGCGCCTGGGCGGCGAGATACTCGACCCGCAGTACTGGGGCGACCTGCGCGAGCAACGCCTGGCGTTCTTCACCGCGCCGGCCGCGTTGTGGCGGCTGTCCCTGCCCATCACCTGCGGCGTGCTAGATCTGCCCGGGCAGCAGCTGATCGACTGGGGTGGCGCCCAGCGCTGGCTCAAGTCCGAGGCGCCGGCGGCCACCCTGCGTGCCCTGCTGGCCGAGGTCGGCGGCCATGCCACCGTCTACGCGCCCGGCGACGACAGCAGCGCGCCTCTGGACCCGATGACGCTGCGCTACCACCAGGCGCTGAAGCGCCAACTCGACCCCCAGGGCATCTTCAACCCTGGCCGCCTGTATGCACACTTGTGAGGCCACGGCATGCAAACCCGACTGAGTGACTCCGCCCGCCACCTGGCCCGCGCCGACGAGGCCGAGCGCATCCTGCGCTCTTGCGTGCACTGCGGCTTCTGCACCGCCACCTGCCCCACCTACCAGTTGCTCGGCGACGAGCTGGACGGCCCACGCGGGCGCATCTACCTGATCAAGCAGGTGCTCGAAGGCGAACCGGTCAGCGCCAGCACCCAGACGCACCTGGACCGTTGCCTGAGCTGTCGCAATTGCGAGACGAGCTGCCCGTCAGGGGTGCAGTACCACAACCTGCTGGATATCGGCCGTGCGGTGGTCGACCGTCAGGTGCCGCGACCACTGGGCCAGCGCCTGCTGCGCGGCGGCTTGCGTGCGGCAGTGCCGCGGCCGGCGCTGTTCAAGGCCTTGCTCCACACCGGCCTAGCCCTGCGCCCCCTGCTCCCTGCCAACCTCAAGGCCAAGCTGCCGCCACGGATCGCCGCCGCCGGCCAGCGCCCGCCAACGGGGCACGCCCGCCGCGTATTGCTGCTTGAGGGTTGCGTGCAGCAAGCGCTCTCACCCAATACCAACGCTGCCACCGCACGCCTGCTCGACCGCCTCGGTATCAGTGTCGAACCGATAGCCGAGGCCGCTTGCTGCGGGGCCGTGGACTATCACCTGGATGCCCAGGCACGCGGCCTGGAGCGTGCCCGACGCAACATCGACGCCTGGTGGCCGGCCATCGAGGCCGGCGCCGAGGCCATCGTGCAGACCGCCAGCGGCTGCGGCGCATTCGTGCGCGACTATGGTCACTTGCTCGAAGGCGACCCACGCTATGCCGACAAGGCCGCCAAGGTCAGCGCGCTGTCCCGTGACCTGGTGCAGGTGCTGCAGGCCGAGCCACTGGAGCAACTGGGGGTGTGCGCCGAGCAACGCCTGGCCTTTCACTGCCCGTGTACCTTGCAGCACGCGCTCAAGCTCGGCGGCGCGGTGGAAAGCCTGCTGACGCGCCTGGGCTTTCACCTCACCCCGGTGCCCGATGGCCACCTGTGCTGCGGCTCGGCCGGCACCTATTCACTGACCCAGCCGACGCTGGCGCGGCAATTGCGCGATGATCGCCTGCATGCCCTGGAGAGCGGCAGCCCACAGATCATTGCCACTGCCAACATCGGTTGCCAGGTGCACCTTGGAAGCGCTGGGCGAACACCGGTGCGGCACTGGGTCGAGATCGTCGAGGCGGCGCTCGATCCCAAGCCTTCTGACGGGGCATGAACGGACTCGGCAACAGGCGCTGGAGCTGACGCGGATCAAGGCGATGTTCAACCTCCTGCCTATATTTTCGGAACCCTCCTACCAAAAGCAAGGACGCTTCTTGATTGTTGCCACACCCTTGGCAAAACATCATCCGACCTGGAGACGTTACGGTCGCCCCGACGCGGCCAACCCCATCCAGACGAGGCCATGCCATGCCCACACACGACCGCCCCACCCGCGAACTGCGCCATACCCTGCGCCAGTTGCTGGCCCATGAAGTCAGCAACCCCGACGACAACCCGAACCTGTCGGGCGTGCGCTTCTTCTGCGCCACCGACGAGCACACCCGCCAACTGATCGAGCGCGTCGAGCTGCTCGCCAGCGAGGCCTTTTTCGACGCCAAGGGCCGCGCCATCCCCGCCCGCATGCGCGAGGCCACGGTGGATGGCGTATGCATCAGGCAGAAACGCAAGGCCTGCGACGACCAAACGGTGATCCGCATCGCGCTGCCCGAAAAAGGCTACATCACCATCAGCACCGCCCGCCTGTGAACACCCGCGGCCTGCAGGCGCGGGTCTGGCTCGCCCCTGCGGCCCTTGCGGCTTTGCCGATAAACCCCGAAGCTTCTACATCCCTGCGCTTCGGACCCTTCCCACGATGGAACTGCACATCCGCCTCGAAGGCCGCAAAGGCCTTGCCGAGCAGCTCTACCGGCAACTGCGCGCCGGCATCGACAGCGGCCACCTCGCCGCCGGCACGCAACTGCCGCCCACCCGCCTGCTGGCCGAACAGCTGGGGGTCTCGCGCAAGACCGTGGCCGAAGCCTATTCACGCCTGACCTACGACAACCTGCTCAGCGGCGTGGTTGGCCGCGGCACCTTCATTACCCCACGCCGCACCTTGCGCCAGAGCGACAACGAGCACATTCCGCTGGCCGCCGCCGACACCCTCGAACGCTGGCGCCTGCGCGCCACGGTACTGGCCCAGCGGGCGCTGGACGCGCCTTCGCGCTATGACTTCATCGGCGGCGCCTCGAGCAAGTCGCAGTTTCCCTACGATCAGTGGCGCAGTTGCATGAACTACGCCCTGCGCCGCAGCCAGCGGCACCCCGAGCGGCAGTTTTCCGCCCAGGGCCTGCCCGAACTGCGCGAGGCCATCACCCATCACATTGCCTTCACCCGCGGCATCCAGTGCGCGCCCAGTGATGTGCTGGTGTGCAACGGCGCCCAGCAGGCCCTGGACCTGATTGCCCGGGTACTGGTCGAGCCCGGCTGCAAGGTGGCCATGGAAGACCCGGGCTACCCACCGGCCCGGCAGTTGTTCCAGGCCTTGGGCGCACGCCTGCAGTCAGTGCCGGTGGACGACCAGGGATTGTGCGTGGAGCAGATCGAGGATGGCACCCGACTGATCTACGTGACCCCTTCGCACCAGTTCCCGCTGGGCATGCCCATGGCCGTGCCACGGCGCGAGGCGCTGCTGGCGCGAGCTGCCGCGCTTGGCGCGCTGATCATCGAGGATGACTACGACTGCGAGTTCCGCTACCAGGGGCCTGCCGCCGAGGCCCTGCAACGCATGGACCGGCATGGCCTGGTGGCGTATGTCGGTACGTTCTCCAAGACCCTGCTGTCCGAGCTGCGCCTGGGCTACGCGGTGCTGCCGCCCGCCGTGCTGCAGGCCGCCTGCGTGGCCAAGCACCTGAGCGACTGGCACAGCCCGACCCTGCAGCAATGGGCACTGGCGCGGTTCCTCGCCGAAGGCCACCTGAACAAGCACATCCGCCGTTGCCACGAGGTGTACAGCGCCCGCCGCGAGCGCATCCTGGCGCGGCTTGGCGGCGACCTCGCGCCGTGGTTCGACGCGGTGCCGACCAGCGCCGGCTTCCACCTGAGCGCGCTGGCCAAGCCTGGCGTGGATGTCGAGTTGCTGATCAACCTGGCGCGCAAGGTGGAGGTGGGCCTCTATTCCCTGGCGCCGTTCTTCAGCGAGGCCCCGGTGCGGCCGGGGCTGTTGCTGGGCTTCGGCGCCATCGAGCTGCTGGATATCGACCCGGCGCTGGACCGGGTCGCCGACACCCTGCAGCGTCTCAGTTGACCAGCGCTTCAGCGGGCTGCCGGCCACGGGCAATCGCCCGGGCGTAGTCCTTTGGCGCGAAGCACGCGGTCACCAGCAACATCGCCAGCACGGTGCAGGCCAGCAGGGTCCAGGAGGCCTGGAAGTCGCCGCTGACATCGCGCAGCCAGCCGGTGATGTACGGCACGATGCCGGTGACGATGAAGCCCACGCCCTGGACGAACGCCGCCAGGCTGCCGGCTTCGCCGGGGCTGCGCAGGTGCTCCAGGGTCAGCGTCAGGCTGAGGCTGAAACAGGCCCCCAGGCCCAGGCCGATCATCGCCACCCACAGGCCCATGGCGCTGGACGGCGCCAGCAGCAGGCCGAGAAAGCCACCGAGCTGGATCAGCAAGGCCAGCCACAGGCCGGGCCGGCGATCGACCAGGCGCCGCAGCAGCAATGGCAGGCCCAGGGCACCGCAGACCTGGAAGATGGTCATCAGGCCGACCAGCTCGCCGCCGCCCTGGGCCGTGCCGCCGTGCTCCAGGTGATAGGCCGGCAGCCACGCCACCATGCTGGTATAGCCGCCATTGATCAGCCCGAAGTACAACGCCAGCAGCCAGGCCCTGCGGTTGCCGAACCAGTGCCCGCCACTGCCGGCGGCCAGGCTTGGCGTGAGCTGGCGCGGACGCAGCAGCACCCAGGCGGCCATTGCCAGCAGCGCCGGCAGCGCCCAGAGGCCCAGGCCGAATTGCCAATGGCCAAAGTGTGCGGCAATCGCAGGGCCGAGCACCGCGGCCAAACCACCGCCGCTCATCAACGCCGCCGAATACAGCCCCATGCTCGCCGCCAGGCGGCTGGGGAACCAGCGGTTGACCAGCCCCGGCATCATGCCCTGTACCACGGCAACGCCCAAGCCGGCGACCACGGCGCTGGCGATCAACGCCCAGGCGCTGTCCAGCTGCAGGCGCCACAGGCAGGCCAGGGCAATGGCCGCAAGCCCTGCGAGCATGCCGCCATGCTCGCTCAGCCAGCGCCGCAGCCAGGGTTGCAACAACGGGATCAGGCCCATGCACAGCACCGGCAACGCAGTCAGCAACGCCGCCTGCTGGTAACCCAGGCCGGTGCCCTGGCGCATGGGTTCGAGCAAAGGGCCGATGCTGGTGAGGATCGGCCGCAGGTTCAGGGCCAGCAGCACCACCAGCAACAGGTTCAGCGCGCCCCTCATCCTTGGCTGGCCTGCTGCCATTCACGGTACAGGCCGCCCTCACCCACGGGTTTCATAGGGCGCAGGGGCAGGCTCTGCTGCTGCGGCGGGCGGGCCATCTGCGCATACACCGCGGCGGTGGACAACCCATAGGGCTCGCCCTCGTCGTTGTCGTAAGCGAACCAGGCACGCTCGATGCCACACAGGTGCATGGCTGCCAGGCACATCGGGCACGGGTGGCCGCTGGCATAGATCTCGGCGCCCTCCAGGCGCGGCCGGCCGAGCACCTGGGCGGCCTGGCGGATGGCCTGCATCTCGGCGTGGCTGGTCGGGTCCTGGGTGCTGTGGATCTCGTTGACGGCGCGGGCGATCACCTGCCCCTGGTAGACCAGCACGGCGCCGAACGGGCGGCCGCCGGCCTGGATATTGGCGCGGGCCAGCTCGAGGGCCTCGCGCATGTAGCGATCTGCGGACATGAAACGGTTCTCCGGTATTGACCCGGCCATTATCCCGGCTGCGACGCGCCGACAGAAATGAAGAGATTGGATGCCTGTCAGTGGCCATCCAAATGCGCGATTGGCCTCCTGGCAAAGCGCGGGATTGGCTATTCGGCACCGCGCGACGCGGCGCTAAGGTAGTGCCACTTGCCACCTGAACACCTTTGGAGTCTCACCATGCATGACCGTATCGAATGGGCCAAGCACTCGCCGGAAGCCTACAAGGCCATGATCGGCCTCGAACAGGCGCTGGTCGCCTCCGGCCTGGAACACTCGCTGCTGGAGCTGATCCGCCTGCGCGCCTCGCAGGTCAATGGCTGCGCCTACTGCGTCAACATGCACGCCAACGATGCGCGCAAGGCCGGTGAAACCGAGGCGCGCCTGCAGACCCTGAGTGTCTGGCGCGAGACCCGCTACTTCACTCCCCGCGAACGTGCCGCCCTGGCCTGGGTCGAGAGCCTGACCCGCCTCCCGGAGCGCGGCGCGCCGCAAGACGAGTACCAGGCGTTGCTCGAGCACTTCAGCGCCAAGGAAATCGCCAACCTGACCCTGGCCATCGCCACCATCAATGCCTGGAACCGCTTCGGCGTGGGCTTTGCGATGGTGCCGGCTTAAGTCAACCGGGTCCCCGCCCCTGCCGGGGCGGGTTTGCATCGCCATCGATCATGCCTGCGTCAGGTACTCGACCAAGCGCCGCAGCATCGCATCGCAGCCACGCAACTGCTCGACGCTGACGAACTCATCGGGCTTGTGCCCCTGCTCCATGCTCCCCGGCCCGCAAACCACGGTGGGAATCCCCGCCTGGTCGAACAACCCGCCCTCGGTGCCGAACGCCACCGTGCCGAAGTCATCCGAGCCACTGAGCAACGCCACCAGTTGCGCGGCCTCGCTGGCGGCAGGCGTGGCCAGCCCCGGGTAGGCGCTCAATGGCCGCAAGCGAATCGCACTGGCCGCATTCACCGCACGCATGCGCGGCAGCAGCTCGGCCTCGGCGTAGGTTTGCAGGCGGTCGGCCACCGCCTGGGCTTCAAAGCCTGGCAAGGCGCGTACTTCGAAGTCGAATTCGCATTCCTCGGGAACAATGTTCAACGCCCGTCCACCCTTGATCACCCCGGTCTGCACCGTGGAGAACGGCGGGTCGAAACGCCCGTCGTGATGCTCGGGATGCGCCAGCTCATCACCGATCTCGCCCAGTTTGCCGATCAACCGCGCCGCGTACTCGATGGCGTTGACCCCATAGGGGGCATAGGCCGAATGGCAGGCGGCACCGTGCACCTCGCAGCGCATGGCCAGCTTGCCCTTGTGGCCGAGCACCGGCTTGAGCTCGGTGGGCTCGCCAATCAGGCACAGCCGCGGCTTGTGCGGGCGCTGCGCCACGGCCGCCAACATCGAACGCACGCCCAGGCAGCCGACTTCCTCGTCATAGGAAAACGCCAGGTGCACCGGCATCTTCAGGGGCTGGGCGAGAAACGCCGGCACCGCCGCCAGCACCGAGGCGATGAAGCCCTTCATGTCGGCCGTGCCGCGGCCATACAGGCGCCCGTCGCGCTCGCTCAGGCGAAACGGCTCGACGCTCCAGGCCTGTCCGTCGACCGGCACCACATCGGTGTGCCCGGACAGCACCACGCCGCCCCGGTCAAGCGGGCCTATCGTGGCGAACAGGTTGGCCTTGGTGCCTTCGTCGTTGTGGAACAGTTCGCTGTGAACGCCAAACCCGGCCAGGTAGTCGCGAATGAAGGCGATCAGCTCCAGGTTGGAATCACGGCTGACCGTGGCGAAGCCGACCAGCCGCTCCAGCAGCACGCGACTGCTCGCTTCACTCATCGCCGGGCACTCCGTAGCTGGGCGCGGCGGTCGGGTTCAGCGCGCGGGTCACATAGTCCTGCATCTGCGGGCGATAGGCCTGCCACAGGGTGTCCAGTTCGGCGATCGGATCATTCTCGGTCCAATCCACTCGCAGGTCCACCAGCGGCCAGGTCAGCTCGCCGGCAATCTTCAGCGCCGCCGAGTGCACCGGCCCCGCCTCGCCCCCGGCGGCCATCGCCGCGTGCATGGCCGCCAGCAGACGGTCGGCCAGGTGGCCGCCGGCCTGCTCGAATGCCGTGACCATGGCCGCGATCACCGCCTGCGACGACAGCAGGTTGCCGGCCGCCGCGCATTGCTCACCGGCCACCGCATTGTGCGTGCCCAGCGCCTCCTTGCCGGTGAACAGCGCCACCTGTCCCTGGCTGTCGATCACCGTGACCTGTCGGTACTCGCTCCAGCCATTGGCACTCAGCACCCGGTCCAGCGCCGCGGCAGGCGGCAGCTGGCCTTGTTCCAGGGCATCAAGGATCTGCGGGCCGAGGGCCGGCAGGGTGATGTTCTGCGTGGCCACGGCACCGACCCCGGCGCGCACCCACGGGCAACGGGCGCCGACGGCGATGCTCGAAGAACTGATGGCGATGCCGACCTGGCCGGTTTCCTGGCAGCGGCCGATGATGGAGAAGGTCATGGTGCAGCTCCTGTGTTGAGTTACCGGCATTCTCGGCGGGCCAAGGCAGCGGCGAAACCAACATTTTCCTCGGCACAGGGCAGGAAAAAACTATGGCGATGCGGCGCGCAGCGGTGCCCATCCACCCTTCGCCAATTTATCGGCAAGCCCCAGCTAAATACTATTTTCGCGATTGTCCCCCCATCCCTAGTCTGGCCCCAGGCAAAGGCGGTCCCCACCGACCTGAACAAGAACGCCGCTGAAGAAGGGCTGGGACATGACACTGAACAACATCGAAATCGACACCCTCGTAGTCGGCGCCGGCCAGGCCGGCGTGGCCATGAGCGAACACCTGAGCAAGCTCGGCGTGCCGCATCTGGTGCTGGAGCGCAAGCGCATCGCCGAGGCCTGGCGCTCGGGCCGCTGGGATTCGCTGGTGGCCAACGGGCCGGCCTGGCACGACCGCTTCCCGGGCCTTGAATTCGACCTCGACGCCGACGCCTTCGCCGGCAAGGACCAGGTCGCCGACTACTTCGAGCAGTACGTGCGCAAGTACAACCTGCCGGTGCGCACCGGCGTCGAGGTCAGGCAGGTGGTACGCAACGCCGACCGCCCGGGCTTTACCATCGAAACCAACCAGGGCGTGATCCGCGCCAACCGCGTGGTGGCCGCCACCGGCCCGTTCCAGCGCCCGGTGATCCCGGCCATCGCGCCAAAGGACGACGGCCTGCACCAGATCCACTCCGCCGCCTACTACAACCCCGAGCAACTGCCTGAAGGCGCGGTGCTGGTGGTGGGCGCCGGCTCCTCCGGCGTGCAGATCGCCGAGGAGCTGATGCGTGCCGGGCGCCAGGTGTACCTGTCGGTGGGCGCCCACGACCGCCCGCCACGCAGCTACCGCAACCGTGACTTCTGCTGGTGGCTGGGCGTGCTCGGCGAGTGGGATGCCGAGATCGCCAAGCCCGGCCGCGAGCACGTGACCATCGCCGTGTCCGGTGCCCGTGGCGGCCATACCGTGGACTTCCGCGCCCTCGCCCACCAGGGCATGACCCTGGTCGGCCTGACCCAGTCGTTCGAGGGCGGCGTGGCGCGCTTCCAGGACAACCTGGCCGAGAACATCAACCGCGGCGACGAGAACTACCTGGCCCTGCTGGACGCCGCCGACGCCTATGTCGAACGCAACGGCCTGGACCTGCCGCAAGAGCCCGAAGCGCGCAAGCGCCTGCCCGACCCTGCCTGCGTCAGCAACCCGCTGCGCGAGCTGGACCTGGCCCAGGCCAACGTCAACACCATCATCTGGGCCACCGGCTACGGCGTGGACTTCAGCTGGCTGCAGGTGGACGCCTTCGACGCCAATGGCAAGCCGCAGCACCAGCGTGGCGTGTCGAAAGAACCAGGCGTGTACTTCCTCGGCCTGCCCTGGCTGTCGCGCCGTGGCTCTTCGTTCATCTGGGGCGTGTGGCACGACGCCAAGCACGTCGCCGGTCACATCGCCACCCAGCGTACCTACCTGGCTTACCGCGACCGCGAGCAGCGCGCGGCAGATGAGCAGCAACCCTTGATCAGCAACATCAGCACTTTCGGAGCCCACTGATGCCTACTCACACTCGCATCCGCATGTTCAACACCAAGGCCACCTACCCCAACCAGACCCTGGACAATGACCTGTGCCAGGCGGTGCGCGCCGGCAACACCATCTACGTGCGCGGGCAGGTCGGCACCGATTTCGAAGGCCGCCTGGTCGGCCTGGGCGACCCGCAGGCGCAGGCCGAACAGGCGATGAAGAACGTCAAGCAGTTGCTTGAAGAGGCAGGCTCGGACCTGTCGCATATCGTCAAGACCACCACCTACATCACCGACCCACGCTTCCGCGAGCCGGTGTACAAGGAAGTGGGCAAGTGGCTCAAGGGCGTGTTCCCGATTTCCACCGGGTTGGTGGTGGCGGGGTTGGCGCAGGCCGAGTGGCTGATGGAGATCGATGTGATCGCGGTGGTGCCGGATCAGCTGTGATCGTCTGAAAAAGCAATCGCCGGCAAGCCGGCTCCCACAGGGACAGCATAGATCCTGTGGGAGCCGGCTTGCCGGCGATTGGAGTCAACGCCTTGTCATTGTCGGACGCCTCGCTCGGTACCTCCCATCTGCCCAAACCGCCCGGCCTGGAAATCATCGAACGATTCGGCGATCTCGGCCTGGCTGTTCATCACGAACGGGCCATACCCGACGATGGGCTCGTCGATCGGCTCGCCGCTGAGCAGCAGTACGCTGACGTCCGCCAGTGCCTCGAGGCGCACGCCGTCACCGTCGCGCTCCAGCAATACCAGGCTGGCCGCACCGGCTTCGCGCTCATCGTTGACCCGCAGCGTGCCGCGCAGCACCACCAGCGCGGCATTGCGCCCGGCGGCCACCGGCAGTTGCAGCGTGGCACCCGCCTTCAGGCGCAGGTCCCAGACGTCCATCTCGGTAAAGGTGCGCGCCGGCCCCTGCTGGTCAAGGTAACGCCCGGCGATCACCCGCAGGCTGCCCGCCTCGCCTTCCAGTGTCACCACGGGAATGTCGTTGGCCAACAGCGTCTGGTAGCCCGCTGCGGCGCGCTTGTCCCTGGCTGGCAGGTTGACCCACAGCTGCACCATCTCCAGCGTGCCGCCGCGCTGGGCGAATGCCGGGGAATGGAACTCCTCGTGGATGATGCCGCCCGCGGCGGTCATCCATTGCACGTCGCCCGGCCCGATCAGACCGCCCGCGCCAGTGGAGTCGCGGTGCTCCAGTTCGCCCTGGTAGACGATGGTGACAGTCTCGAAACCGCGGTGCGGGTGCTGGCCGACACCACGCCGTGCAGTGGTCGGGGCGAAGTCATGCGGCCCGGCATAATCGAGCAGCAGGAACGGGCTGATATGCCGCGCCAGGTGGTCGTAGGTGAACAGGCTGCGCACCGGGAAGCCGTCGCCCACCCAGTGGGCGTTGGGGCTGCGGTGGATACCCTGGATCTTTTTCATGAGAAGCCTCCTGTTGATGGGTTACACCTTACAGATGAGGCCAATACTGCGGTAGATAGCTGAAATGGCATGGATCGTTCCATCAGTGGAACAACCAAACGACTCGCGGGGCAAGCCCGCTACCACGCCTGAACGAAGCAGACAGTGGCAGCAGGCTTGCCCCGCGATGCGTATCAGCGTCGATCAGGCGATCGCCGCGTCCACCAGCACTTGGGCTTCGGCCACCAGGCGCTTGAGGTGCGCCTCGTCGATGAAGCTTTCGGCGTAGATCTTGTAGATATCCTCGGTACCGGACGGCCGCGCGGCGAACCAGCCGTTCTCGGTCATCACCTTCAGGCCGCCAATGGCCTGGTTGTTACCCGGCGCATGGCTGAGGATCTGCTGGATCGGCTCGCCGGCAAGCTCGGTGGACTTGACCTGCTCCGGCGCCAGCTTGCTCAGCAACGCCTTCTGCCGAGCGTCGGCCTTGGCCTCGACACGGGTGGCGTACGGCTTGCCCAGCCTGGCGGTCAGGTCGGCGTAGATCTGGCTCGGGTTGCGCCCGGTGCGGGCGGTCATCTCGGCCGCCAGCAGCGCCGGAATCAGGCCGTCCTTGTCGGTGGCCCAGACAGAGCCGTCCTTGCGCAGGAACGAGGCGCCCGCGCTCTCTTCGCCACCAAAGCCCAGCGAGCCGTCGAACAGGCCCTGGGCGAAGAACTTGAAGCCCACCGGCACTTCGTAAAGCTCACGGCCCAGGCCTGCGGTGACGCGGTCGATCAGGCCGCTGGAGACCACGGTCTTGCCCACGGCGGCATCGCTGCGCCATTGCGGGCGGTTGCGGTACAGGTAGTCGATTGCCACGGCCAGGTAGTTGTTCGGCTGCAGCAGGCCATCGGCGGTGACGATGCCGTGGCGGTCGTGGTCCGGGTCACAGGCGAAGGCCACGTCGAACCGCTCGCGCAGGCCGATCAGGCCTTGCATGGCGTAAGGCGAGGACGGGTCCATGCGGATCTGCCCGTCCCAGTCGACGGTCATGAAGCGGAAGGTCGGATCGACCTCGGTGTTCACCACTTCCAGGTTCAGCTGGTAGTGCTCGGCGATGGCCGACCAGTAGCGCACGCCGGCACCGCCCAATGGATCGACGCCCAGGCGCAGGTTGGCGCTGCGGATCACGTCGAAGTCGATGACGTTTTCCAGGTCGGCGACATAGCTGCTCACGTAGTCGTGGCGCTGGGTGGTCGGCGCCACCAGCGCCTGCTGGTAGTCCATGCGCTTGACGCCGGCCAGGTTCGCCGCCAGCAGCTCGTTGGCCTTGGCCTCGATCCACTTGGTCACATCGCTGTCGGCCGGGCCGCCGTTGGGCGGGTTGTACTTGAAGCCGCCGCTCTGCGGCGGGTTGTGCGACGGGGTGATGACGATGCCGTCGGCCAGGCCCTGCTGGCGGCCACGGTTGTAACAAAGGATGGCATGGGACACTGCCGGGGTCGGCGTGTACTCGTCGTCCTTGCTCAACATCACCTGCACGCCGTTGGCGGCCAGCACCTCCAGGGCGCTGGCGGCGGCCGGGGCGGACAACGCGTGGGTATCGGCACCGATGAACAACGGGCCGTCGATGCCTTGCGCCTGGCGATACAGGCAGATGGCCTGGGTGATCGCCAGCACATGGTATTCGTTGAAGCTCAGTTCGAACGAAGTGCCGCGGTGGCCCGAGGTGCCGAAGGCCACGCGCTGGGCCGCCACCGCGGCGTCGGGACGGCCGGTGTAGTAAGCGGTCAACAGGCGGGGGATATCGACCAGCACGCTGGCCGGAGCCGGCTTGCCTGCCAAAGGACTGAGCGTCATGCGGAACCTCGAAATCAACGGATGTTGGTGTTGGAACGCGCAGTGTACTGGGAGTTTCAGCGCCAGGCGATGGCGGCGTTCACGCCAGTTGCCACCAGCCGGGGAACATCTGCCGCACCCGTGGTTCGGCAAAGCGCTCGTCGATCAGCACCAGCACACCCCGGTCGTGGTCGCCGCGGATCACCCGGCCTGCGGCCTGGATCACCTTGCGCACCCCAGGATAGAGATACGCATAGTCGAAACCGGCGCCGAACTGGCGGCCCAGGCGCTGCTTGAACTGTTCGTTGACCGGGTTGACCTGGGGCAGGCCGAGGGTGGCGACGAAAGCGCCAATCAAGCGGCTGCCCGGCAGGTCGACACCCTCGCCGAAGGCGCCACCGAGCACGGCGAAACCCACCCCCTGCCCGTGCTCCACGAAACGCGCCAGGAAGGCCTCGCGGCTGGCCTCGTCCATGCCGGGAGACTGGCGCCAGATGGGCAGCGCCGGGTAGCGTTCGGCCAGCAGTCGCGCCACCTGTTCGAGGTACTCGAAGCTGCTGAAGAAGGCCAGGTAGTTGCCCGGCTGGCCGGCAAACTGAGCGGCGATCAGCTCGACGATCGGCGCCAGTGAGGCATGGCGCTGCTGGTAGCGGGTAGACACCTCGCTGACGATGCGCACCTGCAACTGCTCGGCGCGAAACGGCGCGGCGACTTCCAGCCAGGCAGTGTCGGCCGGCATGCCCAGCAGGTCGGTGTAGAAGTGCCGGGGATTCAGGGTCGCGGAAAACAGCGTGACGCTGCGCGCCGCGCTCATGCGGGGGCCCAGCAGCCGGGCAGGCACCACGTTGCGCAGGCACAACGTGGCCAGGCGCCGTCCACGGGGGCCGTTGCGCGGACTGATATCGAACAGGAAGTGCTCATCGAACAGCTCGGCGATACGGCTGAACTGCAAGGCCTGGAAGTAGAACTCCAGCACCTTGGGCTCGACCTCGGCAGGCGCCTGGTTCATGCGCTCCTGGATCAGCCCGATGCACTGCTGCAGGGCGCGCAGGAAGGCGTCGGGCAGCTGTTCGCTCGCCTCGTAGGGCGCGACCTGCGCCTTGTACAACGCGTTCCATTGCCGATTCAGCCGGTCCAGGGCGCTGCCCAGCCCGGCCGGCTTGGCCTGGCGCAGTGCCAGCAACTGGCCCTGGTCGAGGCTGGCGCTGTACATCTGCCGCCCGCGCTCGACCAGGTTGTGCGCCTCGTCCACCAGCACCGCCGTGCGCCACTGGTTGGCCTGGGCCAGGCCGAACAGCAATGCATGGGCGTCGAAGTAGTAGTTGTAGTCGGCCACCAGCAGGTCGACCCAGCGCGCCATCTCCTGCCCCAGGTAATAGGGGCAGACCTGGTGCGCCAGGGCCACCTCGCGCAGGCTGGCGCGGTCGAGCAGCGGCACCTGCGCGGCTGCTTCACGGGCGGCGGGCAGGCGGTCGTAGAAGCCCCGCGCCAAGGGGCAGGACTCGCCATGGCAGGCGCTTTGTGGATACTCGCAGGCCTTGTCGCGGGCGATCAGCTCCAGGCTGCGCAGGGCCGGCTGCGGCGACGCCTGTGTAATCTGGCGCAGCGCATCGAGGGCCAGGGCCCGGCCCGGGGTCTTGGCCGTGAGGAAGTAGAGCTTGTCCAACTGCTGCGGCACCACGGCCTTGAGCAGCGGAAACAGGGTACCGAGGGTCTTGCCGATGCCGGTGCTGGCCTGGGCCATCAAGCAACGGCCGGTGCTCACCGCCTTGTACAGGGTCTCGGCCAGTTGCCGCTGGCCTTGACGCAACGCAGGGTAAGGAAAGGTCAGGGCCAGCAGACCCCGGTCGCGTTCGGCCAGGCGTCGTTCCTGCGCCTGCGCCCAGGCCAGGAAGCGCTGGCACTGAGCCTCGAAAAAACGCCTGAGGTCGTCGGCGCCGCAATGCTCGCTGATCACGGTCTGGCCGTCGCTGTCGACGTCCAGGTACACCAGCGCCACGTCGATCGCCGGCAACTGCCGCGCCTGGCACAGCAGCCAGGCGTAGACCTTGGCCTGGGCCCAGTGCAGTTGGCGGTGATTGTCGGGCTGGCGGGCGAGGTCGCCGCGATGGGTCTTGATCTCTTCCAGCCGGTTGCGTGCCGGGTCGTAGCCATCGGCCCGGCCGCGCACCCTCAGGCCTTGGTATTCGCCCTCCAGCGCCACCTCCGACTCATAGCTGGCGCCGCGCTTGGCCACCACCCGGCGGTGCCCGGCGATACCTTCCTGGGCACTGGGCGACGGCGTGAAACGCAGGTCGAGATCGCCGACCTTGGCGCTGAATTCGCACAGGGCGCGCACGGCCACGGTGTAGCTCATGCCGGCGTAGCCTGCCAGCGCACATGGCAGACCGCCACCGGCAACCCGTGGGCGTGGCAGAACTCGAGCCAGCGCAGCTGGTTGTCCTGCAGGCGGTCGCCCGGCCCCTTGACCTCGACCATGCGATAGCCGCCCTGCCCCGGCCAGAACTGGATAAGGTCGGGCATGCCGGCGCGGTTGGCGCGGATGTCCTGCAGCAAACGCAGGAAGCAGGCTTTCAAATGCTCGGTCGGCAGGTGCTCGAGTGCCTGTTCGAGCAGTGGCTCATCGAGCATCTGCCAGAACACGAACGGCGACTGCAGGCCTTGCTTGGCCGCATGGCAGTCGCGGATGGCCTGACGGTAGCTGCCATCGTCCAGGCGCCCCAGACAGGTGTCGAACAGTGCGCCGCGACGCTGCTGGAAATCGCTGTCGTGCAGATCTTGCGGCCCAGCCTGGAATGGATTGAAGAAAGCGCCTGGTACTGGTGCGAAGATCGCCTCCCAGCACAGCAGGCCGAACAGGCTGTTGAACAAGGTGTTCTCGACATAGTGGGCAGCCCCGCCCTGCTGTTCCAGGTGCTGACGCACCGCCTCTTCCACGCCCAGTGCCGCCATCGCGACCGGCAGTTCCAGCTCGATGAGCGTGACCGCGCTCGTGCGCCGACGCGGTTGTGGCGGGCCGCCGAGCTTGCGCGCCAACCGTGGCAGCATGCGCTCCAGCGCCTGGCATTCCAACGCGTTGGCAGGCGCCTGGGCCATGGCCTGGGCCAATGCGAGTGCCGGCTGCCACTGCTCGCTGCGCTCGTATACCCGGACCTGGCGGATGCGCGCCTCGGGGTGGGCGCAGTCGGCATAGACCTGCAACGCCAGGTCCCAGTCGCCAGCACGCTCGCATTGCTGGCCGATGCTGAACAGCAGCCGCGCCCGACGACGGACCAACCAGGGGTTGCTGTGGTCAAGACCCGCGAGTGCCGCGAGCAGTTCGGCGGGCGCGGCGCCCTGTTCGAGGCGCTCGGCGCACTGGTGCAGGGCCATGGCCAGGTCGACCTCGCTACGCTGGCGCAAGGCCCGCGAGTCGGCGCTGAACGCCACCTGTTCGTAACGGAACACGCCCAGGTCGGCCAGCACGAAATCGGACCAGCTCTGGTACAGGTTGCCAAAGAACAACAGCCGCAGCCGGTCGCATAATGGCTGCCGGCTCCAGTGCAGGATCAGCGTCGGGAAATCGGGACACCACTGTGCCAGGGGCCTGGGCGCCAGCTCGAGTGCCTGCAACTGTTCCAGCAATTCGGCCTTGCTGGCCCGAGGCCGGGGAATTTTCCCGGTGAAAAGCCCGGCCAGCTCATCCTTGCGCAGCAAAGCCCACAATTGCTCGACGGCCAACGGTGCGTCGGCTGTTACCCAGCCCAAAGCCAACAGCGGCACCAGGGCCGCGTCGGCATCGCCGATCTCGGCGTAGTCGAGCTTGTCCTTGCGAAACCACTCGCCCTTGCGCATGACCATCCGTACCAGCAGCGCCTGCGCTGACACAGGCAACTCGCCGAACACCTGGATGAAACGGTGCTCATCGCGGTCCAGCAGGTCGGCGTAGCGTTGCCCGACCCAGCTCAGGACCTGACGGAAGTTATACAGGTAGTACAAGGGATCATCGACAGAATGGGCGATCACGGTGCAAGCCGGGCGCGGGGGAACAAGCACTGGTTATACATACAGACCGCCTACTGGGGCAAGTGCGCTGGATCAACGGTCACGCGCTGCACCACGAACCGGCCGGCAGCGGCCGCAGCCACAGGTCGCGCCGCCCCAGCAACTGATACAGGCGCCGCGCCTGGCTGCCGAGCGTGCCGGCGTACAGCGCCCGCAACTGCGCGAGCTGCAGGCCGCTGGTATCCACCAGCCACTGGCTGACAGGCTCCGGACAAGGCTGGCCCTGCAGGGCACGGTGCAGGTATGGCAACGCCACGCGCATACCGGGATGGCAGCGCAGCACGAAGGCTTCGAGGTTGTGCCCCTGCGCGTCGAAGGGGGTGAACAACTGGCAGACCAGTTGCGCTTCATTGACGCCATAGGCCGCAAGCAGCCGCGCCTGGGCCTCGTCGCGCAAGGCCCGCCCCTGCGGCCAGGCCACCGCCGGCTGGCGCAAACGCTGGTAGAACGCCTGCGCGCCCTCGCGGTAGGTACGCTGCTCGAGGTACTGCGCCTTGAGGCCATGCAGGTGGGCCAGCGGCAAAGGGTCGAACAACCCTGCCGGCCCCTGGGCATGCCAGGCCTGCGCCTCCTCCCGCCCGAGCATGCGGTCAAGGTGCCCGCCGTCATCGGGATGGCGCAGCAGATCCTCCACCGTCATCAGGTGGGTATCGCCCCAGGGCTGATCGTGCATGGGCGCTGTCGGCGACTGCCAAGGGTCGGACAGCATCTGGTGCAGCTGTTCGACACCGGCGGCCAGGACGCTGTGGGGTGTCACGGTGTGCGCGACCTCCCCGCTATGGCGCAGGCAACGCCGCCCCCAGGCCAGCAGGCGGTGGCGCTGGGCGAGCGGCGCGGCGCTGACCAGGAGCTGCTCGCCGTCTTGCCCACCCAGCACCTGCCCAAGGCTGGCCCCCACATCCAGATACCCCCTGGCGCCGAGCAAAGCCCCGGGCTGCCCGCCGGCGAGGTGCCCGAACAGCAGCCAGGCGTTACCCGCGGCGGCCAATTGTTCGGCCGAACAGGCCTGTCGGGCACCAAATGGGCCAAGCTGCCCGCCATCGGCGCGCAACAGCTCCACCCGTGGATCATCGTGCAGGAACAGTGCACTGAAGCAACGGTCGTGAAGGGCCAGGGCGGTGTCGTCGAGGGTGGGCAGGCGCGCCGCCAGGACCCGCAGGCGGAAGGTGGCGGCGTGGCGAATGGCGATACTCAGTTGCGCGGCGCGCAGGCAGGCCAGCAAATGCGCGCTGCGCCGGTCCACGCCGTGCAGGGCCAGTACCCGCAGGTTGCCGATGCAATCCTGGCCACCGGCGATGACCAGCAGGCGCTGGATCAGCAACTGCACCGAGGCGCGCTGGGCCTGGCTCATGTGCTCCAGCAGGCGCTGCAGGACCTGCTGGTAGATATAGTGCATGGCTTGGTCGTGGGTCTCGGTCATGCTATCGCTCCATCTCCCTGACGGCTTCGAATTGAAGTCCGATTCTGGCAGATGAATAGCTGACCGGGCTTGAAGGAAACGTCCCAAAACCGGGTAAGAAAATTAGCAATGTTTGGCAGTGAGGCCGCGAACCAAGGCCCGCCCCTACAGGGCGGGCGTCATGCCACGGCGGTAGAAGCGCGCTTGCCCGGCGCTGGCGTCGGCAGCGTCAGCCCTGCCCGCCCATGTCCAGCACCACCCGTCCACCGCAAGGGCAGGCGTCCATATGCCGGTGCGCCTCGACCACCTGCTCGAACGGGTACACCTTGATGATCTGCGGTGTCAGCAGCTGGTCGGCGGTGAACTGGTTGATGTCGCGCAAGGCCCGTTGCAACGCCACCTGGTCCTGGGCGATGCCCAGCTCCGGCTTTCCGGTGAAGTTGCCGATGCAGTGCACATGGAACTGGATGTTCTTCTGGAACGCCGCGCAGGCCGGGAACGGCGTCTGGTTGCCGCCTTGCAGGCCATACAGCACCAGGTTGCCGCGCGGTGCCAGGACATCGCCGAGCAGCGACATCTGCGGGCCGCCCATGCCGTCGAGGACCATGTCCACGCCACGGCCATCGGTGTACTTGCCGATCTGCATCAGCAGGTCCTGCTCCTCGGTGACGATCACCTTGTCCGCGCCCAGGCCCAGCAGGTATTCACGCTGCTCGGGTTCCTTGGTGGCGGCGAACACCTTCAACCCCAGGGCCTTGCCCAACTGCACGAAGGCCGGCCCGGCGCAGTGGCTGGCGTCGGTGACCAGCGCGGTCTGCCCGGCCTTGGCCCGGGCCAGGTCGACATAGGCGAAGTAGGCGATCAGCAGCGGGGTGTAGTGCACGCTGGCCTCGATCGGGGTCAGCACGTCCGGATAACGGGTGATGGCGCTGCGCGGCAGCACGATCACGTCACCGTAGACCGGGTGGTCGTTGGGGCTGGTGGCCGGGAAGCTGGCGACCCGGTCGCCCACCGCGATATCGTCCACGCCCTCGCCGACCGCGGTGACCACGCCGGCCATCTCATGGCCGATACCCGCCGGCAGCCGCGCCTGGGACGGCGCCAGGTTCTGCCGCCAGAGCACGTCGTACCAGCTGATGCCGATCGCCTCGACGCGGATCTGCACCTCGCCGGTGGCCGGGGACGGTTCGGCCTGCTCCTCGCAACGGAGCACATCGGCCTGGCCGAACTTGTGGAAACGGATCATGCGGGACATCGCATACCTCGCCTTTGTGAATCTCGTATTACCACGGACTTTATCCGGGCTTTCACGGTTGGACCATCAGTGGCTGTTAATAGTCGACATGCCTGTCATTGATTGGGCCCCTGACAAATCTGTGCATTGGCACCCGGAAATCGGTGCAGGGTACCAGCCTTTGGCCTTAAGATTCACCCCTGCCCCACTTCAGGCGAGCCGCATCGAATGAATCGTAACGACTTGCGTCGCGTAGACCTCAACCTGCTGATCGTGTTCGAGACGCTGATGCACGAACGCAGCGTGACCCGCGCCGCCGAGAAACTGTTCCTCGGCCAGCCGGCGATCAGCGCCGCGCTGTCGCGCCTGCGCAACCTGTTCGACGACCCACTGTTCGTGCGCACCGGACGCAGCATGGAGCCGTCGGCGCGCGCCCACGAAATCTTCGCCCTGCTGTCGCCGGCGCTGGACTCGATCTCCACCGCCGTCAGCCGCGCCGCCGAGTTCGACCCGGCCACCAGCAACGCAGTGTTCCGCATCGGCCTGTCGGACGATGCCGAGTTCGCCCTGCTGCCCCAGTTGCTCAAGCGCATCCGCGCCGAAGCGCCCGGCATCGTGCTGGTGGTGCGCCGGGTCAACTACCTGCTGATGCCCACCCTGCTGGCCTCCGGCGAAATCTCGGTGGGTGTGAGCTACACCAGCGACCTGCCGGCCAACGCCAAGCGCAAGGTACTGCGCCGCAGCATGCCCAAGCTGCTGCGCGCCGACAGCATGCCCGGCAACATCACCCTGGACGACTTCTGCGCCCGGCCCCACGCGCTGGTGTCGTTCGCCGGCGACCTGTCCGGGTTCATCGACGAGGCGCTGGAGGAGATCGGCCGCAAGCGTCACGTGGTGCTGGCCGTGCCGCAGTTCAACGGTTTGGGGAGCTTGCTGGCGGGGACCGATATCGTTGCCACGGTGCCGGATTACACCGCCGATGCCCTCACGGCAGCGGGCGGCCTGCGGGCCGAGGACCTGCCGCTGGAGGTGCGTAGCTTCGAACTGCACATGGCCTGGCGCGGGGCGCAGGATAATGATCCGGCGGAGCGGTGGTTGAGGTCGCGGATACAGATGTTTTTTGGCGACCCCGATAGTCTCTGATCAAGTTCCACCAAGCAAAATATGGCCTCTAGATACATCTACCATTTGGACATAACAAAGACCTGTCCAACCATCATGCCTTAGACAGCTCGCCAATCTTCTCCAGCCGCGCCCGCACGATATTGCGGCTGATGCTCAGCAAGCGCCCGGTCTGCAGCTGATTGCCGTGGCAATACCGATACGCCGCCCTGAACACAGTCTCCTCGATATGCTCATACAAGTTCGGGACGTTCTGCTCGAATAGCGCCAGCAAAGCGCTTTCCAATTCCGGCGGTGCCGCGCTGGCTGCCGGCAAGTAAGCCTGTGCAACAGGCGCCGCCACCTGTGGCCGGATATCGACCAAGTGCAGGTCCGCCGGTGCCACCACCTGATACCGGCACACCAGCAACGCATGGTGAATGGCATTTTCCAGCTCGCGGATGTTGCCCGGCCAGCTATGCGCCAGCAACTTGCGCTCGGCATCCGGGCTCAGGGATGCCCGTTCGTAACCCAGCCGTCGGCAATGTTCTTCGATGAAGAATTCCGCCAGCGGCAGGATGTCTCCTGGCCGCTCACGCAAGGGCGGCAGGCGTATCGTTGCGACGTGCAGGCGGTAGAACAAATCCTCTCGAAAATGCCCTGCCACCACCGCGTCAGCCAGGTTGACGTTGGTTGCCGCCACCAGCCGCACGTTGATCGGTATCGGCGTACGTGAGCCCAGGCGCACCACCTCACGCTCCTGCAGCACGCGCAACAACTTCACCTGCATGTTCAACGGCAGGTCGCCGATTTCGTCGAGGAACAGCGTGCCGCCATTGGCCGCCTCGAACCAGCCGGCCTTGTTGCTGGTAGCGCCCGTAAAAGCGCCTTTCTCGTGGCCGAACAACTCGCTCTCCACCAGGGTTTCGGCAAAGGCGCCGCAGTTCACCGCCACGAATGGCTCACGCCCACGGCGGCTAAGGTGGTGGATATGACGGGCGACGAGCTCCTTGCCGGTGCCGGTTTCGCCGATGATCAGGGTATTGGCCTCGCTGGGCGCCAGGCGCTCGATGCGGCTGAGCAGCTCCTGGGAGCGCGGGTCCTTGAACACGAGCACAGTGGCGCGTACCGACTTGGTCAGCTCGCGGGCATTTGGGTGGGTGATCAGCGACATGGGGGCATTCCTGGCAGTTGACGCGCAGGCCCATAGTGCATGAAACAAATTAGATCAAAAAATTATTAATTAGCATTTGAATATTCGAATTGGAAATATTCGATTTTTCAACAATCGACTGCTGCTACAGCAGCAATCCGCCAGCACTGCCCTGCCCGCCGATCAGCAGTCCCTGCCCTTCACGCCCACTTCCCTTTGGCTGGAGGCCCTGTAAATAAAGGGCTGTAGCCACCTCACAGCATGCTGGCATGCATTTCGCTCCTGGCCTGTAGAACCTTTGCCTGGAGCTGCACATGAACAATCCCTGGCGTCACGCCCTCGCCCTGCTGGGCGGCCTGTTCCTCAGCCTGGCTGCGCTGGCAGCCGAGCCACCGGCGGCGGTGCGCATCGCCATCGTCGCCTTCACCCAGGGCGGCGCGCCAGTGTTCGGTGGCATCCCTGGGCGGGTGATCGAAGAAGGCTGGCTGGAACAGCAACTGGCCGCCCGCGGCGTGAAATTGCAATGGACCGCCCTGCCCCATGCCGGCGCCGGGCCGCAGATCAACGAAGGTTTCAGCAACGACAGCCTGGACTTTGCCGTGCGCGGCGACCTGCCCTCGGTCATCGCCGGTGCCGGCCAAGTGCCGGGCAAGCTGGTGGTGCCGGGCGGCAGCGGCAACAACATCTACCTGGTGGTGCCGAGCAATTCCACGGCACGCAGCATCCAGGACCTCAAGGGCAAACGCCTGGCGCTGCACCGCGGCCGGCCATGGGAATTCGCCTTCAGCAATTTCCTGCAGAGCCAGGGCCTGCAACTGAGCGACTTCAAGATCGCCAACCTCAACCCGCAGGTCGGTGCCGCTGCGGTGTCTGCCGGTAAAGTGGATGCCGCCGTGCTGCTCAACGAAGCCTACGCCCTGGAAGACAAAGGCGTGGCGCGCATCCTCTGGTCGACCAAACAAGGCGCCAACGACTGGCGGCTGGTCTCCGACCTCTGGGGCACTGACCGCTTCGTGCAGCAGCACGCCGACCTGACGCAATTGGTTGCCACCGCCTGGGTGCGCGCGGCCTGGTGGATCTCCCAGGAGCACAACCGCGACGCCTACTACGCGCTGTCTTCGCGCGCCGGCGTCAGCGAAAGCGTGCTGCGCCGTGACGACCAGGACGACCCGGTGGCCTGGAAGGCGCGCTGGGCACCGAAAAGCGATGCCCAGCTCAAGGCCCACTACGACGCCCTTGGCCAGTACGCCTTGGCCAACCGGCTGATCCGCACCCCCTACGACATTACCAGCGACCTGGCCACGGGCTTTACCCGCCAGGCGTTGATCGACCTGCAACTGACCCACTACTGGCCATCCCTCGACACCCAGATCAGCCAACAACCTTGAGAGAATTCCCCATGAAACTGCCTGCTTCGCTCATCTTCGGTCTCAGCGCCCTGGCCCTGTCCATCGGCGCCATGGCAGCCGAAACCTACGCCCCCAAGCCAGACCCGCAACAGGGCGATGGTCGTGTGTCGGCCTTCTACACCTGGACCAAGGCCATCCCCGCTACCCCCGGCAAGCTGCTGCGCAGCGAACCGCTGGAGCAGGCGCTCAGTCTGCCCAATGCCGCCAGCGCGCAACGCCTCCTTTACACCTCGCTCGATGGTATCGACGGCAAGACCCCAATCGTGGTTTCCGGTGCGCTGTTCATCCCCAAAGGCAAGGCACCAGCGGGCGGCTGGCCGGTCGCCAGCTGGGGCCATGGCACCGTCGGCGTGGCGGATATCTGCGCGCCGTCCTGGGCAGGCCGCAGCTACCGCGACGTGCAATACCTCAATCGCTGGCTCGATGAAGGCTATGCCATTGTCGCCACTGACTATCAGGGCCTCGGTGTGCCGGGCGGCCACCCACTGCTGAACAACCGCATGGCCGCCTACGGCATTCTCGATGCGGCCAAGGCCGTGGTCGCAGGCGTGCCGGGGCTCGCCGACAAGGTGTTGATCATTGGCCAGTCGCAAGGGGGGGCCGGGGCCTTTGCCGCCGGGGCCTATGCGGCGACTTACGCGCCCAAGCTGGGCGTCAAGGGCAGTATCGGCACGGGTGTGATCTACACCGTGGGCGCGAAGAATGTGGGCGAACAGGACCAGGACAAGGTCGACCCGGCCCTGGCCTACGGCTTCTATACCCTGCTCGCCGCACAGCAGTATGACCCGAGCATCGACCCGCGCGACTTCTACACCGACAAGGCCATGCCGCTGTTCGAGCAAGCGCGCACCAGTTGCCTGTCAGCATTGGTCAGCGACGTGGTCGGTACCGGCCTTACCCCGGCCAACGCCAAGAAAGACTACAAGGGCGACCAGCTCAAGCCATGGCTGGCGCAGGTGTCGTACCCGACCCTGAAGCTTGCCCAGCCGATCTTCATTGGCACCGGCGCCGAGGACAAGACCCCCGCTGCCACCACTCAGGTCGCGCTGATGCAGGATGCCTGCAAAGCCGGCTCGGTGGTGCAGGGCCACCTCTACAAGGGCCTGGGCCATAGCGAAACGGTGAATGCGTCGCTCAAGGACTCCATCCCGTTCGCTCGCCAGGTCATTAGCGACCAGCCGGTCGCCCCCAATTGCAGCCCAAGCGTCCAGTAAGGAGGCCAGCCCATGAGCATCGAATTCTTTACCCGCCTGCCCCTACATGGCGAAACCCAGTTTCTCCCCGGCGACCCGCGCAACCGCGGCGACTGGCATGCGGGCGGGCCCAGCACCGGTGCGGTGTCGGGGTTTGCCGTGGGTGACCACTTCACCTATATCGACTACCTCGGCCAGATCGCCCGTGCCGCAGAAATAAACGGCTTTGGCGGCGCGCTGATGGTCAATGCCCCCACTGGCGAAGAGCCGTGGACGGTGTGCTCGCTACTGGCCCGGGAAACCCGCACGCTGAAGTTCGTCACCGCGTTCCAACCCTATCACTACACCCCCTGGGTGGCCGTGCAGCAGGCCGCGACCTACCAGCGCGCCACCGGCAACCGCCTGGTGTGGAACATCATCAACGGCGGCTCGGATGCCATCCAGCGCCAGGTCGGCGACTTCGAAGACCATGACCAGCGCTATGCCCGCGCCACCGAGTTCATGGACGTGGTGCGCGGTTACTGGCACCACGAGCAGTTCCATTACCAAGGCACCTACTACCGCGCCGAAGGCGGTGGCCTGCGCGGGCCGCTGAAAAAGGCCGAGCTGCCGCTGATCTGCACGGCCGGCTCGTCGGTGGCAGCACGGGAGTTCGCCGCCAAGCACGCCGACTTCTACCTGATGCGCGCTGAACACCCGGACGAGATCGCCGCGCTGATCGCAGATATCCGAGCCCGCGCGTTGAAGTGGGGCCGCACCGATATTCGCTTCGGTCTGTCCATCGATGTGATCGCCCGCGAAACCGAAGACGCAGCACTGGCCGAGGCCAAGCGGTTCTTCGACGAAGGCGTGGCCAAGGGCACGGTCAAGGCGCGCGCCGCTCACGCCGGCCTGCGCACGGCGCGCAAGCTGAGCTACGAGCATGACTACAACGACAAGGACGAGCAACAGGCCTTCGACGACTTCTTCATCCACCCCAACGTGTGGACTGGCTTCGGCTACATCGGCATCCCGCCGGGCTGCGCGCTGGTGGGCAGCTACGCCAACGTGGTGGCGCGTATCCGCGAGTACCACGGCATCGGTGTCGATCTGTTCTTCCTTGCCGGCTATCCGCACCTGGAAGAAGCCTACCGTATCGGTGAGCACATCCTGCCGCACTTTCGTGAGCAGCGTGCAGCCCTTGCCCGCCCGGTAGCCGAACCCGTGCCACTGCACGCCAGCAACGGAGCCTGACGCCATGGCCAGGGACGGTTACCCACTGAGCCGGCGCAGCTTTCTTGGCCACGCCGGCGCACTGGCCGGCGGGCTGCTGGCCGGCTGCGGCCCCGCCGACAGCCCGAACCCTGGCGTGGCCGACGAGCCACGCCATGGCGGGCGCCTGCGCCTGGGTATCATCGACGGCAGCCAGAGCGGCAACCTCGACGCCCACAAGCCTGTCGGCAGCGGCATCGTGCGTGGCTTTGCCTTGTACAGCAAGCTGTGGGAGTGGGACGAGCAGATGCAGCCGCGCCTGGCCTTGGCCGAGTTCGCCGAGCCCAATGCCAACGCCAGCAGCTGGACCTTGCGCCTGAAGCCGGGGCTGGAGTTCCACCACGGCAAGACCATCGACGCCGACGATTTGATCTTCTCCATCCGCCGCCTCACCGACCCGCAGCTGGCCTCGCCCTATGCGGCGCTGCTGCACTGGGTGGACCGCGACAACCTGGTCAAGCTGGATGAGCGTACCGTGCGCCTGGGCTTTCGCGAGGGGCGCAGCTATCTGCCACTGCCGGAAACCTGGGTCAACTTCGGCGGCATCGTGCCGGTGGACTACCACCCGGTGACCAACCCGGTCGGCGCCGGGCCGTACAAACTGAAAAGCTTCACCCCAGGCCAGCGCTCGCTGTTCACCCGCTTCGACAATTACTACAAGCCTGGCAAACCGTATGCCGATGAACTGGAAATCATCGACTTCAAGGACCAGACCGGCCGCCTGGCGGCGCTGCGTGCGGGGCAGATCGACATGGCCAACGTCATGTCCACCGAACACCTGCAGGTGCTGCAGGCCGATCCACGGTTACGGTTGCTGAAATCGGTGAGCGGCAACTGGCTGTCGTTCGACATGAACACCGCCAAGGCGCCGTTCGACGATCCGCGTGTGCGCGAGGCGTTCCGCCTGCTGGCCGACCGTGAGGAGCTGGTACGCCGTGCGCTGAATGGCCAGGGCCGGGTGGCCAACGACCTGTATGCACCGTTCGACCCAACCTTCGACCACAGCATTGGCCCGCGTCCGCATGACCCGCAGCGGGCGGCGCAGTTGCTGCGTGAAGCCGGACATGCGCAGTTGCAGGTGGAGTTGGTAACTACCCCAGGGCTAGGGTTGGCTTCGGCCCTGGTGCTAGCGGAACAGGCCCGGCGCGTCGGCGTGACACTCAACGTACGCCAGGTCGACCTGGCCACCTTCCAGGGACCGCAGCGCGACGACTGGACCTTGAGTACCGGCGGCAGCATCGGTGCGCCGTTCCTGGCCAGCGCCATCCACACCGATGCGCCGTTCGCAGTGGCCAACAAGACCCACTTTCACGACCGCGAATTCAGCGAGGCCTTCCTTGGCGCCATGGCCCAGCCGGACCTTGCGCAACGCAAGGCGCTGGTGCACCGGGCGCAACGTATCCAGTACGAGCGCGGCGGCATGCTGATCTGGGGCTTTGCCGACCTGCTCGATGGCGTCAGCACCCGCGTGGGTGGCGCGCAGGCCGAGCAGTCGCTGTTCAGCACCTGGCGGTTCGAGAGCCTGTGGCTCAGAAGTTGACCTGCAGGCCCTCTACCGCCTGTCCTGGCCCTATCGCCGGCAAGCCAGCTCCCACAGGAATAGCGCCAGCCTTCAAGCCCATGCAGTCCCTGTGGGAGCTGGCTTGCCGGCGATAGGGCCGGGACAGGCAACACAAAAAACAAACCAACCGCAGGCGCGGCTGCGCCCTCGTTTCTCCCACATTCTTACTATTGAACGAGGCCCAGCCAATGCCCCGCGTTACCTTGCTGCACCCCAAATTCCAGCCCAGCGCTCTGGCGCTGGCCATTCTGGCCGGCAGCCTGCCGCCAGCCCACGCTGAAGATACCCAGCTGCAAACCGTCACCGTGCAGGCCGAACAGGCC
>NZ_JBYSYW010000006.1:0-227326 GCF_058783825.1 Pseudomonas sp. FW305-96
CCCCCCCCCCCCCCCCCCGCTTCTATACAGCTACACCTGCAGGCAATCACTCAGCCTTGAGGGTAACCCGAGCAAACGCCTTCTTGCCCGCCTGGCACACGTGGGTCGCGCCGAGCACAAACATGAAGTCACGGTCGATCACCTCACCATCCACCTTGACCGCGCCAGCGCCGAGCAGATCCCGCGCCTGCGCCGAATTCTTCACCAGGCCAGCCCGGTTCAGCACGGCGGCGATCGGCAGATTTTCAGCAGCGACCACTTCGATCTCCGGCAGGTCTTCTGGCAGCTCGCCTTCCTTCATGCGGTTACCCGCAGCACGGTGCGCATTGGCCGCGGCCTCTTCACCATGGAAACGCGCCACGATTTCCTCGGCCAGCTTGATCTTGATGTCACGCGGGTTGGCACCGTTCTCGACATCCGCCCGGAACTGATCGATCTCTTCCATCGAGCGGAAGCTCAGCAACTCGAAGTAACGCCACATCAAGGTATCGGGAATCGACACAAGCTTGCTGTACATCACCCCAGGGGCTTCCTGGATGCCGACATAATTGCCCAGCGACTTGGACATCTTCTTCACGCCATCCAGTCCTTCAAGCAACGGCATGGTGACGATGTTCTGCGCCTCCTGGCCATAGGCGCGCTGCAGCTCGCGCCCCATCAGCAGGTTGAACTTCTGGTCGGTGCCACCCAGCTCGACATCGGCTTTCAAGGCGACGGAGTCGTAACCCTGCACCAGCGGATAGAGAAACTCATGGATCGCGATTGGCTGGTTGGTGGTGTAGCGCTTGTCGAAGTCATCGCGCTCGAGCATGCGCGCCACGGTGTACTGCGAGGCCAGGCGAATAAAGTCGGCAGGCGTGAGCGTGTCCATCCAGGTGGAGTTGAACGCCACCTCGGTCTTCGCCGGGTCGAGAATCTTGAAGACCTGCTGCTTGTAGGTCTCGGCGTTGTCCAGCACCTGCTCGCGGGTCAGTGGCGGGCGGGTAGCGCTCTTGCCGCTGGGGTCGCCGATCATGCCGGTGAAGTCGCCGATCAGGAAGATGACCTGGTGGCCCAACTCCTGGAACTGACGCAGCTTGTTGATCAGCACCGTGTGCCCCAGGTGCAGGTCGGGCGCGGTTGGGTCGAAGCCCGCCTTGATGCGCAGCGGCTGGCCGCGCTTGAGCTTCTCCACCAGTTCCGACTCGACCAATACCTCTTCCGCACCGCGCTTGATAAGCGCCAGCTGCTCTTCAACCGACTTCATAGACAGACCCGCAACGCTAGGATTCAAGGGGAGCCAACCATACAAGATCGGCCATCAAATACAAGTTTCGCAACGGATTGTGACCCGAACGGCGCACCGCAACGTCTACGCGCCCTTGCGTGAGAATGGATTTGGTTATATTTTATACAGTTATTTCATCTTCATCATGTCATTCATCTTTTCCATTTCACCTTTTTCAAAGTCACCTTACCTATGACCAACGAAACGCCTAAAGCGCCCCCGCTTTATCCGAAAAGCCATCTGTTGGCCGCCAGCGGTATCGCCGCCCTTCTCAGTCTGGCTTTGCTGGTATTCCCGTCCAGCGAAGTGGAAGCCAAGAAAACCACCCTCAGCCTGGAGCTGGAAAGCCCGGCCGAACAGCTCAAGGACGAGGCCAGCGGCGCCCCGCTGGTCCAGGCCGAACAAAACAGCGACTCGCCCTTCGCCCAGATCGAAGGCGCGACGCCCGAAACCGCCAAGGCAGAACCCGCGCCTGCCCCTGTAGCCAAACAAGAGGACAAGGCCCCTGGCCACCGCGAGGTGGTCGTCAGCCGCGGTGATACGCTCTCGACCTTGTTCAACAAGGTTGGCCTGCCTGCCAACGTCGTTCACGACGTGCTGGCCAGCAACAAGCAGGCCAAGCAGTTCAGCCAGCTCAAGCATGGCCAGGTGCTGCAATTCGAGCTGGACAAGGACGGCCAACTGGCAAGCCTGCACAGCAAGGTCAGCAACCTCGAGACCATCCGCCTGAACCGCACCGACAAGGGCTTCGCCTTCGAGCGCGAGGTCAGCAAGCCGGTGGTGCGCACCGCCTACGCCCACGGCGTGATCAAGAGCTCGTTGTCCGCCTCCGCCCAGCGCGCCGGCCTGTCCCACAGCATGACCATGGACATGGCGCGCATCCTCGGCTACGACATTGATTTCGCTCAGGACATCCGCCCGGGCGACGAATTCGACGTGGTCTATGAGCAGAAGATGATGGACGGCAAGGTGGTCGGCACCGGCAACATCCTCTCCGCCCGCTTCACCAACCGCGGCAAGACCTACACCGCCGTGCGCTACACCAACAAGCAGGGCAACACCAACTACTACACCGCCGACGGCAACAGCCTGCGCAAGGCGTTCATCCGCACCCCGGTGGATTTCGCCCGCATCAGCTCGCGGTTCTCCGCCGGCCGCAAGCACCCGATCCTCAACAAGATCCGCGCGCACAAGGGCGTGGACTACGCCGCGCCACGCGGTACGCCGATCAAGGCTGCAGGCGACGGTCGCATCGAGCTCGCGGGCCGCCGTGGCGGCTACGGCAACACCGTGATCATCGCCCACGGCAACTCGTACAAGACGCTCTATGGCCACATGCAGGGCTTCGCCAAGGGCGTCAAGACCGGCTCCAGCGTCAAGCAGGGGCAGATCATCGGGTACATCGGCACCACCGGCCTGTCGACCGGCCCGCACCTGCACTACGAGTTCCAGGTCAATGGCGTGCACGTCGACCCACTGAGCCAGAAGGTGCCGATGGCCGACCCGATCGCCAAGGCCGAGCGCCAGCGCTTCAACCAGCAGAGCCAGCCCCTGATTGCCCGCATGGATCAGGAAAAGGCCACTCTGCTCGCAGCCAACAAGCGCTGAGCCCATGGCGCTCTACCTGGGGGTGATGTCCGGCACCAGCCTCGATGGCCTGGACATCGCCCTGATCGAGCAAGACGAGCAGCTGCGGCTGCTCGCCACCCACTACATCCCCATGCCCGTCGACCTGCGCCAGGACCTGCTCGGCCTCTGCGCCAGCGGCCCCGACGAGATCGCCCGTGCCGCCCTGGCAGAGAACCGCTGGGCCACACTGGCCGCCCAGGGCATCAACCACCTGCTGGACGCCCAAGGCCTGGGCCCCGAGGCCATTCGCGCCATCGGCAGCCACGGCCAGACTGTTCGCCATGAGCCGGCCCGCGGCTTTACCGTGCAGATCGGCAACCCCGCCCTGCTGGCCGAACTCACCGGCATCTGCGTGGTGGGCGACTTCCGCCGCCGCGACGTGGCGGCAGGCGGCCAGGGCGCTCCCCTGGTACCGGCATTTCACGAGGCCTTATTCGGGCATCTCGGCCAGTGCCTGGCGATCCTCAACGTAGGCGGTTTCAGCAACCTCAGCCTGATCGAGCGGGACCAACCGGTACATGGCTTCGACTGCGGGCCGGGCAATGTGTTGCTGGATGCCTGGATCGAGCGCAAGCAAGGCCAGGCTTTTGATGCCAATGGCGCCTGGGCGGCCAGCGGCTGCGTGCAGCACGGCCTGTTGAACGCGCTGCTGAGCGATCCATTCTTCGCCGGCAGCGGCCCGAAGAGCACCGGACGCGAGGTGTTCAACCTGCCATGGCTGGATGCCCACCTGGCCCGGCTACCCGCTTATCGCGACGAAGACGTCCAAGCCACGCTGCTGGAGCTGACGGCCCACACCATCATCGACTCGCTACGCCAGGCTCAGTCAGGGACTGAAGCCCTGCTGGTCTGCGGTGGTGGCGCCCGCAACGGCGTCCTCATGGCTCGCCTGGCCGCCCTGCTGCCTGGGGCGAAGGTTGCCAGCACCGCCGCGCATGGCGTGGACCCCGACTGGGTGGAGGCCATGGCCTTCGCGTGGCTGGCCCATTGCTGCCTGGAAGGCATTCCCGCCAATCGGCCCAGTGTGACCGCCGCCAGAGGCCTGCGTATCCTCGGCGCGATCTACCCCGCCTGAATGCAAAACGCCGCGCGAATGCGCGGCGTTTTTTTGCCCGACCTGATCAGATCGAGAACGACGAACCGCAACCGCAGGTGGTGGTGGCGTTCGGGTTCTTGATCACGAAGCGCGAGCCTTCCAGCCCCTCCTGGTAATCCACCTCGGCGCCGGCCAGGTACTGGTAGCTCATCGGGTCGACGACCAGTGCAACGCCTTCGCGCTCGACGATGGTGTCGTCATCGGCCACGTCCTCATCGAAGGTGAAGCCGTACTGGAAGCCCGAGCAACCGCCGCCGGTCACGAACACACGTAGCTTCAGCCGGTCGTTGCCCTCTTCGCTGACCAAGGTCTTCACCTTGTGCGCAGCCCCGGGGGTGAACTCCAAAGCCGTGGGGGTGAAGGATTCGACGCTCATGTTGATTCTCCCGGCGCAGTGCCGCCATAAAACTCGATGGGGCGTATTATCCGCTTGTCCGAGAAAATCGGTCAAGAATTGTGCGGCTTTAGTCGGCCCCACGAAAAAGGCCCGCACGCGGCGGGCCTTGGCGACGTACGCTGGCTTACGGCAGCAGGCCCGCGTGGGACAGGCCCATGCGTTCATCCAGGCCGAACAGGATGTTGAGGTTCTGCACCGCCTGGCCCGACGCGCCCTTGACCAGGTTGTCGATCACCGACAGCACCACCACCAGGTCACCGCCCTGCGGCCGGTGCACGGCGATGCGGCAGACGTTGGCACCGCGCACGCTGCGGGTTTCCGGGTGGCTGCCGGCGGGCATCACGTCGACGAACGGTTCATTGGCATAGCGCTTCTCGAACAGCGCCTGCAGGTCGACAGACGTGTCGGCGACCGTCGCATAGAGCGTGGCATGGATGCCGCGGATCATCGGCGTCAGGTGCGGCACAAAGGTCAGGCCGATGTCCTTGCCGGCTGCCTGGCGCAGGCCCTGGCTGATCTCCGGCAGATGACGGTGGCCCTTGACCGCATAGGCCTTCATGCTTTCACCAGCCTCGCAGAACAGCGAGCCCACAGCGGCACCACGCCCGGCACCGCTGACGCCCGACTTGCAGTCGGCGATCAGGCGCGACGGATCGGCCAGGCCAGCCTCCAGAAGGGGCAGGAAGCCAAGCTGGGTGGCGGTCGGATAGCAACCCGGCACCGCGATCAGCTGCGCCTGGCGGATCTTCTCGCGATTCACCTCAGGTAAACCGTAGACCGCGTCCTTGAGCAACTCTGGGGCGCCGTGAGGCTGGCCGTACCACTTGCCCCACTCGACAGCGTCCTGCAGACGGAAGTCGGCGGACAGGTCGATGACCTTGGTCCCGGCGGCCAGCAGCTCGCCGGCCAAGGCGTGGGCGACACCATGGGGCGTGGCGAAGAACACCACATCGCAGGCCGCCAGGGTCTTGCTGTCCGGAACGCTGAACGCCAGGCCATCGTAGTGGCCGCGCAGGTTCGGATACATGTCGGCAACCGCCACGCCCGCCTCGGAGCGCGAAGTGATGACCGCCACTTCGGCCTGTGGATGCTGCGCCAGCAGACGCAGCAGTTCGACACCGGTGTAACCCGTGCCGCCGACGATACCGACCTTGATCATGACGCTTGCCCCTTATCAACGAGACCACTGGAAAGCGCACGATAATAGGGGGCCAAGGCGCCTGTAACAACTCTTGGGATGACCCTTCGGCCCCTTGGCCTCTACTATCTGACGACCGTGAAAACCTGAAGGAACTCCCCATGCTCTATCTATGGATCAAGGCGCTGCATATCGTCAGCGTGGTCTGCTGGTTCGCCGGCCTGTTCTACCTGCCACGGCTGTTCGTCTATCACGCCCAGAGCCAGGACAGCATCAGCCTCGAGCGCTTCGTGACCATGGAGCGCAAGCTGTACCGGGGCATCATGAACCCGGCGATGATCGCCACCTATGTGTTCGGCGGCTGGATGCTGTACCTGAACCCCGGCTGGCTGAGCCAGGGCTGGCTGCACGCCAAGCTCACCCTGGTCGCGCTGCTCACCGTCTACCATCACATGTGCGGCGCCCAGCGCAAACGCTTCGCCGCCGGCACCAACACCCGCAGCCACGTGTACTACCGCTGGTTCAACGAAGCACCGGTGCTGATGCTGCTGGGCGTCGTAATTCTCGTGGTGGTCAAACCGTTCTGACGATATCCACCCGCCTACAGGAGTTTCGCCATGTCCCTGCCCGCCTCGCTCGCAAAACACCTGCGCCTGCCTCTGGTCGCGGCGCCGATGTTCCTGATTTCCAACCCCCGGCTTGTGCTGGCCTGCTGCGCCAGTGGCGTGGTGGGCAGCTTCCCGGCGCTGAACCAGCGTGACAGTGCAGGGTTCAAGGCCTGGCTGGAGGAGATCGAAGCAGGGCTGGCCGAACTGCAGGCACCTGCTCCCTATGCGGTCAATCTCATCGTGCACCCGAGCAACCCGCGTCTGCAGGCCGACCTCGCACTGTGCGTCGAGCACCGGGTCCCCATCGTCATCACCAGCCTTGGCGCAGTGAAGGAGGTGGTCGACGCGGTGCACGGCTATGGCGGCCTGGTGTTCCATGACGTGACCACCCGCCGCCACGCCGAGAAGGCCGCAGAGGCAGGTGTCGACGGGCTGATCGCCGTGGCGGCCGGGGCCGGAGGCCATGCCGGCACCTGGAGTCCGTTCGCCCTGGTTGCGGAGATCCGCCAGTTCTTCGACAAGACCCTGCTGCTGGCGGGCTGCCTCAACCATGGCCACGAACTGCTGGCCGCGCAATTGCTGGGGGTGGACCTCGGCTACATGGGCACACGCTTCATCGCCACCCGCGAGAGCCAGGCCCAGGACGCCTACAAACAGATGATCCTGGGCGCAGGTGCGGCCGATATCGTGCATACCCCGGCAGTGTCCGGCATCCCCGCCAGCTTCCTGCGCCAGAGCCTCGAGCAGGCCGGGTACGACCTGGCCGCGCTCAAGAGCAACCACGAGGCCGGTAAGCTCAAGCCGCTGGACGAGGAAGCCAAGGCCTGGAAGACCGTATGGTCGGCCGGCCAGGGTGTCGGCGAAATCCATGACCTGCCCACTGCCGGTGACCTGATCGAGCGCTTGCAGGACGAATACCGAGCGGCCCTCGAACGCAGCCAGCAGCTGCGCAGCAACGCCTTGTAGCAAAACGGCCACGCTGTACACTAGGCGCCCCTTTCGCCCCAGGAGCCTTGCATGACCCGTTACGCCATGATCACTGGTGCTTCCAGCGGCCTGGGCCTGGCCCTGGCGGAGGCTCTGGCGCGGCGCGGGCGCAACCTGATCCTGGTGGCACGCCAGCGCGAAACGCTGGAGCCGGTGGCCATCGAACTCACCCAACGCTTTGGCGTGGAAGTGCTGTTCCGTGCCTGCGACCTCAGCCAACCCTTGCGCCTGTCGGGCTTCGTGCTTGAGCTGGAGGAAGGCGAGCGGCGTATCGACCTTCTGGTCAACTGCGCGGGGCAGCGCACCTACGGGCCATTCCTGGCGCATGAATGGGCCGATGAGCAGGACCTGCTCGAGGTCAACATCCTCGCGCTCAGTCGCCTGTGCCATGCCATCGGCAACCTGATGGCGATCCAAGGTGGCGGGCAGATCCTCAATGTCGCGGGACTTGCCGGCGTCGCCCCCGGGCCGTGGATGGCCGCCTATGCGGCAAGCAAGGCCTATGTGCTGAGTTTTTCCGAGGCGTTGCGCGAAGAGCTGAAACGCACCGGGATCAAGGTGTCGGTGCTGTGCCCCGGACCGGTGCGCTCAGCCAGACGTCGCATTCCCCGGCTGGAAGGCAACACCCGCTGCCTGAGCCCCGAGGAAATCGCCCTGTATGCGGTGCGCGCCCTGGACAAGAACCGCGCTCTGATCCTGCCTGGTCGGCGCAACCGCTGGCTGGCCTTCGCCCCACGCCTGCTGCCGCGCTGGCTGGCGCGCAAGCTGGCCGGCGTTATCCATCGGCGCTACTGCCCGGTCGGCATGGAATAGCCACTGGGCGAGCAGCGTCGGGCTCAGTACACTCAGCCCCGACACTCACCATGGAGCACGTGCTGTGGACGATCTATTCCTCAAAATCATCAACCGGGAAATCCCGGCGGATATCATCTATGAAGATGACCAGATCCTGGCCTTCAAGGACATTGCCCCAGCGGCACCTGTGCATTTTCTGGTCATTCCGAAAAAACACATCCGCACCCTCAACGACCTGACCGAAGAGGACAAGGCCCTGGCCGGCCATATCCTGTTCACCGCCCAGCGTCTGGCCGTCGAGCAGGGCTGCGAGGAAGGCTTCCGCGTCGTCATGAACTGCAACCCGAAAGGCGGCCAGACTGTCTACCACATCCACATGCACGTGCTTGGCCAGCGCCAGATGCACTGGCCACCGGGCTGATCCAAGGCAAGCCCGCCCAAGGGTATTGAGGTAGACTGTCGGGCATCACTTCAGCGGAGGTGCCCGATGGCTACCGAACGTCACTACTCGCCGCTCGACCGCTTGTTGCTGCAGGCCGATACCGCCATGCGCACCTTGCTGCCCTTCAGCGGCCAACCCGCCCGCCCCTCGCCGGCCATCGTCCAGCCGGACGCCGAGCTCGATGAGCAGCAGTCCCGCCATATCGCCGGCCTGATGCGCATCAACCACACCGGCGAAGTCTGCGCCCAGGCGCTGTACCAGGGCCAGGCCCTGACCGCCAAGCTGCCCCAGGTGCGCAAGGCCATGGAGCATGCGGCCGAAGAAGAAATCGACCACCTGGCCTGGTGCGAGCAGCGTATTCGCCAGCTCAACAGCCACCCCAGCGTGCTCAACCCAGTGTTCTACGGCCTGTCGTTCGGCATCGGCGCCCTCGCCGGGCTGGTCAGCGACAAGGTCAGCCTGGGCTTCGTCGCCGCTACCGAGCATCAGGTGTGCAAGCACCTGGACGAACACCTGGAGCAGATCCCCGAGAACGACGGCAAGTCCCGCGCCATCCTCGAACAGATGCGCGTCGACGAGGAACACCATGCCGAGTCCGCGCTGGAAGCCGGCGGCTACCGCTTCCCGGCGCCCGTGCGCTTTGGCATGAGCCTGTTGGCCAAGGTCATGACCAAGAGCACCTACCGTATCTGAGGTTTCCCCGCATGGACCGCTTCGACGCCAGGGACCTGGCTCGCGCCGTGACTGCCGGCATCCTGCAGCCCGGCCAAGACCAGGCCCTGCTGGCGTTCCTGCGCCAGCAACCGCCCAGCCGTGCCAGCTTCCAGCTGGCCCACGTCGCCTTCTACCTGGGCGCGCTGCTGATCATGGGCGCCATGGGCTGGATGCTCACCGAGGCCTGGATGCGCATCGGCGACAGCGCGCTGCTGGCTTTCGCCTTGCTGTATATCGTCGGTATCACCCTGTTCGCCCTCTCCCTGCAGCGTCGCGCCCAACCTATTGCCGCCGGCGTGCTGGCCGCCGTGGCCGTGAGCATCGTGCCGCTGGCGGTGTTCGCCATCGAGCGGTTGGTCGGCTGGTGGCCGCTGAACGACATCAGAGGTGGTTACGACTGGTACTTCACCCATGTACAGGGTGGCTGGGTGGTGATGGAGCTGGCGACGGTACTCGCCGGCCTGCTGATGCTGCGCCTGATTCCCTTCCCGTTCATTGTCATGCCGATTGCCGTGGCGCTGTGGTTCATGTCCATGGACCTCAGCGAATGGTTCCACGGTGAGGTATTCACCTGGGAACAACGGCGCACGGTATCGCTGTGGTTCGGCCTTGGCCTGCTGCTGGTGTTCCTCGTGGTCGACGGGCGCACCAAGCGCGACTATGCATTCTGGGGTTATCTCGCCGGGCTGGCGGCATTCTGGGGCGGGTTGACGCTGATGGACAGCAGCAGTGAATGGGGCAAATTCCTCTACTGCCTGGTCAACCTGGGACTGATGGGCCTGGCGGTGTTGCTGCGCCGACCGGTATTCATGGTCTTCGGCGCGATGGGCGTGGCGGTCTACCTCGGGCATCTTTCCCACGAGGTGTTCGCCGATTCGCTGTTGTTCCCGGTGGTACTCAGCTTGATCGGCCTGGGTGTGATCGCCCTGGGCGTGCTCTACCAGAAACGCCGCGAGGCAATGAGCGAGCAGCTTCGAGCAAGATTACCCGCCGGTCTGTTGCAGTGGCTGCCAGCGCTGCGTCGTTGATCATGCGCTTGGCAATGACCCGATTGCTGCAGAGCCTGGCGCTGCCCCTGGTCGCCTACCTGTTCGTCTGCCTGATGCTCGCCAGCGTCGGGCAAGATCCTTTCAGCCTGGAACTGCCAACGCTCACCGACCCCGGAAGCAACAGCACCGTCGAACTGTTGCTGGGTACATTACCCGGGCAATTGCTGTTCCTGCTGCTCGGTGGCTTTGTTGTCAGCCGCCGGTTGCTGGTCGGCATGTTCGTACTGGCCGGCATCATCACGGCGTGGCTGCAGTGCGCGCTGTTTGCCGAGCACTTCGGCACCACCTGGAGCAACCTTGAAATCCTCATGTTGCTCGGCGTGAATACGCCGTGGCTGTTGCTCGCGCTGGTCCCCGGGGTGATGTTGCTGCTGGGCGCCGAACGCCTGCGCCAGCAAAGCGCCTGACGGTCAGGCGCCAGGGGCTTTCAACCGAGCTCGACGATTTCGTAACCGTGGGTGATCTCCACACCGGCACGCTCGAGCATGATCGACGCCGAGCAGTACTTCTCGGCCGACAGTTCCACTGCGCGCTTGACCTGCGCCTCTTTCAGCCCTCGCCCTTTGACCACGAAGTTCATGTGGATCTTGGTAAACACCTTGGGGTCTTCACCAGCGCGCTCGGCTTCGAGGAAGGCTTCACAGCTTTCCACGGCCTGGCGGGATTTCTTGAGAATGCTGACCACGTCGAAGCTGCTGCAGCCACCCAGGCCAAGCAGGAGCATTTCCATCGGACGCACGCCCAGGTTGCGGCCTCCGGCTTCGGGCGGGCCGTCCATGACCACGACGTGGCCACTCCCCGACTCGCCAAGGAACATCGCTTCACCGGCCCACTGGATGCGTGCCTTCATCTATCCGGACTCCCGATCTCGTAAAAGGGTGTCAGCTTAGACCTTGCGAGGCTGTCGGAAAAGCTCAAGCCGTGGCGCTTTTGTGCCGATTCAAGTTGAAGTGTCTGATAAGCTGGCGCCAAATGACTGGCGCGTGCTGCCAGGCAGCCTCTATAAAAAGCCAATGCGTCGCATCGAACAGGATTTCGTGATGGTCTCCTCAGCCCTGCCACCCAAGATCAAGAACATCGACAAGCTGCTGGCCCACTGCCAACGCCGCCGCTACGCCGCCAAGAGCAACATCATCTGCGCCGGTGACCGGGCCGAGACCTTGTCGTTCATCATCAAGGGTTCGGTGACCATCCTGATCGAGGACGACGACGGCCACGAGATGATCATCGCCTACCTCAACAGCGGTGACTTTTTCGGCGAGCTGGGGCTGTTCGAGCCAGCCGGCCAGGAGCATCAGCGCAGCGCCTGGGTCCGCGCCAAGACCGAGTGCGAAGTGGCCGAGATCGGTTACGACAAGTTCCGGGAGGTGGCGCGCCTGGAGCCGGACATCCTCTATGCCCTGGGCAGCCAAATGGCCCAGCGTCTGCGCAACACCACGCGCAAGGTCGGCGACCTGGCGTTCTTCGACGTCACCGGCCGCGTCGCCCGCTGCCTGCTCGACCTGTGCAAGCAGCCTGATGCCATGACCCACCCCGATGGCATGCAGATCAAGATCACCCGCCAGGAGATCGGTCGTATCGTCGGTTGTTCACGGGAGATGGTCGGCCGCGTCCTCAAGGACCTCGAGGAACGCAGCCTGGTGCAGGTCAAGGGCAAGACCATGGTGGTCTACGGCACCCGCTAGTCCGTCGGCAGCGCCGCGAGCACCTGCGCATAGGCCTGGTTCAGACGCTCGAACCAAGGCGCTGCGGGCGTCACTTCATGCAGGGCGATATGGCTGTCGGCCCGGCAGCGCTGCGCCAGGTCACAGCACTCATTGAAGCGGTTGACCGCCGCGACCATCGATTCGCGTTCGTTGTCCAGCAACAGCGCGCCATGCACCAACACCACAGGACGCTTGCCGCCCAGGCCCTGGCGCCAACGCTGGGCCGTGCCGACCAGCTTGCGGCCATTGAGGTTTACGTTGTAGCGGCCATCACAAAAGGCGCCGTCGATCTCGCCCACCGAGGCTACACCGCCCCATTCGCGCAGGACATCGCACAGCGGCAGGCACAGGCGCTCGTAGGCACTCTCGATACGGCCATGGTCGCCTTCGCTGCGCGGTGCTACGTAGACCAGCGCCACGTTCACGGTTGCATGGGATTGCGGCACAGGCTCGCCACCGGTTTCACGCAGCAGCACCGGCCAACCGGCAATCGCAAGTTCCGCGCAGGCGGCCTCGAAGTTGTCCAGGCGGCTCATGCGTCGGGGCATAACCAGGGCATGGTCGGTCGGGCGCCAGAACAGCACGCCGGATTCGCGCTCGCCGCGGCAGACGGCGGCCAGCAGGTCCTGTTCGGCATGCAGGCCTTGTTCAACGGTGAGGGCCAGGGGTTGATCGGTCATTAATCCACCTTTGCTGAAAGTTATACCGGCCTCGAATACGAAAAAGCCGGCAAAAAATTGCCGGCTTCCCGTTCGATCAGTCCAGTGGCTGAACAGTCTTCTTCACTTACTCGGGGAAGAACAGCCGCTGCAGCTCCGGCCCTGGCTGCTCTGCGCGCATGAACGCCTCGCCGACCAGGAAGGAGTACACCTCGTTGATTTCCATCAGCTCGACATCGGCCCGGTTGAGGATGCCGCTCTCGGTGATGGCCAGGCGATCGCGAGGGATGCGCGGCAGCAGGTCGAGGGTGGTCTCCAGGCTAACCTCGAAGGTATGCAGGTTGCGATTGTTGACCCCGACCAGCGGTGTATCGAGGGTCTTCAGCGCACGCTCCAGTTCATCGCCGTCATGCACTTCGACCAGCACGTCGAGGCCGACGTCCTTGGCCGTGGCCGCCAGCTCCGCCATTTTCACGTCGTCTAGCGCCGACACGATCAACAGCACGCAGTCGGCACCCAAGGCGCGGGCCTCGACGATCTGATAAGGATCGACCATGAAGTCCTTGCGGATCACCGGCAGCGAAACGGCGGCACGCGCCTGCTGCAGGTAGATGTCAGCGCCCTGGAAGTAGTCCACGTCGGTCAGCACCGACAGGCAGGTTGCGCCACCCCTCTCATAGCTAACGGCAATTTCCGCCGGCACGAAGTGTTCGCGGATCACGCCCTTGCTCGGCGAAGCCTTCTTGATTTCGGCGATGACCGCCGGCTGCTTGCGCCTGGCCTGCTCGATCAGGGCATTGGCAAAGCCACGCGGGGCATCGGCCGCCTTGGCCAGGCGCTCGAGCTCACCCAGGCTGACCCGCGCGCTGCGCTCGGCCACTTCCTGGAACTTGCGGGCGATGATCCTTTCCAGCACCGTCGGTACACTCATGCTTCGTTCTCCACCTTGAATACCGCGGTAAAGGCGCCCAGCTCCTGGAGTTTTTCCCAGGCCAAGCCGGTGTGCAGGACATCGTGAGCCAGCTCGACACCCTGGGCCAGGGTCATCGCGTGATCAGCGGCATACAGCGCCGCGCCAGCGTTGAGCACGATCATCTCGGCGGCCTTCTGGCCGTTCTCGGTCTTGCGCCGGCCCAGGGCATCGCGGATCAGTTCCAGCGAGGCCTGCGGGCCCTCGACCGCCAGGCCATGGAGGCTCTGGCTCTTCATGCCGAGGTCTTCCGGCTCAACCCAATACTCGGTGATCTGGTCGTTCTTCAGCTCAGCGACAAAGGTTGGCGCAGCCAGGCTGAACTCGTCCAGGCCATCCTTGGAGTGCACCACCAGCACATGCTTGCTGCCCATGCGCTGCAGCACTTCGGCCAATGGGCGACACAGGGCCTGGGTGAACACGCCGACCACCTGGTGCTTCACACCGGCCGGATTCGTAAGCGGGCCGAGCATGTTGAACAAGGTACGCAGCCCCAGCTCGCGCCGCGGGCCGGCGGCGTGCTTCATCGCGGTATGGTGGGTCTGGGCGAACATGAAGCCGATGCCGAGGCTGTCGATGCAGCGGGCCACCTGCACCGGAGTCAGGTTCAGGTAGATGCCGGCAGCTTCCAGCAGGTCGGCGCTGCCGCTCTTGCCGGAGACGGCGCGGTTGCCGTGCTTGGCCACCGTGCAGCCCGCAGCCGCCAGCACGAAGGCCGAGGCGGTGGACACGTTGAAGATGTTGGCGCCGTCGCCGCCGGTGCCGACGATGTCGACCACGCCGTCGAGGGTCTTGAGCTCGACCTTGTCGGCCAGCTCACGCATCACCGACACCGCGCCGACGATCTCGTCGATGCTCTCGCTCTTCATGCGCATGCCCATGAGGAAGGCGCCGATCTGCGCCTCGCTGCACTGGCCGGTCATGATCTGGCGCATGACGTCGCGCATTTCCTCGGTGGACAGGTCCAGGTGGCCGACAATGCGGCTCAAAGCGGTCTTGATTTCCATGATCGGTCCTTAACGGCGTCCGCCGGTCTGCTTGAGGAAGTTGGCGAACAGCTCGTGTCCCTGCTCGGTGAGGATGGATTCCGGATGGAACTGTACCCCCTCCACGTTCAGGGTTTTATGACGCAGGCCCATGATCTCGTCGACAGAGCCGTCTTCATGAGCGGTCCAGGCGGTCACTTCCAGGCAGTCGGGCAACGTGTCGCGCTTGACCACCAGCGAGTGGTAGCGGGTCACGGTGAGCGGATTGTTCAGGCCAGCGAACACCCCCAGGTCGCGGTGGAACACCGGGCTGGTCTTGCCGTGCATCACCTGGCGGGCACGCACCACGTCACCGCCATAGGCCTGGCCGATGGACTGGTGGCCCAGGCACACGCCGAGGATTGGCAGCTTGCCGGCAAAATGCAGGATGGCCTCGATGGACACACCGGCCTCGCTCGGCGTGCAGGGGCCCGGGGAGACGACGATGCGCTCGGGATTCAGGGCTTCGATCTGGGCGATGGTCATTTCGTCATTGCGAATGACCTTGACCTCGGCACCGAGCTCGCCGAGGTACTGCACGACGTTGTAGGTGAAGGAGTCGTAGTTGTCGATCATCAGTAACATCTGGAACGAACCTCTTGAATACTGACTTTTGATTCGAGCCTTCCCTGCTGCCATGGGCGCGGGAAAATTCCGCGGTGAGCGGCGGTTAAAGCGAAGGGAAGGCAAACAGGAGCGGGCCGGGCATGCCGGCAAGAGATAAAGTCAGGCGCGCCAACGCCAACGGGCGACGGCCTTGATAACGCGCATCAAGAGTTTGCTGACGATCAACACGGGGTAGGTCTCGTTCATACGTCAGGGCACAGTAGCCTACCGGGGCGACGGGCGCAATACGCCCGTAAACACTGGGAAACCAATGCGATGGTGGGCGAAGACCGGCGATTTGCTAAGGTCATGCGGCTTGCTTCGATAAAAACAACGAAAAGGATATTCATGCATGCGCAAGACTCCCTTCCTGTTCTCCGCCCTCGGCATCCTCGCCCTGGCTTGCAGCCAGGCGATGGCCGGCCCCTCCCCTTATTCATCGCTCATCGTCTTTGGCGACAGCCTCAGTGATGCCGGGCAGTTTCCCGACCTGACCGGCGGCACGCCAGGCATGCGTTTCACCAACCGCGATGCCGATGGCAACTACGCGCCCGTCTCGCCGATGATCTTGGGGGGCAGACTGGGCTTTTCGGGAACTGCCCTGGGACCATCGACATCACTCAGCAACCAGCTGCAAGGCACGCCCGACGGCAACAACTGGGCCGTGGGCGGCTATACCACCCAGCAGATCCTCGACTCGATCACCGACACTTCGAAAGCCGTCATCCCGCCCGGGCGCCCTGGCGCGGGGGTGGTCCTGCGCGAGCGTGACGGTTACCTGGCCAACGGCCTGCGCGCCGACCCCAATGCCCTGTACTACCTGACCGGTGGCGGCAACGACTTCCTCCAGGGCCTGGTCAACAGCCCCGCGACCGCAGCCGCAGCAGGTGCCCGCCTGGCGGCCAGCGCCCAGGCGCTGCAACAGGGCGGAGCGCGCTACATCATGGTCTGGCTGCTGCCAGACCTGGGACAGACACCGAACTTCAGCGGCACGCCCCAGCAAGGGCCGCTGTCGCAACTGTCCAGCGTGTTCAACCAGTCGCTGGTCAGCCAGCTCGGGCAGATCGACGCCGAGATCATCCCACTCAACATCCCCACCCTGCTGCAGGAGGCCCTCACCAGCCCCGCCCAGTTCGGCCTGGCCGCCGACCAGAACCTGGTCGGCACCTGCTACAGCGGCGACGGCTGCGTGGGCAACCCGGTCTACGGGCTGAACGGCACTACCCCGGACCCGACCCGGCTGCTGTTCAACGACTCGGTGCACCCGACCATCGCCGGCCAGCAGTTGATCGCCGACTATGCCTATTCGATCCTGGCCGCGCCGTGGGAGCTTACCCTGCTCCCGGAAATCGCCCACGCCAGTATCCGCGCCCACCAGGATGAACTGCGCAACCAGTGGCAGACACCCTGGCAGGCCGTCGGTCAATGGCAGGCCTTCGTCGCCACCGGCGGCCAGGACCTGGACTTCGGCAGCCAGCGCAGCGCCGCCAGTGGTGACGGGCGCGGCTACAACCTGACCCTCGGCGGCAGCTACCGGCTCGACGACGCCTGGCGCGTGGGGCTGGCGGCCGGCGTGTACCGGCAAAAGCTCGAGGCGGGCCAGGATGACTCGGATTACAAGCTCGACAGCTACCTTGCCAGCGCCTTCGCTCAGTTCCGCCAGGATCGCTGGTGGGCTGATGCGGCATTGACCGCCGGTCACCTGGATTACCGCGACCTCAAGCGCACCTTCGCCCTGGGTGTGAACGACCGCAGCGAGAAAGGCGACACCGATGGCGAGGCCTGGGCCGTCACCGGCCGGGTGGGCTACAACCTGGCACCCGATAGCAGCCACTGGCAACTGGCGCCGTTCATCAGTGCCGACTATGCGCGGGTCAAGGTCGATGGCTACGACGAGAAGAGCGGCCGCTCCACGGCGCTCGGTTTCGACGATCAGGAACGTACATCACGCCGGCTCGGAGCCGGCCTGCTGGGTAGCGTGCAACTGCTGCCGACGACAAAGCTGTTTGCCGAGGTGGCCCGCGAGCATGAGTTCGAGGATGACCAGCAGGACCTGCGCATGCACCTGACCAGCCTGCCGGCGAACGACTTCACCCTCACCGGCTATACACCGGACAGCAACCTGACGCGGGCTAGCCTGGGGGTGAGCCATGAACTGGTGCCGGGGGTGAACCTGCGGGGGAACTACAACTGGCGCAAGAGTGATGAGTTGCGCCAGCAGGGCGTGAGCGTGGCATTGAGCCTGGACTTCTGATTTGTCGGGGCCGCGTTGCGGCCCCGATCAACCTACTTGGAGCAGGTCTGCTCGGCCAGCGCCACCGCACGGAACATCGCCCGGCGCTTGTTGATGGTCTCTTCCCATTCCAGCGCCGGCACCGAGTCGGCGACAATGCCGCCGCCGGCCTGCACATGCAGTTCGCCGTCCTTGATCACCGCGGTGCGGATGGCGATGGCGGTATCCATGTTGCCGTTCCAGGCAAAATAACCCACCGCGCCACCGTAGACACCGCGCTTGACCGGCTCGAGCTCGTCGATGATTTCCATCGCGCGAATCTTCGGCGCACCCGACAGGGTGCCGGCCGGCAGGATCGCCCGCAGTGCGTCCATGGCGGTCAGGCCTTCACGCAGTTGGCCGGTGACATTGGACACGATGTGCATGACGTTCGAATAACGCTCGATCACCATCTTCTCGGTCAGGCGAACACTGCCGGTGGCGGACACGCGGCCCACGTCGTTGCGGCCCAGGTCGATAAGCATCAGGTGCTCGGCGATTTCCTTGTCATCCGACAGCAGGTCGTCTTCCAGGGCCCGGTCGGCTTCTTCGGTGGCGCCACGCGGGCGGGTACCGGCGATCGGGCGCACGGTCACCAGGTTGTCTTCGACCCGCACCAGCACTTCCGGCGAGCTGCCCACCACATGGAAGTCGCCGAAATTGAAGAAGTACATGTACGGCGTCGGGTTGAAGCAACGCAGCGCCCGGTAAAGGTCGATGGGCGCGGCCTTGAAGTCGATGGACATGCGCTGGGATGGCACCACCTGCATGCAGTCGCCGGCCAGGATGTATTCCTTGATCCGGCCCACCGCGTTTTCGTAGTCGTCGCGGGTGTAGCTGGAGCGGAACTCGGGTTCGGCTGCCTGTGGCCCGCTCAAGTCCAGGCCGCGGCGTGGGGTGATCGGCTGGCGGAGGGTGTCCAGCAAACCTTGCAGGCGGGCCTGGCCCTGCTCGAACGCTTGTTCTTCGGCGGGATCGACCAGCACGATCGCATGCATCTTGCCGGCCAGGTTGTCGAACACCACCACCGCATCGGAGACCATCAGCAGGATATCCGGCACGCCCAGCGGATCGGGGTTGGGGCTGGCGCCCAGGCGTTTTTCCACATAACGCACGCAGTCGTAGCCGAAGTAACCAACCAGGCCACCATTGAAACGCGGCAAGCCTGGGATGTCAGCGACCTTGTAACGGTCCTTGAACGCCTCGACGAAAGCCAGCGGGTCTTCGACGTCGTGGCTTTCCACCTCGACGCCATCCTGCAGGATGCTCACATGGTAGCCATGCACACGCATGACGGTGCGCGACGGCAGGCCGATCATCGAGTAGCGGCCCCATTTCTCGCCACCTTGCACGGACTCGAGCAGGTAGGAGTTGGGCTGGTCAGCCAGTTTCAGGTAGATCGACAGCGGCGTGTCGAAGTCAGCCAGGGTTTCGCAGGCCAGGGGGATGCGGTTGTAGCCGGCAGCAGCCAGGCGCAGGAATTCTTCGCGGGTCATGTGTAGCCTCGGGGCAAGCAGCAATGGGGTCGGGCAAACGGACGTACCGGCAGGCGCCGGCGGGCGGGAGTCAGGCGCGCCAGCGCCAGCGGGCCAGGGCCTTGATGACTTTCATCCAGAATTTGCCAGTAACCACCACGTCGTTGTCTCTGCTTTGCGGGGCTTGAAGGTCCGCCAACGTTATCCCAGTGTCGGTGACTAAGCAACCGGGCAGCAGCAGGCGCAGGTCGCTGAGCACCAGGCTGGGCGACTCCTCGTCGATGGGGCGGCCATGGTTGTAGCCATAGCTCAGGCCGACGCACTGCACCCCCGCGGCCTTGGCGGCAAGCACATCGCTGCGCGAATCGCCAACGAACAGCGCCTGCTCGGCGCTGACGCCGGCCATTTTCATGACGAACAGCAGTGCTGCCGGATCGGGTTTCTTCTGTGGCAGGGTGTCGCCGCCGATGATCCAGCGGAAGTAGCGCCCGATCTTCATCTGGTCGAGCAAAGGGGCAACGAAACGCTCGGGCTTGTTGGTGATCAGCGCCATTTCCACACCCTGCTTGCGCAACCAGCGCAGGGTGTCGCGCACGCCGGGGTAGACCACGGTGAGTTCATGGTTGTCGGCATAGGCCTCCATGAACAGCGCCAGCGCTTGCTCGGCCAGCGCATCGTCCACCGCGGCGTGATCAATACCGCCGGCCAGGGCCCGGCGCACCAGCACCTGGGCGCCGTTACCCACCCAGTGGCGCACGGCCTCCAGGCCTGCAGGCGGTCGCCCGAGTTTGAGCAGCGTGCGGTCGACGGCTGCGGCCAGGTCGGGTACCGAATCGATCAGGGTGCCATCCAGATCGAACATCACCAGCCTGGGCAGTGTCCCCGGGAACAGCTGCTCGAAGCCGCTCATGCGCGTGCCAGCGCCATTTCGGCACGCATCTTGTCGATGACTTCCTTGTAGTCCGGGGCATTGAAGATTGCCGAGCCGGCGACGAAGGTGTCAGCGCCGGCGGCGGTGATCTCGCGGATGTTGTTGACGTTCACGCCACCGTCGATCTCCAGGCGGATGTCACGACCGCTGGCGTCGATCAGGGCACGGGCTTCGCGCAGCTTGTCGAGGGTGCCGGGGATGAACTTCTGGCCGCCGAAACCTGGGTTGACGCTCATCAGCAGGACCATGTCGATCTTGTCCATCACGTACTTCAGCGCATCCAGGCTGGTAGCCGGGTTGAACACCAGGCCGGCCTTGCAGCCGCCGTCCTTGATCAGTTGCAGGGAACGGTCGATGTGCTGCGTGGCTTCCGGGTGGAAGGTGATGTAGGTGGCGCCGGCCTCGATGAAGTCGCCGATGATGCGGTCGACCGGGCTGACCATCAGGTGCACGTCGATGGGTGCGGTCACGCCGTACTTGCGCAGGGCGCTGCAGACCATCGGGCCGATGGTCAGGTTGGGCACGTAGTGGTTGTCCATGACATCGAAGTGGACGATGTCGGCCCCGGCGGCCAGGACCTTGTCGACGTCCTCGCCCAGGCGGGCGAAGTCGGCGGACAGAATGGAGGGGGCAATAGCGTAGGGCTGCATGGCGCACCTGTTGGGCAGAATCACGGTGGCGCGCATTGTAACTCAGGGAAGCGGATCGGGGCTGATTGGTATCAACGCCGGCGCAGCAGACGGTCGAACGGATGGCGTGGGAGCGGGCTTGCCCCCACGTCACCCGCGTCGAAGATTCAACCTGGCTGCTGGGTCCTCAGTTTCTCACTGCGCCCACGCAACCACTCCAGGGTCAGCAGCAGGATCACCGAGAAGGCGATCAACAAGGTCGCCGCCGCGGCGATGGTCGGGCTCAGGTTTTCGCGGATGCCACTGAACATCTGCCGTGGCAGGGTCGCCTGCTCGGGCCCGGCAAGGAACAGGGTCACCACCACCTCATCGAACGACGTGGCGAAGGCGAACAGCGCGCCGGAGATCACCCCAGGGGCGATCAACGGCAAGGTCACCCGACGGAAGGCCAGCAGAGGCGAGGCCCCAAGGCTCGCCGCCGCGCGCACCAGGTTGTAGTTGAACCCCTGCAGCGTGGCCGACACGGTGATGATCACGAACGGCACACCCAGCACCGCATGCACCAGGATCAGCGAGGTGAAGCTGTTACCCATGCCCAACGGCGCGAAGAACAGGTAGCTGGCCACGCCGATGATCACCACGGGCACCACCATCGGCGAGATTACCAGCGCCATCACCAGCGACTTGCCGGGGAAGTCGCCACGGGTCAGGCCGATGGCCGCAAGGGTGCCGAACACCATGGCCAGCAGCGTGGCTGCCGGGGCAACGATGATGCTGTTCTTCAGGGCGCGCATCCATTCGGCGGAGGCGAAGAAGTCCTGGTACCAGTGCAACGAAAAGCCTTGCAGCGGATAGACCAGGAAGCTCCCGCTGTTGAACGAAAGCGGGATGATCACCAGCACCGGCAACACCAGGAACAGCAGGATCAGGCCGCACAGGATGCGCAGGCTGTAGAACCACACCCGCTCCACGGGCGACATGTAAGGGCTCAGCATGACAAGGCTCCTCAGCTCAGGCGCAGGCGGCTGGCGCCGACCAGCCAGCTATAGATCAGGTACAGCAGCACGGTGGCCAGCAGCAGCAATCCGCCCAGGGCGGTGGCCATGCCCCAGTTGATGCTGGTGTTGGTGTAGAAGGCGACGAAGTAGCTGACCATCTGGTCGTTCGGGCTGCCCAGCAGCGCCGGGGTGATGTAGTAGCCGATGGCGAGGATGAACACCAGCAGGCAGCCAGCGCCGACACCGGCGTAGGTCTGCGGGAAGTACACCCGCCAGAAACTGGCGAACGGATGGCAGCCGAGGGAGATCGCCGCGCGCATGTAGCTGGGCGAGATACCTTTCATCACGCTGTACAGCGGCAGGATCATGAACGGCAACAGGATGTGCACCATGGAGATGTACACGCCGGTACGGTTGAACACCAGCTCCAGCGGCTGATCGATGATGCCCATGGCGATCAGCGCACTGTTGATCAGCCCGCCTGACTGCAACAGCACGATCCAGGCCGCCACCCGCACCAGGATGGAGGTCCAGAACGGCAGCAGCACCAGGATCATCAGCAAGTTGCTCTGCCGGGTCGGCAGGTTGGCCAGCAGGTACGCCAGGGGATAGGCCAGCAACAGGCAGATCACGGTGATCACCACACCCATCCACAGGGTGCGAGCGAAGATGTCCAGGTAGATGGCCTGGTCGGGGGTGGCCTTGGCCAATTCACCCAGGTCGTCGATACGGTGGTCCAGCGCGGCCAGCAGGTAGAACGGCGTGACACTGCTGGTATTGCGACGGATCGCCTGCCAGTAGGCAGGATCGCCCCAACGCTCGTCGAGCGTCTGCAAGGCTTCTTTATAGGAGGCAGGCTCGGCCTTGAACGGCAGCGCCCGCGCGGTCTTGGCCAACAGGCTGCGATAGCCGGCCAACTCCATGTTCAGGCGTTTGGAAAGGTCGCCCAGGGTCTGATTCTTGCGAGACTCGGCCAGGTCCTGACTCAGGGCCTTGTAGACCTCCTCGCCCGGCAGGCTCTTGCCATCCCACTGCGCTACCGCCTCGACGGTGCGCGGCAGGCCGGCGACCACCTCGGGGTTGCCGACGCTCTTGTACAACAGCGCCGCGATCGGCACCAGGAACACCAGCAGGAGAAACAGCGCCAGCGGCGCGATCAACGCCTGGGCCTTCCAGCGGTTGACCCGCTCGGCATGCTTGAGGCGCTGCTTGAGGCTTTTACCCGCGCCTTCGTTGAGGGGCACTGCAATGGCCATGGCGAACTCCGCGATACAGGCTGAAATTGGGGCTGCTGCGCAGCCCATCGCCGGGAAGCCGGCTCCCACAAGTACTGCACAGGTTTTATGGGAGCCGGCTTGCCGGCGATGAAGGCTCCAGATGGTTTACTTCTTCGCCGCCCAGGCGTTGAAGCGTTGCTCCAGCTGTTCGCTGTTGTCGGCCCAGAAGGCCACGTCGATCTGCACCTGGTTGGCGATGTTCTCAGGGGTGGTCGGCATGTCCTTCTTCACCTCGGCCGACAGCAGCTCCACCGCCTTGCTGTTGGCCGGGCCATAGGCGATGTTCTCGGAGTAGGTCTTCTGCTGCTCGGGCTGGACGGTGTAGGCGATGAATTTCTTCGCCTCTTCCACATCCTTGGCACCTTTCGGGATGGCCCAGGCATCGAAGTCGTAGATGCCGCCGTTCCACACCACCTTGAGGTTGCTTTCCTTCTGCACCGCGGCGATACGACCGTTGTAGGCCGAGCTCATGACCACGTCACCCGAGGCCAGGTACTGCGGCGGCTGGGCGCCGGCTTCCCACCACTGGATGCTCGGCTTGAGTTCGTCGAGCTTCTTGAAGGCGCGGTCCTGGCCTTCCTTGGTGGCAAGCACCTTGTACACCTCTTTGGGCGCGACGCCGTCAGCCATCAGGGCGAATTCAAGGGTGTACTTAGCGCCCTTGCGCAGGCCGCGCTTGCCCGGGAATTTCTTGGTATCCCAGAAATCGGCCCAGCTGGCAGGCGCGCTCTTGAGTTTGTCGGCGTTGTAGGCCAGCACCGTGGACCAGACGAAGAAGCCCACGCCGCACGGCTGAATGGCGCCAGGCACGAAGTCGCCTTCATTACCGAACAGTGCGGGATCAAGCTCTTCGAACATGCCTTCATCGCAACCCCGGGCCAACTCCGGCGACTCTACCTCGACCAGGTTCCAGCTGACGCTCTTGGTGTCGACCATGGCTTTGACCTTGGCCATCTCGCCGTTGTACTCACCGGCGACGATCTTGCCCTTGCCCGCCTTTTCCCATGGCTCGTAGAACGCCTTGGTCTGGGCCGCCTTGTTGGCGCCGCCGAAGGAAATCACGGTCAGGTCGGCCGCCATGGCCTGGCCGGCGGCGAACAGGCCAAGGGCCAGGGCGGTCAGTTTCAACTGCTTGCGCATTATTATTCTCTCCACAGTTCAGGGTTGGTGAAGCAAACCATCAATGGGCGTCGGCAATCGGATCGAGCGCGCGGGCGTGCTCCACCTCCCAGCCCAGCGGTACCACGTCGCCCACAGCCAGGGCCGGGTCGAGCTCGGCGATCGGCTGCTTGACGAAGAAATCGGCCTTGCCACAGACCTCCAGGCGCACCCGCACGTGGTCGCCGAGGTAGATGAACTCGGCGACACGACCGGAGAAGCGGTTGACGCAGTTCTCGCTGTGGCCGTTCAGGCGTACCCGCTCGGGGCGGATCGACAGCGTCACCGGGTCACCGGCCTGGCCAACGTTGACCGCCAGCGCATCGACCCGCTCGCCACGGGCCAGTTGCACCTGGCAACGGCTGCCGTCACTGGCCAGCAGGGTGCCGTTGATGCGGTTGTTCTCACCGATGAAGTTGGCGACGAAGGTGTTGCAAGGCTCTTCGTAGAGGGTGCGCGGGTCGGCAATCTGCTGGATCTCGCCCTGGTGGAACACCGCCACCCGGTCGGACATGGTCAGCGCCTCGCCCTGGTCGTGGGTCACGTAGACCACGGTCACGCCCAGGCGCTGGTGGATATGCTTGATCTCCATCTGCATGTGTTCACGCAACTGTTTGTCGAGGGCGCCGAGCGGCTCGTCCATCAGCACCAGCTGTGGCTCGAACACCAGGGCCCGGGCCAGTGCCACGCGCTGCTGCTGGCCACCGGAAAGCTGGCCGGGATAGCGCTTGGCGAAGGCATCCAGCTGGACCATGCCGAGCACGCGCTTGACCCGCTCGCTGACGTCGGTCTTGCTGAGGTTGCGCACGGTCAGCGGGAAAGCCAGGTTCTCGGCCACGGTCATGTGCGGGAACAGTGCGTAATTCTGGAACACCATGCCGATATCGCGCTTGTGCGGCGGCACATTGTTGATCGAGCGCCCGGCCAGCTGGATCTCACCGGCGGTGGGGGTCTCGAAACCTGCCAGCATCATCAGGCTGGTGGTCTTGCCCGAACCGGAAGGGCCGAGCAGGGTCAGGAACTCGCCCTTGCGGATGTCCAGGTTGAGGTCCTTGACGATCAGCGATTCGCCGTCGTAGCTCTTCTGCACACCTCGGAAGCTGACCAGCGTCTCGTTCGAATTCGCCTCGCTCATGCCCTGCACCTTCTTGTTGGAATGACTGCGTAGGCAAAAGCGTAGAAGACGCGCAAAGCCCCGGAAATCGGGGGCGCTGAGAGAATGCCATCATCCGGATGGAAGACTTGTTGTAGGGATCGCCCTACAAGGATGGCGTTTTCAGGTAACTCGAGCTTTGCAGGAGCGGCTTTAGCCGCGAGCACCCGCGAAGCGGGTGTCGGAGACAGCGGCGCTTGCATCGCGGCTAAAGCCGCTCCTACGGTGAGATCGCGTAAAAGCCATTGTCGTAACCAGAACACTCACACCAACTTGTGCTCCATGGCGTATTTCACCAGCTCCGCCAGCGAGTTGACCTTGAGCTTCTGCATCAGCCGCGCCTTGTGGGTGCTGATGGTCTTGCTCGACAGCGCCAGCTGCAGGGCGATGTCGTTGACGTTGGCGCCCTGGGCCAGGCGCTCGAACACCGAGAATTCGCGCTCCGACAGCAGCGTGTGCAGCGGCCGGGTTTCGGTCAGGCCCACTTCGAACACCATGCGGTCGGCCAGGGCCGGGTCGATGTAGCGCCCTCCCCCCGCCACCCGGCGGATGGCCGTGAGCAACAGCGCCGGGTCGCTGTCCTTGGTCGCATAGCCCGCCGCACCGGCCTTGAGCGCCCGCGCCGCCATCTGCGCCTCGTCATGCATCGACAGCATCAGGATCGCTGGCGGATTGTTCAGCGCGCGGATCCGCGGGATCGCCTCCAGGCCATTCACCCCAGGCATGGAGATATCCAGCAGCACCACCTCGCAGGGCGTGTGGCGCAGGGTCTCCAGCAACTGCTCGCCATTGCCCGCCTCGCCTGCCACCTGCATGTCCTTGGCCAGGCCGATCAATTGCTTGATGCCTTCCCGGACGATGGTGTGGTCTTCCGCCACCAGCACTCGAATCACGATTGTTTCTCCTGCGTCAAAGGAATCGCCACGCTCAGGCTGGTGCCCTCGCCCGGCTCGCTGTCTAGGCTCATGCTGCCACCGTGCATCAGCACCCGCTCACGCACACCCACCAGGCCGAACGAAGTCGGCCGTGCCGCCTCCATGGCAAACCCCACGCCGTCGTCTATCACGGTCATGCGCAACTGCCCGGCCTCGTGAACCAGCTCGATCTGCACCGTGTGCGCCTGGGCATGGCGCATGACGTTGGTCAGCGCCTCCTGCAAGATACGGAACAGGCCGATGGCCTTGGCATCGCTCAAGGGGGGCAGATTGTCCGGTACCTGCACCAGGCAGGGGATCTGTGTGCGCGCCTCGAAACGCCGCGCCTGCCACTCGATGGCCGAGGCGATGCCAGCGTCGAGGATCGGCGGGCGCAGGGCTGTTGCCACGTCGCGTACCAGCTGGAACAACTGGGCGATCAGGCGCTTCATGCTGGCCAGGCGCTCGTTGAGGGCGGGGTCCAGCTCGGCGAACGCCAGCTCGCACATCGACACTTCAAGCTTGAGCACCGTGAGCATCTGCCCCAGTTCGTCGTGCACTTCGCGGGCAATCCGCGCCTTCTCCTCTTCGCGCACGCTTTCCAGGTGCGCCGACAACTCGCGCAATTGCTCCTGGGACCCGGCCAACGCCAGCTCGGCCTGCTTGCCCTGGGTGATGTCCCAGACCACGCCGTCCCACACCATGCGCCCATCGGCCAGGCGGCGGGTGGTCGCCTTGATGTCGGCCCAGCGCTGCTCGCCCTGGCGGGTGAGGATACGCCCCTGCCAGGACCAGTCCTGATCGCTGGCCAAGGCCAGGTCCTGGACCCGATGGTAGTCGGCGCGATCCTCCGGGTGGACCAGGTTGCGCAGCCCCATCTGCGGGTGCTGGATCGCCGCCGGGGTGTAGCCGACCAGCGCCTCGCTGCCTTCGCTGATGTAGGGAAATTCCGGGTCGCCTTCGGCCGGATCGCGCTCCAGGCGAAACACCAGCCCCGGCACGTTGCCAGCGATCCCCTTGAGCCGCGCCTCGCTTTCGCGCAGCGCGGCCAGGTCGCGCCGGCGCTCGGTGACGTCGGCGAGGAACACCACCAGGTACTCGGCATCGCGAAAACGCAGGAACGACAGCGACAACTCGACCGGGAACAGGCTGCCGTCGGCGCGCCGACACTGGCTTTCGAATTGCTGCTCGCCGCCATCCCCGGTACGGGCACGCTTCCACAGTTCCAGCCAGCGATCCATCTTCAGGTTCGGCTCGATAACGACCAGCGGCAGCTCCAGCAGCGCCCCCTCGGCAAAGCCCAGCATGCGCTCGGCGGCATGGTTGGCGTAGCGCACATGACTGTCCCAGTTGACCCAGAGGATGCCCACCGTGCTCTGGTCGATGGAAAACTGACTCAGGCGCAAAGCCTCCTCACGCACCTGGCGCTCGACCAGGCTCTCCCGGGCCGCCAGCAACCCGCGCTCCAGGCTGCGCTGCTGACGACGCTGCCAGGCCAGGGTGGCCAAGGCGCACAGCAGCAACAGGCCGAACAGCAAGGCCAGGTTCTGCCAGAACCCGGCGGATTCGGAGAACCGTGGATACCTTGGCTGCAACCAGCGCTGGTGCATCTGTTCCAGGGTCTTGGCCGGCAGGGCCTGCAAGGCACGTTCGAGAATATCGGCCAGCACTGGCCAATCGCGCCGTGAGCCGACCCGCAGCAACTGCGGCAGACCGATATCACCCACCACCGCGAGGTCGGCAAACTCGCCTTCGCGCGACAGCCGGCTAAGCTGCGCCTCGTCCAGCACGGCGAAGCTGGCCTGCCCAGCCAACACCAACTGCAGGGCCTCGCGCTCGTCGGGTACACCCTGCAGGTTCAGATTGCCGTAGTTGCCGCGCAGGTAATCCGCCAAGGTACCGGGCATGCGTACCGCCACGCGGTCATTGGCGTTCAGTTTTTCCAGCTCCACGGCTACCACGCCGCTGCGCATCCCTACCACCAATTGCGGCACACGCATGTAAGGGTCACTGAACAGCCACAGCCGCAGGCTGGTCGGCGTTTGCATAAGGCCTGGGGCGAAATCGATCTCGCCCGCCTGCAAGGCATGCTCAAGGGCGGCCTGGTCGGCAAAGCCGCGCCAGGTCAAATCCAGGCCCAACGCCTGGGACAAGGCGCCGACCAGTTCGACGTTGGCCCCGTAGAACTGCTGCAGGCGCCGGTCGAACTGGGCATAGGGCGCCTGCAGTACCAGGCCGACGCGCAAGCCGCTGTGTTCGTCCAACCATTGCTGCTGGGCTGGATCCAGCATCACGGCAGGCGGCGCCTGCGGCTTGGCCAGGGCGATCAAGGGTAGACACAACCAGCCGATAACCCACAGGCAACGCACTCGCTTCATCTCTACGCTCGTCTTGGCAATGACGGCCACCTGGCGTGGCCGTCGCGGGCAAATACCATTAGGCTGCCGGTATGATTCTGGCCTTGGATTGATCGATGTTCACACTTTATCGCACGACGCTGGCAATGTTCTGCCTGGCTTCGGCCCTGCCGTTCGCGGCTCAGGCCGACGACGCCGAGAAACCCGAAGCGCCCGCCGAGGCGGCCGCGTCCGCTCCCGCTCCGCGCCCACCGCTGCTCGAGCGCAGCCAGGACGATGCCATGGCCCTCGAGCGCCAGGTACCCAAGGCCGAACAACAGACCTTGCAGGCCAATGGTGAAAACTTCCTGGCGCTTTGGAAGCCTGCCAACGACAGCGATCCACAAGGCGCGGTGATCATTGTCCCGGGCGCGGGCGAAAGTGCCGACTGGCCCACCACCGTCGGCCCGCTGCGTCGAGGTTTCCCCGATGTCGGCTGGAGCACCCTGAGCCTGAGCATGCCCGACCTGCTGGCCGAGCGCCCACAGGCGCGGGTCGAGGCCAAGCCTGCGGCCGAACCGAAAAAGCAGGAAGGCGAGTCGGCTCCGGCCAAGGACACGCCCGCCGATGCCAACGCCAACGTTGCCCAGGCGACCGCGCCGGAGGCGGACACCGCAGAGAGCACCGATGCGGTCGAAGCCGACGAACACACCAGCGAGGAGGACGCCGAGCGTATCTTTGCCCGCCTCGACGCCGCCGTGGCCTACGCCCAGCAGCAGAAAGCGCGCAGCATCGTGCTACTGGGCAACGGCAGTGGCGCGTATTGGGCCGCGCGGTACCTCAGCGAGAAACAGCCGCCTCAGGTGCAGAAACTGGTGATGGTCGCCGCGCAGACACCCGCGCGGGTTGAACATGACCTGCTGAGCCTGACCCCGACGCTGAAGGTACCCACCGCCGACCTCTACTATGTCACCCGCACAGCGGATCGGCAGTCGGCCCAGCAGCGCCTGCAGGCCAGCAAGCGGCAGAAGGACAGCCAGTACCGCCAGGTGTCGCTGATGGCCATACCTGGCAACAAAGCGGCGGAACAGGAGCAACTGTTGCGCCGGGTGCGCGGCTGGTTGACGCAGAAGGAAGAGTAACAACAGCCGCTCCTGCCACCTCGGCAGGAGCGGGCTTGCCCGCCGGTGTACTTACAGCCCCCGCCGCTTGCGGATCATGGCATAGGCCTGATGCAACTCACGGGTAAGCTCGGTCGCCTCGCGCACCTTCGCTTCGCTGGCGCCACTGCCCACCAGCTTGTCCGGATGGTGCCGGCTGAGCAGGCGCCGATAGGCCTGTTTGACCTTGTCGGCCTCGGTGTCCGGCTCTACCCCCAGCAATCTCAGCGCCGCCGCATAGGTCATGACGCCGCCTTCGATCGAAGAACGTCGCGGCTCATAATCTAGCGACAAGGCCTGCACCTGGTTGCGACTGAGCCCCAACTGCTGCCCCCAGCCGAGCAACAGGTCACGCTCCTGGCGCCCGGCCTTGCCGTCGGCCCAGACCATGCGCCAACAGGCACGCAAGGTGCCTTCGGCGCCGTGGGGCTGCATCTTTATGCGGCGCAGGTAGTGCCCCAGGCGCTCCTTGCCCGCCTTGCCCCGGTTGAACGCGGCTATCGCACGCATCCGCGCAGGCTCCGCCAGGTCCAGGCGGGTCATTTCCTGGCGCGCCTGCTGGATATGCCCTTCGCCTACCCGGCCATCGCTCTTGGCCAGCCGCCCGAGCAGGACGAACAGCAACTCTTCGTCACGTAGTGCCGGACGCCCGCCCAGGCGCTCGCGCACGTCCTCCCAACCCTGCAGCCGCAGGCGCCGATCCATGGCCTGTCCCAGCAGCGCCCCCAGCAACGCACCGGGGATGCTGGCCACGGCGAAACCAGCACCGGCACCAATCACTGTGCTCGGCCACCACATATCAGGCACGCTCCCCGATCAGGCGCTCTACATCGGCCAGACGCTCGAGGGTGCCGACATCGATCCAGTGCCCGCCATAGTGCTCGCCGCTCACCCGCCCTTCGGCCATGGCGCTGCGCAACAGGGGAGCCAATTTGAATGCACCGGGCTGGCAACCTGCGAACAGCGCCGGGTCCAGCACCGAGATACCACTGAAAGTCAGCGTTCCCGGGGCGTCATCGCCATCGCTCACCTGCCCGTCCGCCAGGCGGAAGTCGCCACGGCCGTGGTGGCCGGGGTTGTCCACCAGCACCAGATGCGCCAGGCCGTGCAACGGCGCATTCAGGCCGGCGAAGTCGTAGTCGGTCCAGACATCGCCGTTGACCAGGATGAACGGCGCATCACCCAGCAGCGACAGCGCCTTGAAGATCCCACCACCGGTCTCCAGCGGCTCGCCCTCCGGCGAATAGCTGATCACCAGGCCGAAGCGGCTGCCATCGCCCAGGTGATCCTCGATCTGCTGGCCAAGCCACGCATGGTTGATGACCACCTCGCGAATACCGGCACTGGCCAGCGCCTCGAGGTGGTACTCGATCAACGGCTTGCCGGCGGCTCGCACCAGCGGCTTGGGCGTGTGCAGGGTCAGCGGGCGCATGCGCTCGCCCTTGCCTGCCGCCAGGATCATCGCCTTCATGAACGCGCCCCGGCATGCAGTTCGGCAATCAGCTGGCCCAGCTCGGCCAACTCAGGCCGGCGGCTGATCACTTCATCTATATAAGCAAAGAACCGCGGCACGTCGGCCAGGTAGCGTGGCTTGCCGTCGCGGTGGCAGATGCGCGCGAAGATACCGATCACCTTGAGGTGGCGTTGCACCCCCATCAGGTCGCTGGCTCGCTGGAAGGCATCGAAGTCCGCCTGTACCGGAATCCCGGCGGCCTGCGCCTTGTGCCAGTAATCACGCAGCCAGCCCTCGACGCGGGCCTGGGGCCAGCTGAGGAAGGCGTCCTTGAACAGGCAGGTGATGTCGTAGGTGACCGGGCCGTAGACCGCGTCCTGGAAATCCAGCACGCCTGGATTGGGCGCGCTGTGCATCAGGTTGCGCGGCATGTAGTCGCGGTGCACCAGCACCTTGGGCTGGGCCAGGGCACTGTCGATCAGCAGCTGGCTGAGCCGCTGCCAGGTGGCCTGCTGCGCGTCGCTGAAGCTCAGGCCAAGCGCGCGGCCCACGTACCACTCGGGGAACAGCTCGACCTCACGGCGCAGCAGGGCGACATCGTAGCTGGGCAGTGGTGCGTCCATCGGCAAGCGCTGGAACGCCAGCAGCGCATCGATGGCGTCGGCGAACAGGGCATCGGCATTGCCCTGATCAATGATGTCCAGGTATGTCTGCCGGCCCAGATCCCCCAGCAGCAGGAAACCGCGCTCCAGGTCCTGGGCATGGATGACCGGCACGTTCACGCCCGCCGTGGCCAGCAGATGGTCGATGTCGACGAACGGGCGGCAGTTCTCCTGGGGCGGCGGCGCATCCATGATCACGAAGCTGTGCCCGGCGCCCTCCCAGCGGAAGTAGCGGCGGAAACTCGCATCGCTGCTGGCGGCGGTCAGGCTGCCGGCGGGCACTTCGCCCCAGGCATTGGTACGGAAGAGGTTCTCCAGCTGCCCGGCAAGCCAGGCGGTCAGTTGTTGCAGGCGTACATCGTGATCGGGCATTACAAGGGTTCTCCGACGGCCCTAGCCGTCAAGCGGGTCATGCTTTATTATCCAGCATCTTTTTCAGACCATCGAGAGGCGTGCGGCCCCCACACGCGGGCAGATGGCACGCAGGAAGCCCGGACTAATAAGATGGCATTGAAATCCCCCGCGTTTCGTAGAAAGTTTCCGTTGCTCGTGACTGGCGGTTTGCTGGCCCTGCAACCCCTGGCCACGTCGTACGTGGTGGCGGCCGAGCAGTTCGACTGCCAAGTGTCCGCTTCCGGTGGCTGGGACTGCAAGCCCAAGACCGCTGCCAACTTGCCTCCGCGCCCGGTACACCCGGGCGCTGCCGCGGCCAGCACGGGTGCCGAGGCACCTGGCGAAGTCGCCGCGACCGAGGCCGACAAGCCGATGCTGGTCACCGAGGCCAAGGGCCGCGGCCTGAAGTCGCGCAGCGAAGACTACAGCCATCTGGACTGGGTCCCGCGCGAGAAGCTCACTGCCGCGCAACTGGCCGAGACCGGCCCGTACTGCGGCGGCGCCTACATCGAGCCGACCCGCCCGGGCATGAACGACTCCACGCCCAAGGACGAGTCGCCGACCTACATCAACGCCAAGGTCTCCAAGTACCAGCAGGAGCAGCAGATTGCCACCCTCGCCGGTGACGTGGTCATGCGCCAGGGCAGCATGCAGGCCGAGGCCGACGAGGCCAACCTGTACCAGGCCGAAAACCGCGGCGAGCTCAAGGGCAACGTCAAGATCCGCGACAACGGCTCGCTGGTGGTTGGCGACGAGGCGCAGATCCAGCTCGATACCGGCGAGGCCCGGGTCGACAACGCCGAATACGTGATGCACAAGTCGCACATCCGCGGCAACGCGCTGTACGCCAAACGTGCGGAAAACGCCATCATCCGCCTCAAGGACGGTACCTATACCACCTGTGAGCCGGGCAGCAACGCATGGCAGCTCAAGGGCAACAACATCACCCTGAACCCGGCCACCGGTTTCGGCACCGCGACCAACGTGACGCTGCGGGTCAAGGATTTCCCGGTGTTCTACACACCGTACATCTATTTCCCGATCGACGACCGTCGCCAGTCCGGCTTCCTGCCGCCATCGTTCAGTTCCAGCAGCGATACCGGCTTCATGCTGGTCACGCCGTACTACTTCAACCTGGCGCCTAACTACGATGCCACGTTGTACCCGCGCTACATGGCCAAGCGCGGCATGTTGATGGAAGGCGAGTTCCGCTACCTGACCAAGTCCAGCGAAGGGCAGTTCGGCGGTGGATTCCTGAACGATCAGGACGACGACCGCGAGAAGCAGACGGACTACAAGAAAGACCGCTGGATGGTCAACTGGCAGCACAAGGGCGGTCTGGACGAGCGCCTGATGGCCGAAGTGGACTACACCGATATCAGTGATCCGTTCTACTTCCAGGATCTGGAGACCGATCAGATTGGTGTGCAGAGCCGTGATTACATCAACCAGCGTGGCACGCTCACTTATCGTGGCGATAACTACACTGCTGGCTTGAATCTGCACGCCTATGAATTGGCAACGATTTCGCAGATCACCCCGTATGACCGTCTACCGCAGCTGACCCTCAACGGCATGCTGCCCTTCCATCCGGGCGGCGTGGACGTCGGTTACGAAGCCGAAGCGGTACGCTTTGATCGGGATCTGAAGAATGATCTAGTGTTCGACAAGGACGGTAACCCTGATGAAACTGCCGGTGTCGAACTTGACCCCATTACCGGCGCTGTCCTCGGAGGACGCCGCCTGGATCAGAACGTCTTCGGCGTAGCCCGCTCCAACGGCAATCGCCTTAACGTCGCGCCATCGATCAGCCTGCCGCTCGAAGCCAGCTATGGCTACATTACGCCCAAGCTGAAGTACGTCTACACGCACTACGACCTCGACCTCGACAGCAAGGGTAAGAAAGACCTCGCCGACAATCCGGGCATGGTTGGCGTATACGGCGACTTCAAGAGCAATCAGAACCGCGATATCCCGGTGTTCAGCGTCGACAGTGGCCTGTACTTCGATCGCAATACCCAGCTGTTCGGGACGAACTACCGCCAGACCCTCGAGCCACGGCTGTTCTACCTCTACGTACCGTACAAGGATCAAACCGACATCCCGCTGTTTGACTCCGGCGAGAGCACCTTCAACTACTCGTCGCTGTTCCGCGACAACCGTTTCAGCGGCATCGACCGCATCGGCGACGAGAACAAGCTGTCGCTGGGCGTGACCAACCGCTGGATCGAAGAGAACGGGTTCCAGCGCCAGCGTTTCAGCATCGGCCAGGCGCTGTACTTCAAAGATCGCAAGGTCCAGCTTCCAGGCATCGACTACCGCACCCGAGTGGACAGCAAATCGGATGTCTCGCCGTATGCGCTCGAATACGAATACGCCTTCAACCGCGACTGGCGCTTCAATTCGGACTACAACTGGGACCCGGACACCCACAGCCCTCGCTCGGGCAGTGCGATGTTCCACTACCAGCCCGAGGACAACCCGAACAAGGTGGTTAACCTCGGTTACCGCTATCGCAACGACCTGATCACTTACGACTCGCAGACCGGCAACTGGAAGGTCGGTGGTGGTGACTACGGTACGCCAGGCACGCCGGGCTATATCAAGGACTACTACAAGATCCAGCAGCACGACTTCTCGGTCATCTGGCCGATCGTGCCGCAATGGAGCGTCATTGCACGCTGGCAGCATGACTACAACCGCAATCGCACGCTGGAAGCGATGGGCGGCTTCGAGTACGACAACTGCTGCTGGAAACTGCGCCTGATCAACCGTTACTGGATGGACTACGACGACTTCAGCCAGGCCATCCCGAACAACGAGAAGGGCGACCACGGCATCTTCCTGCAGATCGTGCTCAAAGGGCTCGGTGGTGTAGTCGGCAACAAGGTCGAATCGTTCCTGGACCAAGGCATTCAAGGTTACCGTACCCGTGAAGAGCAAGCTTATTGATCGTCTGCGCCCACTGATGCTGGGCGCCGCAATGCTGAGTGGCGCGGTGCATGCCGCGGTACAACCCATCGACCGCATCGTGGCCACCGTCGACAACGACGTGGTCATGCAGAGCCAGCTGGACCAGCGCGTTCGCGAAGTGCAGCAGACCATCGCCAAGCGTGGCGGCGGCGTACCACCCACCAGCGCGTTGGAACAGCAAGTGCTGGAACGCCTGATCGTCGAGAACCTGCAACTTCAGATCGGCGAGCGCTCAGGCATCCGCATCACCGACGAAGAGCTGAACCAGGCCGTCGGCACCATTGCCCAGCGCAATGGCATGTCGCTGGAGCAGTTCCGCGCCGCCCTGGCCCATGACGGCCTGTCGTACGACGATGCCCGCGAGCAGATCAAGCGCGAGATGGTCATCAGCCGTGTGCGTCAGCGCCGCGTTGCCGAGCGCATTCAGGTCTCCGAGCAGGAAGTGAAGAACTTCCTCAACTCGGACCTGGGCAAGATGCAGATGTCCGAAGAGTACCGCCTGGCCAACATCCTCATTCCGACCCCGGAAGGTGCCAACTCGGAGGCCATCCAGGCCGCCGCGCGCCAGGTAGGCGATGTCTACCAGCAGCTCAAGCAAGGCGCGGACTTCGGCCAGATGGCCATCGCTCGCTCGCGCAGTGAAAACGCCCTGGAAGGCGGTGAGATGGGCTGGCGCCAGGCAGGCCAGCTACCACCAGACTTCGCCAAGATGCTCAGCAGCATGGCGGTCGGCGACATCACCCAGCCGATCCGCATTCCCAACGGCTTCATCATCCTCAAGCTGGAAGAGAAGCGCGGCGGGAGCCAGAGCGTGCTGCGCGACGAAGTGCACGTACGCCACATCCTGATCAAACCGAGCGAGATCCGCAGCGAAGCCGCCACCGAGCAACTGGCCGAGCGCCTGTACGACCGGATCCAGAACGGTGAAAACTTCGCCGAGCTGGCGAAGAGCTTCTCGGAAGACCCGGGTTCGGCGCTCAACGGCGGCGATCTCAACTGGGTCGACCCGAACAGCCTGGTACCTGAGTTCCGTGAGCAGATGGCCAACGCCGAGCAAGGCGTGGTGACCAAGCCCTTCAAAACCCAGTACGGCTGGCATGTGCTGGAAGTGCTGGGCCGCCGCGCCACCGACAGCACCGAACAGGCTCGCGAGCAGCAGGCCATGAACGTCCTGCGCAACCGCAAGTACGACGAAGAGCTGCAGAACTGGCTGCGCCAGATCCGCGACGAAGCCTACGTTGAAATCAAGCTGCCTGGCGCCGACCAGGTCGCCCAGTGAAACCCCTGCGCTTCGCCGTCACCCCCGGCGAGCCAGCCGGCATCGGTCCCGACCTGTGCCTGCTGCTCGCCGCCGAGGTCCAGCCCCACCCCCTGATCGCCATCACCAGCCGTGACCTGCTCGCCGAGCGGGCCACGCAGCTGGGCCTGGACGTCAAGCTGATCACGGTTGAGCCGAGCGCCTGGCCAGAGCAACCCGCTCCCGCCGGCAGCCTGTATGTCTGGGATACCGCCCTGGCCCACCCGGTGACAGCCGGGCAGCTGGACAAGGCCAACGCCGCATTCGTCCTGGAAACCCTGACCCGTGCCGGGCAAGGCTGCCTGGACGGACACTTCGCCGGGATGATCACCGCGCCGGTGCACAAGGGCGTGATCAACGAAAGCGGTATCGCCTTCTCCGGGCATACCGAATTCCTCGCTGACCTCACCCACACCACACAAGTGGTAATGATGCTGGCCACCCATGGGCTGCGCGTGGCACTGGTGACCACTCACCTGCCCCTGCGGGACATCGCCGAGGCCATCACCGGCGACCGCCTGGAGCGCGTCACCCGCATCCTGCATGCGGACATGCGCGACAAGTTCGGCATTGCCAACCCTCGCATCCTGGTCTGCGGGCTCAACCCGCATGCCGGAGAAGGCGGCCACCTGGGCCGTGAAGAAATCGACATCATCGAGCCGGCGCTGCAGCGCCTGCGTGCCGAAGGCATGGACCTGCGCGGTCCGCTGCCGGCCGATACCCTGTTTACCCCCAAATATCTGGAGCACTGCGACGCGGTGCTGGCGATGTACCACGACCAAGGCCTTCCCGTGCTCAAGTACAAGGGCTTCGGCGCCGCGGTCAATGTGACGCTGGGCCTGCCGATCATCCGCACCTCGGTCGACCACGGCACCGCCCTGGACCTGGCCGGCACCGGTCGAGTCGACACCGGCAGCCTGCGCGTCGCCCTGCAAACCGCCTACCAGATGGCCGAGAACCGACCATGACCGAGCACTACCAACACCGGGCGCGCAAGCGCTTCGGCCAGAACTTCCTGCATGACGCCGGAATCATCGACCGCATCCTGCGGGCGATCAACGCCAAGGCCGGCGAACACCTGCTGGAAATCGGCCCGGGCCAGGGCGCCCTGACCGAGGGCCTGCTGGGCAGTGGCGCTCAGCTGGACGTGGTCGAGCTGGACAAGGACCTGGTGCCGATCCTGCAACACAAGTTCGCCGGGCGCGGTAATTTCCGCCTGCACCAGGGTGATGCCCTGAAGTTCGACTTCAATCAGCTGGGCGTGCCGGAGCGCAGCCTCAAGGTGGTGGGCAACCTGCCCTACAACATCTCCACGCCGCTGATCTTCCACCTCCTGGCCCATGCCAACCTGATCCGCGACATGCATTTCATGCTGCAGAAGGAAGTGGTCGAACGCATGGCCGCGGGCCCTGGCGGCGGCGACTGGGGCCGCCTGTCGATCATGGTGCAGTACCACTGCCGCGTGGAGCACCTGTTCAACGTCGGCCCGGGCGCCTTCAACCCGCCACCAAAGGTGGACTCGGCGATCGTGCGGCTGGTGCCCCACGAGACCCTGCCGCATCCGGCTAAAAATCCAAAGCTGCTGGAACACGTGGTACGCGAAGCCTTCAACCAGCGTCGCAAGACCCTGCGCAACACCCTCAAGGGCCTGCTCGACAGCCAGGCCATCGAGGCCGCTGGCGTGGATGGCAGCCTGCGCCCCGAGCAGCTCGACCTGGCCGCCTTCGTGCGCCTGGCCGACAAGCTGGCCGAACAGCAGGCCTGACCAGGCCTGCGCAGGACAAGCCCGTCCCACCGTGGGAATGGGCTTGCTTGCGCTCAGGCATGACTGGCCTCCACCCCCGCCAATGGCCTAGACTGCATTATTGCGTCAGTTCGCCCAAGGCCCTTGCATGTCCGACCCCCGCTACCAGATCGACGTCAGCGTCGTGACCCGCTACCTCAAAGAACAATCCGATCCCGAAAGCAGCCGTTTCGCCTTCGCCTACACCATCACCGTGCAGAACAACGGTACGGTCAAGGCCAAGCTGATGTCCCGCCACTGGCTGATCACCAACGGTGACGGCGAAGTCGAGGAAGTGCGCGGCGCCGGCGTGATCGGCCAGCAGCCGCTGATCGAGCCCGGCCAGAGCCACACCTACAGCAGCGGCGCCGTGATCAGCACCCGCGTCGGCACCATGCAGGGCAGCTATCAGATGTTCGCCGAAGACGGCAAACGCTTCGATGCCCAGATCGCCCCGTTTCGCCTGGCCGTGCCCGGGGCGCTGCACTGATGGCCACCTATGCCGTCGGGGACCTGCAAGGCTGTCTGCAACCACTCAAGTGCCTGCTCGAACGCGTACGCTTCGACCCGGCCGTCGATCGCCTGTGGCTGGTGGGCGACCTGGTCAACCGTGGCCCAGAGTCCCTCGAGACCTTGCGTTATCTCTACTCGATCCGCCATGCGCTGGTCTGCGTGCTGGGCAACCATGACCTGCACCTGCTGGCCGCCTGGCACAATGTCGAGCGCCTGAAGAAAAGCGACACCCTGCGCGAAGTCATCGAAGCCCCGGACGCCGACCAGCTGTTCGACTGGCTCCGCCAGCAGAAACTGCTGCACTACGACGAAGCCCGCGGCATCGCCATGGCCCATGCCGGCATCCCACCGCAGTGGACCCTGGGCAAGGCGTTGGAGCTGGCCGCGGAGGTCGAGGAAGTGCTGCGCGACGACAGTCGCCTGAAACTGTATCTGGACGGCATGTACGGCAATGAGCCGAACAAGTGGAGCAAGGATCTGGCCGGCGTCGAACGCCTGCGAGTGATCACCAACTACTTCACCCGCATGCGCTTCTGCACCGCCGCCGGCAAGCTCGACCTCAAGACCAAGGAAGGCGCCGACAGCGCGCCCAAAGGCTATAAACCATGGTTCGCTCACCCGGACCGCCGCTCGCGCCATGTGAAGATCATCTTCGGTCACTGGGCCGCCCTCGAAGGCCGGGTCGACGCCCCCGGTGTGATTGCCCTGGATACCGGCTGTGTCTGGGGGGGCGCGATGACCCTGTACAATGTCGACAGCGGCGAATTCCACCGCTGCGACTGCACCCGCGAAGGCACCCCTCGCCCGCCGGCATCACCCAACGATCAGCCATGAAGGAACCGCACCCATGAGCGAATTCAAGCGTATCTCCCCAGAACAAGCCCTCGCCCTGCGTGCCGAAGGTGCGATCGTTGTCGATATCCGCGACCCACAGGCGTTCGCCGCCGGCCATATCGCCGGCGCCACTCATCTGGATAATCACTCGGTAGCCGACTTCATCCGCAGCGCCGACCTGGACGCGCCTACACTGGTAGTCTGCTACCACGGCAATTCCAGCCAGAGTGCCGCCGCCTACCTGGTCGGCCAGGGCTTCTCCAACGTCTACAGCATCGATGGTGGCTTCGAACTGTGGCGTAACACCTACCCGGCGGAAACCGCCCAGGGCAGCGCCGAATAATTTTTTCATTTTTCCTGCAGCCCGCGCTTGGCGCGGGCTAGCGCCCGACCTGACGAACGGTCGTAGGCGTCTTCTCCGCTCCCCGCCCTTGACCTCTCGTATAACCAACTATCCTTAAGCCCAGGCCATCCAAAAAAGGGGAGAGCCGGTACACCGGCGTGCGGGTCATCGGTAGCGTTACAGGGTGTTCTGGGGGGTATACAGCAACCGGCAAAACCGGTTGCATGCCAGCATCGGCTGACTGATCCGGCGTCGTCTCCACGTATCGAGCGAGGTGACGTCATGAGCATTTTTAGCCACTTCCAACAACGTTTCGAGTCCACCCGCCAGGAAGAACTTTCGCTGCAGGAGTACCTCGAGCTGTGCAAAGAGGATCGCAGCGCCTATGCCTCGGCGGCCGAGCGGCTGTTGCTGGCCATCGGTGAACCAGAGCTGATCGACACCTCAAGCAACTCCCGGCTATCGCGGATCTTCTCCAACAAGGTGATCCGCCGCTATCCGGCCTTTGCCGATTTCCATGGCATGGAAGAGTGCATCGACCAGATCGTCTCCTACTTCCGCCACGCCGCCCAGGGCCTGGAAGAGAAGAAGCAGATCCTCTACCTGCTGGGTCCGGTGGGCGGCGGCAAGTCGTCGCTGGCCGAAAAGCTCAAGCAGCTGATGGAAAAGGTGCCGTTCTACGCCATCAAGGGCTCGCCGGTCTTCGAATCGCCACTCGGGCTGTTCAACGCCACCGAGGACGGTGCGATCCTCGAGGAAGAATTCGGCATTTCGCGCCGCTATCTCAATACCATCATGTCGCCCTGGGCCACCAAGCGCCTGCAGGAGTTCGGCGGCGACATCAGCAAGTTCCGGGTGGTCAAGCTCTATCCGTCGATCCTCAACCAGATCGCCATCGCCAAGACCGAGCCGGGTGACGAGAACAACCAGGATATCTCGGCCCTGGTGGGCAAGGTGGATATTCGCAAGCTCGAGGAGTTTCCGCAGAACGACGCCGATGCCTACAGCTACTCGGGCGCGCTGTGCCGGGCCAACCAGGGCCTGATGGAATTCGTCGAGATGTTCAAGGCGCCGATCAAGGTTCTGCACCCGCTGCTCACCGCTACCCAGGAAGGCAACTACAACAGTACCGAAGGCCTGGGGGCGATCCCCTACACCGGTATCCTGTTGGCCCACTCCAACGAATCGGAATGGCACACCTTCCGCAACAACAAGAACAACGAAGCGTTCATCGACCGTATCTACATCGTCAAGGTGCCGTACTGCCTGCGCGTCAGCGACGAGATCAAGATCTACGACAAGCTGCTGATCAACAGCTCGCTGGCCAAGGCCCATTGCGCCCCCGACACACTGAAGATGCTCGCCCAGTTCACCGTGCTTTCACGCCTGAAAGAGCCGGAGAACTCCAACATCTACTCGAAGATGCGCGTCTACGACGGCGAGAACCTCAAGGACACCGACCCGAAGGCCAAGTCGATCCAGGAGTACCGCGACTCCGCGGGCGTCGACGAGGGCATGAACGGCCTGTCGACCCGCTTCGCCTTCAAGATCCTCTCCAAGGTATTCAACTTCGATCCGCATGAGATTGCCGCCAACCCGGTGCACCTGCTGTACGTGCTGGAACAGCAGATCGAGCAGGAGCAGTTCCCTGCCGAAGTACGCGAGCGCTACCTGCGCTACCTCAAGGAGTACCTGGCGCCGCGCTACATCGAGTTCATCGGCAAGGAAATCCAGACCGCTTACCTGGAGTCCTACAGCGAATACGGCCAGAACATCTTCGACCGTTACGTGCTGTATGCCGACTTCTGGATCCAGGACCAGGAATACCGCGACCCGGAGACTGGCGAGATCCTCAACCGCATCGCCCTCAACGAGGAGCTGGAGAAGATCGAGAAGCCGGCCGGCATCAGCAATCCGAAGGACTTCCGCAACGAGATCGTCAACTTCGTGCTGCGCGCCCGCGCCAACAACAATGGCAAGAACCCCAGCTGGCTCAGCTACGAGAAGCTGCGGGTGGTGATCGAGAAGAAAATGTTCTCCAACACCGAAGACCTGCTGCCGGTCATCAGCTTCAACGCCAAGGCCAGCAAGGAAGACCAGCAGAAGCACAACGATTTCGTCACCCGGATGGTGGAGCGTGGCTACACCGACAAACAGGTACGCCTGCTGTCGGAATGGTACCTGCGGGTCAGGAAATCGCAGTAAAAGCGGCACGCCCCGGGCGCTTGGCGGTGTGCCCCGGCACACCGCCGGCCCGTGGCGGCAGCGACTGCTTTTACTTGCAGCTCGTAGCTTGAAGCTTGCAGCTGTACCCAGCTACCGGAGGGCCCATGAGCTACGTTATCGACCGACGCCTGAACGGCAAGAACAAGAGCACGGTCAACCGCCAGCGCTTCTTGCGGCGTTACCGTGAGCACATCAAGAAAGCCGTCGAAGAGGCCGTGAGCCGCCGCTCCATCATGGACATGGAACACGGCGAGCAGATCAGTATCCCGGGGCGTGACATCGACGAACCGGTGCTGCACCACGGCCGCGGCGGCAAGCAGACCATCGTTCACCCAGGTAACAAGGAGTTCACCGCCGGCGAACACATCGCCCGGCCACAAGGTGGCGGCGGTGGCGGCGGGCGCGGCAAGGCCGGCAACTCCGGCGAGGGCATGGACGATTTCGTGTTCCAGATCACCCAGGAAGAATTCCTCGAATTCATGTTCGAAGACCTGGAGCTGCCCAACCTGGTCAAACGCCACCTTACCGGTGCCGATACCTTCAAGACCGTGCGCGCCGGTATTGCCAACGAGGGCAACCCTTCGCGCATCAACATCGTGCGCACCCTGCGCTCGGCCCACGCCCGTCGCATCGCCCTGACCGGCAGCAGCCGCGCGCTGCTGCGCGAGGCGCAAAAGGAGCTGGACCGACTCAAGGTCGAAGAGCCCGACAACTTCACCGACATCCAGGATACCGAGGCCGAGATCGAGCGCCTCAAGGCGCGCATCAATCGCCTGCCCTTCCTCGACACCTTCGACCTCAAGTACAACCTGCTGATCAAGCAGCCCAACCCCAGCTCCAAGGCGGTGATGTTCTGCCTGATGGATGTCTCCGGCTCCATGACACAGGCTACCAAGGACATCGCCAAGCGCTTCTTCATCCTGCTGTACCTGTTCCTCAAGCGTAACTACGACCGCATCGAGGTGGTGTTCATCCGCCACCACACCAGCGCCCGCGAAGTGGACGAGGAAGAATTCTTCTACTCCCGCGAGACCGGCGGCACCATCGTCTCCAGCGCGCTCAAGCTGATGCAGGAAGTCATGGCCGATCGCTACCCGGCCAGCGACTGGAACATCTACGCCGCCCAGGCCTCGGACGGTGACAACTGGAACGACGATTCGCCGATCTGCCGCGACATCCTCGCCAACCAGATCATGCCGCATGTGCAGTACTACACTTACGTCGAGATCACCCCACGCGAACATCAGGCGCTGTGGTACGAGTACGAGCGCATCGGCGAAGCATTTCCCGACACCTTCGCCCAGCAGCAGTTGGTATCGGCCGGCGATATCTACCCGGTCTTCCGTGAACTCTTCCAGCGCAGGTTAGCCACATGACCGCCAGAGAGCAGAGACGCCAACCCATTTCCACCGGCTCCGAATGGACGTTCGAGCTGATCCAGACCTACGACCGCGAGATCAGTCGCCTGGCCGCCCGCTATGCCCTGGATACCTACCCCAACCAGATCGAAGTCATCACCGCCGAACAGATGATGGACGCCTACGCCTCGGTCGGCATGCCGCTGGGCTATCACCACTGGTCCTACGGCAAACAGTTCCTCAGCACCGAGAAGTCCTACAGTCGGGGCCAGATGGGCCTGGCGTACGAGATCGTGATCAACTCCGATCCGTGCATCGCCTACCTGATGGAAGAAAACACCATGTGCATGCAGGCACTGGTGATCGCCCACGCCTGCTATGGCCACAACAGTTTCTTCAAGGGCAACTACCTGTTCCGCACCTGGACCGACGCCAGCTCGATCATCGACTACCTGGTGTTCGCCAAGCAGTACATTGCCCAGTGCGAGGAGCGTCACGGCATCGACGCCGTCGAGGACCTGATCGACTCCTGCCATGCGCTGATGAACTACGGGGTGGATCGCTACAAACGCCCCTACCCCATCTCCGCCGAAGAGGAACGGCGCCGGCAGAAGGAGCGTGAAGAGCACCTGCAACGGCAGATCAACGACCTCTGGCGGACCATTCCCAAGGGCGCCGAGAAGGGTGGCGACAGGGACGATGCGCGCTTCCCGGCCGAACCCCAGGAGAACATTCTCTACTTCATCGAGAAGCACGCCCCGCTGCTCGAGCCCTGGCAGCGCGAGGTGGTGCGCATCGTGCGCAAGATCGCCCAGTACTTCTATCCACAACGCCAGACCCAGGTGATGAACGAAGGTTGGGCGACCTTCTGGCACTATACGCTGATGAACGACCTCTACGACGAGGGCCTGATCACCGAGGGCTTCATGATGGAGTTCCTCCAGTCGCATACCAGCGTGGTGTTCCAGCCAGGCTTCGACAGCCCCTACTACAGCGGCATCAACCCGTATGCCCTGGGCTTTGCGATGTACACCGACATTCGTCGCATGTGCGAATACCCCACCGAGGAAGATCGCCGCTGGTTCCCGGACATCGCCGGCAGTGACTGGCTTTCGACCATCAAGTTCGCCATGAGCAGCTTCAAGGACGAAAGCTTCATCCTGCAGTACCTGTCGCCCAAGGTGATGCGCGACCTCAAGCTGTTCAGCATCCTCGATGATGACCAGCGTGATGACCTGCTGGTCCCGGCGATCCACGACGAGGCCGGCTACCGCACCATCCGCGAGCAACTGGCCGCCCAGTACAACCTGGGCAACCGTGAACCCAACGTACAGATCTGGAGCATCGATCGCCGCGGCGACCGCTCGCTCACCCTGCGCCACCAGCAGCACAACCGCAAACCCCTGGGTGATTCCACCGAAGAGGTGCTCAAGCACCTGCACCGCCTGTGGGGCTTCGATATCCACCTGGAGACCGTTCAGGGCGACCAGGTGATGAAGACCCACCACATGCCGCCACGCGGCGAGCACAGCGAGGCCGGCGACTACGGGCGCATGGACCTGGCCGTGGTGCACCACCTCTAGCCGCAGCCCACCTCCATTGCTGCCGACAAGGTATCCTGTCGCCAGTAATGGAGGTTCCACATGCAGATCTACAAGGTTGGCGGCGCCGTGCGCGACCGCCTGCTCGGCCGTCCGGTCAGCGACATCGACTGGCTGGTGGTCGGCGCCACGGTCGAACAGATGCAGGCCGAGGGCTTTCGCCCGGTCGGTGCCGATTTTCCGGTATTCCTTCACCCCAGGACGGGCGAGGAATATGCCCTGGCCCGTACCGAACGCAAGAGCGGGCGCGGGTATGGCGGTTTCACCTTCCACGCGAGCCCCGAAGTGACCCTCGAGGAGGATCTGGTTCGTCGCGACCTGACCATCAATGCCATGGCCGAGGACGAGCACGGCAACTTGCACGATCCCTACCATGGCAAGGCAGATCTCGAGCAGCGCCTCCTGCGCCATGTTTCCCCGGCATTCGCCGAAGATCCTCTGAGAGTGCTGCGCGTTGCCCGCTTTGCCGCGCGCTATGCGCCGCTGGGCTTTCGTGTCGCCGATGAGACGTTGCAGCTGATGCGCCAGATCGCCGAATCGGGCGAACTGCAGGCGTTGACCGCCGAGCGCAGCTGGAAGGAGATCGAGCGTGCATTGATGGAAAGCGAACCGCAGGTGTTCATTGAGGTGCTGCGCAACTGCGGCGGGTTGAGCGAGCTGATGCCCGAGCTTGAGGGCGCCAGTACACTGGCAGCGCTGCACCAGGCGGCAAGGCACCAGCAGCCACTGGCGGTGCGCTGGGCGTGCCTGCTACGCGGGCTGCCGCCTGCCGCGCTCAAGGCGCTGAACCAGCGCTTCAAGGCCCCGCGTGAATGCCAGGAACTGGCAATGCTGGTGGGGGAGTTTGCCGAGCGCGCAGACCAGGCTGCGCAGCTGGAGCCTGCAAGCCTGCTGGAAATGCTGCAGAAGTTCGACGTGTACCGACGGCCGCAGCGCTTCGAGGACTTCATCGCCGCCTGCGAGATGGCGGCGCTGGGTTCAGGTTATCCACAAGGCGAGTACTTGCGCGGGGCCGCTGAAGCGGCGCGTGCCGTGGATGTGAAGCCGTTGCTGGAAGCCGGACTTGCCGGCCAGGGCCTGGGCGAAGCGCTTAAAGGTGAGCGGCTGAAGGCGCTCGAAGCCTATAAGGCAGCTTGATCTGCCCGGCCTCTTCGCAGGCAGATCCGCGAAGAGGCCGGCGCTGGCTTAAGCGGGGGTCAACTGCAACCCGCGCCATTCGAACGGTACCGGCGCCAGTACCTGCTCGATGCGCGCTTCGCGCCACAACTGCCCCATGGACTTGCCCTCGCCCGGGTGCACCAGCTCCGCAGCCAGCAGCGACAGCGGCCAAAGCACGAAGGCGTTCTTCAGGATCTCCGCGCGCGGCAGCACCAGGCCATCGAAGGTCCCGCACAGGTCATCGAACATCAGTACGTCGATATCCAGCGGCAGCCCCTTGCGGTCCGGCGCGTAGCGGCCATTGTCGGCCTCGATGAACTTGAGCCGGCGATCGAGCTCCAGCAGCGGCAGTTCGGTGCGCCCACGCACCGCCAGGTTGTAGAACGGGCCACTCTTGATCCCCACGGCCTGGCTCTCGAACACCGCGGAACACTGCATGTCTTTGAGGATGCCGGCGAGGGCATCGAGCCCGGCGCACAAATGCCGCTCACGCTCGATGTTGCTGCCCAGCCCAAGGTATACCGTGCTCAGAGACATCCGCGCTCGATCTCCACGCCAACACCACCACGGGCCGCCGGTACCGCGCCCGGCTTGGTGAGTTTCAGGCGCACCCAGGGAATGTTGAATTCCGCCATCAACACCGCGACCAAGCGCTCGGCGAAGGTCTCGACCAGCTCGAAACGGGCCTGTTCGGCGAACGCCTGGATACGTGCCGAGACACTGGCATAGTCCAGTGCCAGCGACAGGTCGTCACCAGCCGCCGCCGGGCGGTTGTCCCAGGCGAAGCTCAGGTCCAGGCGCAGGCACTGGCGAATATCCCGCTCCCAGTCATAGGCGCCGATCACGGTATCGACTTCCAGGCCTTCGATGAACACTCTGTCCAAGCACTTCTCTCCACAGCACGACAAGGGCGACGGGCGCCGTTAGAATCAGGGCGTCCTCGCCCGGAATAGTTAGCATGTTTTGGTCACTGGCGCTGCTTGCCTACCTGCTCGGCTCTCTGTCCTTCGCCATTGTCCTGAGCCGCCTCAGTGGCAGCCCCGACCCGCGCTCCAGCGGTTCCGGCAATGCCGGCGCCACCAACATGCTACGCCTGGCGGGCCGCAAACTGGCGATCCTGACGCTGCTCGGCGACCTGTGCAAGGGCATGTTGCCCGTGCTGCTGGCACGCCTGGCCGGGCTCGACCAGCAAGAGCAGGCCTGGGTAGGCATCTGCGCGGTGCTCGGTCACCTGTTCCCGGTGTACTTCCGCTTCAAGGGCGGCAAAGGCGTGGCTACCGCCGCCGGCATGCTCATGGCCCTGTACTTTCCAGCCGCCCTGTTGGCCATCGGCGCCTGGCTGCTGACCTTCTACCTGACCCGCACCAGCTCGCTCGCGGCGTTGATCGCCACACCGCTGACGCTGCCCTTGCTGGCCTGGCGCGAGCCTGAAGCGCTGCTGCCGATGACCGTGCTGACGGTGCTGATCGTGTGGCGCCACCGCCGCAACCTGCGTGACCTGTTCGCCGGGCGCGAACGCCACTTCTGATGCGCTCGCACAAGCCCGGCTCACCTCATACTGCCGGCAACTGCTCCATCGGCCAGCGCGCCTGCACGCTGATCGCCAGGTCCTGTTGCTGCCCGGCCAACAGACGCTGGCAACCGGCATAGGCAATCATCGCACCGTTGTCGGTGCAGAAGCGTGGGCGGGCGTAGTAGACATTGCCCTTGATGCTGGCCAGCATCTCTTCCAATGAAACACGCAAGGCTTTGTTGGCGCTCACGCCGCCGGCGATGACCAGGCGCTTGAGGCCGGTCTGCTTGAGGGCGCGCTTGCACTTGATGGTCAGAGTCTCCACCACCGCCTGCTGGAACGCCAGCGACACGTCGCAACGGGTTTGCTCGTTGTCGTCCCCGGCATCGCGGCATTGCTGCCAGGTATTCAGGGCAAAGGTCTTCAGGCCACTGAAGCTGAACTGCAGGCCGGGGCGGTCGCACATCGGCCGCGGGAACACGAAGCGCCCAGGCGTGCCTTGTTCGGCCAGGCGGGCGATCTCGGGGCCACCCGGATAATTGAGGCCGATCAGCTTGGCGGTCTTGTCGAACGCCTCGCCAGCCGCGTCGTCCAGGCTCTCGCCCAGCAGTTCGTACTGGCCGATACCATCGACCCGAACCAGTTGGGTATGGCCACCTGAAACCAACAAAGCGACGAACGGAAACTGCGGCGGCTGCTCTTCGAGCATCGGCGCCAGCAGATGGCCCTCCATATGGTGCACGCCAATCGCCGGAATATCCCAGGCGAACGCCAGTGCCTGGGCGCAAGAGGCGCCCACCAACAGCGCGCCGACCAGGCCCGGGCCTGCGGTGTAGGCGATGGCGTCGATCTCGGTAGCGACGCAGTCGGCCTCCTGCAGCACCTGGCGAATCAGGGGCAGCATGCGTTTGACGTGATCGCGCGAGGCAAGCTCGGGCACCACGCCGCCATAGACGCGGTGCAGGTCGATCTGGCTGAACAGCGCGTCGGCCAGCAGGCCGCGCTCACTGTCGTATAATGCGACGCCAGTTTCGTCGCAGGATGTTTCCAATCCCAGTACTAGCATGGGTCCGTGCCTTGTGGAGGCTGAATTCGAAGGCGCGCATGATAGTCCCCGTGCCCGATGCCGACCAGCGGTTTTCGATCAGAGGCTTTGCATTCCGGCCAGCTAAGGGTTAACATCCGCAACCCTTGAAAACCGACGTTCTCCAGCACACCTTATGTTTTGCCAGGAGCACGTCTACCCCGGTAATGAATTAAGGTAGCCCTGGATGCCAGCCGTCAAAGTTAAAGAGAACGAACCCTTCGACGTAGCTCTGCGTCGTTTCAAGCGCTCCTGCGAAAAAGCCGGTGTACTGGCTGAAGTTCGTAGCCGCGAGTTTTACGAGAAGCCGACCGCCGAGCGTAAGCGCAAAGCCGCTGCCGCTGTTAAGCGTCACGCGAAGAAAGTTCAGCGCGAACAGCGCCGCGCCGTTCGTCTGTACTAAGTACAGCCGTTCTACGCAAAGCTTCTGCCATGCCCGGCCTCGTGCCGGGCTTATGGTAGCGGTTGCTTGAAACCCTTGGCCATGCGCCTGGGGCGCCCCGGCAAAAGCCATGGGCAACCTGCCTCAACGCGTCAGAACTGGCCTTTGGCCAGGCGTGCACGTCTTTTCTGACGAGCCCTCACCGGCTACCGACGAGCACACACCTCTTCCTGCGACACCCCACGCCAAACCCGCGCACAAGCGTTTAGACTTGCCAGTTGCCAGATGACGAGGCTGCCATGGCCGGGCTGATTCCCCAGAGCTTTATCGATGACCTTCTCAACCGCACCGACATCGTCGATGTGGTGAGTTCGCGCATCCAGCTGAAAAAAACCGGCAAGAATCTTTCCGCCTGCTGCCCGTTCCACAAGGAAAAGAGCCCCTCCTTTACCGTCAGCCCCGACAAGCAGTTCTACTACTGCTTCGGTTGCGGTGCCGGGGGTAACGCCCTCGGCTTTGTCATGGACCACGACAACCTGGACTTCCCCCAGGCAGTCGAGGAGCTGGCCCGCGCGGCCGGCATGGAAGTCCCTCGCGAGGAAGGCCGCCGCGGGCAGAAGCCACGCCAGCCGACCGACTCGCCGCTGTACCCCTTGCTGGAGGCGGCCAGCGAGTTCTATCGCCAGGCCCTGCGCAGCCACGCCACCCGCAAGGCGGCGGTGGAGTATCTCAAGGGGCGCGGTTTGTCCGGCGAGATCGCCCGCGACTTTAGCCTGGGCTTCGCGCCGCCGGGCTGGGACAACCTGCTCAAGCACCTGGGAGCTGACTCGCTGCAACAGAAGGTGATGATCGACGCCGGCCTGCTGATCGAGAACGCCGAAAGCGGCAAGCGCTATGACCGCTTCCGCGACCGGGTGATGTTCCCGATCCGCGACAGCCGCGGCCGGGTCATAGCCTTCGGCGGCCGGGTGCTGGGCGACGACAAGCCCAAGTACCTGAACTCCCCGGAAACCCCGGTGTTCCACAAGGGCCAGGAGCTGTACGGGCTGTACGAGGCACGCAAGCACAACCGCAACCTTGACGAGATCATCGTCGTCGAAGGCTACATGGACGTGATCGCCCTCGCCCAGCAAGGCTTGCGCAACGCGGTGGCCACCCTTGGCACATCCACCAGCGAGGAACACCTCAAGCGCCTGTTCCGCGTGGTACCCAGCGTGCTGTTCTGCTTCGACGGCGACCAGGCCGGCCGCAAGGCCGCCTGGCGCGCCCTGGAGGCGACCTTGTCGAGCCTGCAGGACGGTCGCCGTGCACGCTTCCTGTTCCTGCCCGAAGGCGAAGACCCGGACAGCCTGGTGCGCGCCGAAGGCACCGATGCCTTCCAGGCCCGCATCAACCAGCACGCCCAGCCACTGGCCGACTATTTCTTCGAGCAGTTGAGCAACGAGGCCGACCCGCGCTCGCTGGAAGGCAAGGCGCACATGGTGACGCTGGCCGCACCGCTGATCGAAAAGGTCCCGGGCGCCAATCTGCGCCAACTGATGCGCAACCGCCTGAAAGACATCACCGGCCTCGACCCGCAGCAGATGGAGCAACTGGCCCAGAGCGCGCCAGCACCCAGCGCGCCGGATTACGACCCCGGCTACGACTACGACGCGATGGCAAGCTACGTGCCTGACCATGGCGACATGCACTACCAGCCCGACTATGCCGCACCACATCAGGAGCAACGCCCCTGGACGCCGAACAAAGGTGGCGGCAAAAAGCAGTGGGACGGCAAGCCCTGGGACAAGAAAGGTGGCAAGCCGTGGCAGCGCGATGGCCAGCGCGGCGAGGCGCCACCACGGGTACCCGCGCCAGTGGAGCCACCGACGCTCTCGGCCCTGCGCACCTTGCTGCATCACCCGCTGCTGGCCGGCAAGGTCGAGGACGCCAGCCACTTCGCCGACGAAGAGCAACTCTACAGCCAGCTGCTGGTGGCCCTGATCGAGGCCGCACAGAAGAATCCTAAGCTAAGCTCAATGCAGCTGATTGCACGCTGGCACGGGACCGAACAGGGTCGCCTGCTGCGCGCCCTGGCGGAAAAGGAATGGTTGATCGATGCCGACAACCTTGAACAACAGTTTTTCGACACTATAACTAGCTTGTCCGCTCGCCAGCGCGAGCGCAGCCTGGAACATCTGCTCAGGAAAGCGCGTCTAAGTGAGTTGAGCGCAGAGGAAAAATCTCAGCTGCTCGTCCTGTTAAGCAGGAATGTTCCCGCACAAACCCCGACCTCATCTGGCGCGTGAGGTCCATGCTCGGGTATAATCCTCGGCTTGTTTTTTGCCCGCCAAGACCTTCAGTGGATAGGGTGTTATGTCCGGAAAAGCGCAACAGCAATCTCGTATCAAAGAGTTGATCACCCGCGGTCGTGAGCAGGGCTACCTGACTTACGCGGAGGTCAACGACCACCTGCCAGAGGATATTTCAGATCCGGAGCAGGTGGAAGACATCATCCGCATGATCAACGACATGGGGATCAACGTATTCGAGAGTGCTCCGGATGCGGATGCCCTGTTGTTGGCGGAAGCCGACACTGATGAGGCCGCAGCCGAAGAGGCCGCCGCCGCATTGGCGGCTGTCGAGACCGATATTGGCCGCACGACCGACCCGGTGCGCATGTACATGCGCGAAATGGGTACCGTCGAGCTGCTGACCCGCGAAGGCGAGATCGAAATCGCCAAGCGTATCGAGGAAGGCATCCGTGAAGTCATGGGCGCCATCGCTCACTTCCCGGGTACTGTCGACTACATCCTCGGCGAATACGACCGTGTCACCTCCGAAGGTGGCCGTCTGTCCGACGTTCTCAGCGGTTACATCGACCCTGACGACAACATCGCCGCACCGACCGAAGAAGTACCGATCCCAGGTGCCAAGGCCGCTGCCGCGAAGGAAGAAAGCGACGACGACGAAGAAGAGAACGCCGACGGCGACGACGAGGAGGAGGCCGAAAGCGGTCCGGATCCGGTCGTTGCCGCCCAGCGTTTCGGTGCGGTCAAGGATCAGCTGGTCGATACCCTCAAAGTGCTGAAGAAGCACGGTCGAGGCCATAAAGACAGCATCGGCGCCATGCAGGCGCTGGCCGACCTGTTCATGCCGATCAAGCTGGTACCGAAACAGTTCGACGTTCTGGTCGAACGCGTACGCGGCGCCCTGGATCGCCTGCGCCAGCAAGAACGCGCCATCATGCAACTGTGCGTGCGTGACGCGCGCATGCCGCGTGCCGACTTCCTGCGCCTGTTCCCGAGCAACGAGACCGACCAGACCTGGTCCGGTGACCTGGCCAAGCGCAACACCAAATGGGCCGCCGCCCTGGGTGAGAAAAACGCCGCCATCGTCGCCTGCCAGCAGAAACTGATCGACCTCGAGACCGAGACCGGCCTGACCGTCGCCGAGATCAAGGACGTCAACCGCCGCATGTCCATCGGCGAGGCCAAGGCTCGTCGCGCCAAGAAGGAAATGGTCGAGGCGAACCTGCGTCTGGTGATTTCGATCGCCAAGAAGTACACCAACCGCGGCCTGCAATTCCTCGACCTGATCCAGGAAGGCAACATCGGCCTGATGAAGGCGGTAGACAAGTTCGAATACCGTCGCGGCTACAAGTTCTCGACCTACGCCACCTGGTGGATCCGCCAGGCGATCACCCGCTCGATCGCCGACCAGGCGCGCACCATCCGTATCCCGGTGCACATGATCGAGACGATCAACAAGCTCAACCGTATTTCCCGCCAGATGCTGCAGGAAATGGGCCGCGAACCGACCCCGGAAGAGCTGGGCGAACGCATGGAAATGCCTGAGGACAAGATCCGCAAGGTACTGAAGATCGCCAAAGAGCCGATCTCCATGGAAACCCCGATCGGTGACGACGAAGATTCGCACCTGGGCGACTTCATCGAGGACTCCACCATGCAGTCCCCGATCGACGTGGCCACGGTCGAAAGCCTCAAGGAAGCAACCCGTGACGTGCTCTCGGGCCTGACCGCACGCGAAGCCAAGGTGCTGCGCATGCGTTTCGGCATCGACATGAACACCGACCACACCCTCGAAGAAGTCGGCAAGCAGTTCGATGTGACCCGCGAGCGGATCCGTCAGATCGAAGCCAAGGCGCTGCGCAAGCTGCGCCACCCGACGCGAAGCGAGCATCTGCGCTCCTTCCTCGACGAGTAAAGACGAACCCCGGCCCAGGCCGGGGTTTTTCTTATGTGACGGAAGGTCGTTACCACTGTCTACCCAGCGGGCGGAATGCCCGTCTACACTCGAATCAGACCCCCTGTTCGAGAGGCCGCTATGCCCATGATGCCGGCCTTCCTGTTGCTGCTCCTGCTCACCTGGAACACAACGGCCGGCGCCCTGACCCTGACCGACGAGGAACAAGCCTGGCTCAGCGCCCACCCGCAGCTGCGCCTGGGCGTCGATGCTTCATGGCCGCCGTTCGAATTCCGCGACCAGGAAGGTCGCTACCAGGGATTGGCCGCCGATTATATCGCCCTGATCCAGGAACGCCTGGGGATCACCCTCAAGCCGATCGAGCCCAGCAGCTGGACCGAAGTCCTGGCACAGGCACGCAGCAACCGGCTCGATCTGCTGCCCGGTATCATGTCCACACCGGAGCGGCAGGGCTACCTGGCCTTCACCCGCCCTTACCTGGACTTCCCGATCGTCATCCTCGCCCACTCCGGCGGCGCGCAACCGCGCAACCTCAAGGACCTTTACAGCCTGAAGATCGCCGTGGTGGAGAACTACGCCCCCCATGAGCTGCTGCGCACCCACCACCCGGACCTCAACCTGGTGGCCATGCCCAATGTCAGTTCCACCTTGCAGGCCTTGGCTACCGACGAGGTGGACGCCGTGGTCGGCGACCTCGCTTCGAGCATCTGGAGCCTGCGCCAGCTCAAGCTCGACGGCTTGTATGTAAGCGGTGAAACGCCGTACCGCTACCAGTTGGCCATGGCCGTGCCGCGGGAACAGAAGATGCTCGTCGGCATCCTCGACAAGGTCATGGCCGACATGAGCAGCAGCGAAGTCAGCCACATTCAGCAGCGCTGGGTGGGCAACGTCGTCGACCAGCGGACTTTCTGGCACGACGTGCTGCTCTACGGCCTGCCAGCCGTGATGGTGCTGATGGCCATCCTGGCGGTGGTGATCCGCATCAACCGCCGGCTGAGTTCGGAGATTTCCCGGCGCATCGCCCTGGAACAGGAACTGCGCAGCAGCGAGTATCATTACCGCGGCCTGGTCGAGAGCCTGTCAGCAGTGGCCTGGGAGGCCGATGCCAACGACTTCAGCTACAGCTATGTGTCGCCGCACGCCGAGGACCTGCTCGGCTACCCGACGGGAGAATGGCTCAAACCGGGCTTCTGGCGCAGCATCCTGCACCCGGAAGATGCCCTGTGGGCGCAGGCCTACTGCGACAGCGAAACAGCCGCCGGGCGCGACCACAGCCTCGACTACCGGGTGATCCGCGCCGACGGCCATACCCTATGGGTGCGCAACATCGTCAGCATGATCGAACATGGCCACAAGTCGCTGATGCGCGGATTGATGATCGACATCAGCGAAACCAAGCACACCGAAGATGCCCTGCGCCTGTCGGAGCAGAAGTTCGCCTCGGTGTTCCAGCAGTGCCCGGACATCCTGATCATCGCCCGGCACAGCGACGGCTGCCTGCTGGAGGTCAACGAAGCCTTCGAGGAACTGATCGGCCTGAGCCCGGCGCAAGTGATCGGCCGCACCGCCACCGAGCTCGGCCTGTGGGGCGTGGCCGGTACCGGCCCGGCCCTGCTCGAGCGCCTGCATCGCGGCGGCATCCGCAACCTGGAGATGACCTTTCGTCGTAACAACGGCGAGTTGTTCACCGGTCTGACTTCGGCCGAGACTTTCGACCTCGACGGCATGCCGGCACTGGTTGTGGCGATCCGCGATATCAGCCAGCTGAAGGAAACCCAGCAGCAACTGCAGACCTCCGAGGAGAAGTTCGCCAAGGCCTTCCACGCCTCACCCGATGGCCTGTTGCTGTCACGCCAGAGCGACGGCCTGCTGCTGGAGGTCAACGAAGGCTTCTGCCGCCTCACCGGCTACGACATCAGCCCAACGGTCGACCAGACCTCGCTGGACCTGGGTATCTGGGTCGACCTCAACGAGCGCCAACGCCTGGTCGATCAACTGCAGCGTGACGGTTTCGTGCGCGATTTCAGCTGCCATATCCGCCGCAGTGACGGACAGATCCGCCTCTGTGAACTGTCCGCCCGGCCACTGCCGATCGGCGGCGTCGACTGTATGCTGACTATCGCCCGCGATATCACCGAACGCCACCTGATGCAGGAAAAGCTGCAACTGGCCGCCACGGTGTTCGAGAACACCGCCGAGGGCGTGCTGATAACCGACACCGACCAGCGCATCAGCGCGGTCAACCGCGCGTTCAGCGAAATCACCGGCTACAGCGAGATCGAAGCCCTCGGCCAGACTCCGCGACTGCTCGCCTCCGGCCAGCACGACAGCGCCTTCTACGTCGCCATGTGGCACCAGTTGACCGCGGAAGGCCACTGGCAGGGCGAGATCTACAACAAACGCAAGAACGGCGAACTCTACCCCGGCTGGCTGACCATCAGCGCCGTGCGCAACCACGAACGCGAGATCACCCACTTCGTCGCCGTTTTCGCCGACATTTCCAGTATCAAGCACGCCCAGGCCAAGCTCGACTACCAAGCCCATCACGACCCGTTGACCGGCCTGCCCAATCGCGCCCTGTTCGAAAGCCGCCTGCAGGCCGCGCTAAGCTGCGCCCAGGTATCCAACCGCCAGGGCGCGGTGCTGTTCCTCGACCTCGACCGCTTCAAGCACATCAACGACAGCCTCGGCCACCCGGTGGGCGACCTGTTGCTCAAGGGCATCGCCCAGCGCCTCAAGGAGCAGGTGCGTGATGTCGACACCGTGGCCCGCCTGGGCGGCGACGAGTTCATCATCCTTTTGCCCGGATTGCACAAGCCCAGCGATGCCAGCGCCATCGCCAACAAGCTGCTGGCCGGCTTCCACGCACCGTTCCAGGCCGGCGAGCACGAGTTCTTCACCAGCGCCAGCATCGGTATCAGCCTTTACCCACAAGACGGCACCGATGTCGCCAACCTGATCCGCAACGCCGACGCCGCCATGTACCGCTCCAAGGCCAAGGGCCGCAATCGCGTCGAGGCCTACACCCGCGAACTGACCACCCAGGCCAGCGAGCGCATCGCCCTGGAACATGAACTGCGCCGCGCCATCGAGCGCAATGAACTGAGCCTGTGCTACCAGCCCAAGTTCAGCCTCAAGACCCAGAGCCTGGTGGGCGCCGAGGCACTGATTCGCTGGACCCACCCAACCTTCGGCGACGTGCCGCCCGAGCAGTTCATTCACCTGGCCGAGGAGAACGGCACCATTCTCCAACTTGGCGACTGGGTACTGGAGCAGGCCTGCCGGCAGATGCACAGCTGGAACAAGACCTACCACGCCTTCGGCCCGCTCTCGATCAACCTCGCCGGCGCCCAGCTGCGCCAACCCAACCTGGCCCGGCGCATCGAGCAACTGTTGCGCAACTACCAGCTCAAGGCGGGCGACCTGCAGCTGGAGATCACCGAAAACTTCATCATGAGCCAGGCCGAGGAGGCGCTGAGCGTACTGCACCAACTCAAACAACTGGGCGTACAGCTGGCCATCGACGACTTCGGCACCGGCTACTCCTCGCTCAGCTACCTCAAACGCCTGCCGCTGGACATCCTCAAGATCGACCAGTCGTTCATTCGCGGCCTGCCCGACGACCCCCACGACGCCGCCATCGCCCGCGCGATCATCGCCCTGGGCCGCAGCATGCAACTGACGATCATTGCCGAAGGCGTGGAGAACCAGGCGCAGCAGCGCTTCCTCGCCGCCGAAGGCTGCGAGCAGATCCAGGGCTACATCGTCAGCCTGCCCCTGCCGCCGGACGAATTCGCGGCGACCTTTCTTCGCATAGCACAAACAGATCTTTCGGATGGCACGCTATCGAAACCCTCGTTATAATCCAGCGCTCCTGCTGAGGGCCTATAGCTCAGTTGGTTAGAGCAGAGGACTCATAATCCTTTGGTCCACGGTTCGAGTCCGTGTGGGCCCACCAGACAAAAAAGCCGCGCATTTGCGCGGCTTTTTACGTACTGCCTCTGAGAGGTGTCAGGCTCGTTTTCTGGGTGGACTTGAAGATGGATCAGCCCCTTTACCCAACTGCTTAATTTTTAACTTGATGGGATTACAGGCTGGCACTGATCCAGCACTGTCCCTTTCAACCTCCAGCCTTTCCCATCCCTTCATGGCAAGTGCGACTGTGCGCGGCACAGGCTTTGCGCCACTACGGTAATAGGCCAGCATCCGCCTGCTCAACCCCAGCTCCTGCGCTGCGCTGTCAAGTGTGAGGCCGTGCTTCGCCATCCAATCGAGGATAACTTCGTGGGAGCATTCGCCAGCTTGCTCCAGAGCGCGCGCGCGCAAATTATCCGACGCCAGTTCAAGGTTATCGTCATCCATCCAGGTAACACTGTCTCTCCACTCTCCGAGTGCCGCAGTGGCAAAAACCTTCGGATCGCTCAGTGCTTGCAAAGTCGGATGCCGAGCGATGATCTCATCGAGATTGACCACCAACTGTTCGCCATCCGCATAACTCAGCAACAAGCTGCTGGGAGCTGCAACGACAACATCGGTCAGCAAAAAATGCTTACTGGTCATGGATTCAACTCCTTCCACTTGGCAAGCAGTTGGACTTTGTTGGCTGATGCCCAGCCAAGCACCTCACTCAAGGCACGTCTGGAAACACGCGCACCGCCTAATCCAGTCAGCGGTACCAGTTCCTCGATGGCGATCACCGCCTGACGGCCGTCACTGAAGCGCACGTGAAAATGAGGGGGCGGATGGTCAGCTGCGTACATGCATATCGAACAATCGGACAGTCTTTGGATGGTAGGCATTGTCGAGTATAGAGTGCAATGGTTGCACCGAACAGTACCACTGCGCCGCACGCTGCTCACCCCAAGAAATGTAAGCGGTGCTTTCTCGAAAAAGGCAGATCTTCCGCAGGCAAGGCAGCGGCAAAGTGCCTTTAGCACACCCGTTCTATTTCGCCATCACGGCCGCGTTTCTAGAATCCTTCCATCGCTTCGGCACCGGGTCGGAGCCCAGTGATCGAGGGAACGTCACATGAACATCCAAGGAACGCTTGGGGCCCTGCTCGTTGTACCGATGCTGGCCACGCTCGCAGGTTGCGTGGCACCCGGCTCCTACAACCAGGGCCAGCAGCCCAGTCAGATGGCCGGCGGCAACGCACCCTGCACGCCCAGTACGACCGACAACCTGATCTCCACCGGCCGCAGCCTGCTCAGCATCGCCAACTCCGTGCTCGAAACCAGGAACAGCATGAATGGCACCTCGGCCACTTATGACCAGCGCATGCAGCTTGCGGAGAACGCGCAGAAGGTCAACAAAGGCAACCAGATGCTCGACAACGTGGAGAGCATGACTGCTGGCCTGAAGTCACCTTGCGCCACGGCGCAGACCAGCGCGTCACGTTGATCAAATCCGATCAGGGCTGCGCAGCAGCCCCGGTCGTAAACGTCTTTCGGCCATTCAAGCCGACGCCAGCACCTTGCAGCCACGCCGCGAAATCTCGATCCTCGCGTAACTTGCCTCACCGAGCCCGCTGATCCGGTCAAGACAGGCGGCAGGGTCGTGCAGCGGCAGCTCCAGCAACTGCCGGGTATCGCGCTCCCACCAGCGCGATGCGAGCAGACGCTCGATCATCTCTTCCGGGTATCGATAACGCACGACCTTGGCTGGAAAGCCCGCCACCACGGCATAGGGCGGCACGTCCCGAGTCACCAGGGCGCGAGTGGCGACAATCGCGCCCGTGCCCACTTCGACGCCCTCCATGATCATCGCGCCTTCGCCGATCCACACGTCATGGCCAATGCGTGCCGGCGTGCTCGATGGCTCGTATTGCCACTGGGTGCCGGTGAACTGGAAAGGGTGGGAACTCAGCCAGTCGGTGGGATGAGCGTATTTTTCCTGGCCGATGACCACCGCGCTGCCGATGGAGCAGTAGCGCCCGATCGATTCGACCACCTGCAGCGAGCCGCCGCTGCGGATATAGGTGTGAGCCCCGATCGAGACATCCAGGGTGGCGGCGCTGACCGCCACATCGCCGATGCGCACCTCGGTCTCGAGCGCCAGCCTGGCGCGCTTGCCGAACTTGGAAATGCCCGTGCTCACCTTGCAACCGTGTTGGCGAATCCATCGCCGCCAGTACCAGTCCTTGAACTTCATGGGTCAATCACTCCTGCCATGGTCCAGGCTGCCGAGCGGCAGCGGCCCGCTATCGTACCGCCTTGCCAACGTAATGCCAGCCCTGGGCGCCTTGCGCGAATCGGTCGCGCTTGCATAGGCTAGCAGCTCGACAAAAGAGACCTACCATGCCGGCCACCTCCTCCATCACCCTCGACGCCATCGATCGCCAGTTGATCTCCCTGTTGCAGATCAACGCCCGCGAAAGCGTCGCCACGCTCGCCCGCCAACTGGGGATCGCCCGTACCACGGTGAACTCGCGCCTCGAACGCCTGGAACGCAACAAGGTGATCACCGGCTATGGCGTGCGCCTGGGGCAGCGCCTGATCGGCGGCGGCCTGCAGGCGTACGTGGGGATCAAGGCGCAGCCGCGCTCGGGCAAGGACATCGTTCGCCACCTGAGCGCCATGGGGCAGGTCCAGCAGTTGTGCGCGGTCAGTGGCGAATTCGACTATGTCGCCTGGCTGCTCAGCGACTCACCGGAGCAGCTGGACCAGTTGCTCGACCTGATCGGCAGCCTCGACGGGGTGGAAAAGACCACCACGTCGATCATCCTCAGCAGCAAGGTGGACCGCGGGCAGCCAGGCTGACTGCGGCAACGGCCCCTCAGGCCTCCATCGCGTCGAGCAGCCCTTCCAGCAGCGCCCGTACCGTTTCCGCCGAATGCAGGATCGACCAGATCATCGCCCGCCCCGCCTCGGGGGCATGGTGCTGGGCGAGGGATGCATCTCGCCTCAGGACTTGGAAACCCGCCAAGTGAAACAACTTGAAAGTAATGCTCTATACGTAAATCACGTATAGAAGTGGCATTATGGTGCACCTGAAAAGCAGGAGCCACCAATGCCACGCAACATCTTCACTGAACTCACCGAAGGTTTCGACGCCCTTGCCGATGAGCGCGCCGGCAAACTGACCCTGCGTTCGCACAAGGTAGCCTTCGAGGAACTGGCCCCACTGGCCCCCAATGAACTGACCGAACTGCGCCAGCGCCTGAACATGTCCCGGGCGGTGTTTGCCGCGTACCTGCGCACCAACGCCCGCACCCTGGAGAGCTGGGAGCAAGGCCGTTCCAAGCCCAACGCCCAGGCCGTGGCACTGATCCGGCTGGTGCAGAAGTACCCTGAAACCGTCGAGCACCTGGCATCATTGAGCTGATTCGTCATTTTTTAATAAATATCAATCATCAAGACGAAAAAAATTACATAACGACGTCAATTTTCACCTTAATAACGAACACCCCACTTCATAAAATGGCCACCCGGCATTCTCTATAATCAGGCTCCGCCCCCTGCGCAGCCCCTGGCAAGGTCATTACATGAACAAGAAAAACCGCCACCCCGCCGACGGCAAGAAACCCATCACCATCTTCGGCCCGGACTTTCCCTTCGCCTTCGACGACTGGCTGGAGCACCCGGCCGGCCTGGGCAGCATTCCCGAGGCGCGCCATGGCGAAGAAGTGGCGATCGTCGGTGGCGGTATTGCTGGGCTGGTGGCGGCCTACGAGTTGATGAAGCTGGGCCTCAAGCCCGTGGTGTACGAAGCTTCCAAACTGGGTGGCAGGCTGCGTTCGCAGGTGTTCAACGGCACCGACGGCATCGTCGCCGAACTGGGCGGCATGCGTTTCCCGGTGTCGTCCACCGCCTTCTACCACTACGTCGACAAGCTGGGCCTGGAGACCAAGCCCTTCCCCAACCCGCTGACGCCGGCCTCAGGGAGTACGGTGATCGACCTGGAAGGCCAAACCTACTACGCCGAGAAGTACGCCGACCTGCCGCAGCTGTTCCACGAAGTGGCCGACGCCTGGGCCGACGCCCTGGAGAGCGGCGCGCAGTTCGCCGACATTCAGCAGGCCATTCGCGACCGCGACGTACCGCGCCTGAAAGACCTGTGGAACAAGCTGGTGCCGCTGTGGGACGACCGCACTTTCTATGACTTCGTCGCCACCTCGCGCTCGTTCGCCAAGCTGAGCTTCCAGCACCGCGAGGTGTTCGGCCAGGTGGGCTTCGGCACCGGCGGCTGGGACTCGGACTTCCCCAACTCGATGCTGGAAATCTTCCGCGTGGTGATGACCAACTGCGACGACCACCAGCATCTGGTGGTCGGCGGCGTCGAGCAGGTGCCACAAGGCATCTGGCGCCATGTACCGGAGCGCTGCGCCCACTGGCCGGCGGGCACCAGCCTCAGTACGCTGCATGGCGGCGCGCCGCGCACCGGGGTCAAGCGCATCGCCCGCGCCAGCGATGGGCGCCTGGCGGTCACCGACAACTACGGTGACGTGCGCCACTACGCTGCTGTGCTCACCACCTGCCAGAGCTGGCTGCTGACCACCCAGATCGACTGCGAAGAGTCGCTGTTCTCGCAGAAAATGTGGATGGCCCTGGACCGCACCCGCTACATGCAGTCGTCGAAGACCTTCGTCATGGTCGATCGCCCGTTCTGGAAGGACAAGGACCCGCAGACCGGTCGCGACCTGATGAGCATGACCCTCACCGACCGCCTGACCCGCGGCACCTACCTGTTCGACAACGGCGACGACAAGCCGGGGGTGATCTGCCTGTCCTACGCCTGGATGAGCGACGCCCTGAAGATGCTGCCGCATCCGACCGAAAAGCGCGTGCAACTGGCTCTCGACGCGCTGAAGAAGATCTACCCCAAGACCGATATCGCCGGGCATATCATCGGCGATCCGATCACCATCTCGTGGGAGGCCGACCCGCACTTCCTCGGTGCCTTCAAGGGCGCGCTGCCGGGCCACTACCGCTACAACCAGCGCATGTACGCGCACTTCATGCAGGCCGACATGCCCGCCGAGCAGCGCGGCATCTTCATCGCCGGTGACGACGTATCGTGGACCCCGGCCTGGGTGGAAGGCGCGGTGCAGACGTCGCTCAATGCCGTGTGGGGTATTATCAACCACTTCGGTGGCCAGACCCACCCGGACAACCCCGGCCCGGGCGATGTGTTCCACGAGATCGGTCCGATCGCCCTGGCCGACTGAGCGAAGGAGTAGCGCCATGCGCATCGCCCTGTACCAGGGCACGCCAAAGCCATTGGACGTGCCCGGCAACCTCGAGCGCCTGCAGCACCAGGCCCAGCTTGCCGCTGCCCGCGGCGCGCAGTTGCTGGTGTGCCCGGAGATGTTCCTCAGCGGCTACAACATCGGCCTGGACCAGGTGGAACGCCTGGCCGAGGCCGAGGACGGCCCCTCGGCGATGAGCGTCGTCGAGATTGCCCAGGCGCACCGCATCGCCATCGTCTATGGCTACCCCGAGCGGGCCGAGGACGGGGCGATCTACAACAGCGTGCAACTGATCGACGCCCATGGCCGCAGCCTGTGCAACTACCGCAAGACCCACCTGTTCGGTGAGCTGGACCGCTCGATGTTCAGCCCGGGCGGCGATCACTTCCCGGTCGTCGAGCTGGAGGGCTGGAAGGTCGGCATGCTGATCTGCTACGACATCGAGTTCCCGGAGAACGCCCGGCGCCTGGCGCTGAAAGGCGCCGAGCTGATCCTGGTGCCGACGGCAAACATGGCGCCCTACGACTTCGTCTGCCAGGTGACCGTGCGCTCGCGGGCGCAGGAGAACCAGTGCTACCTGGTATACGCCAACTACCGCGGCAGAGAGGGCGAGATCCAGTATTGCGGGCAGAGCAGCATCATCGGGCCGGACGGCGATGTACTGGCGATGGCCGACCACGAGGAAGGACTGTTGCTGGCCGATCTGCAACGCGAGCGGGTATTGAAAGGGCGGGAAGCGTTTCCCTACTTGGCGGACCTGCGTCGGGACCTGAATTGACAGCCGCAGGGCCAGAACAGACAACCTCGGCATTGCGCGCTAGCATGGCGTCATGTCCGACACCATTCGCCACCTCACCCTCGCCAACGGCCTGCACCTGACCCTGCGCCACGCGCCACGCCTCAAGCGCGCGGCCGCAGCGCTGCGGGTGCATGCCGGCAGCCACGACGCAGCAGCGCGCTGGCGGGGCCTGGCGCACTTTCTCGAACACCTGTTCTTCCTCGGTAATACGCGTTTTCCGTTGGACGACGGCCTGATGCGCTACGTCCAAAGCCTGGGTGGCCAGGTCAACGCCAGCACCCGCGAGCGCACCACCGACTTCTTCTTCGAAGTGCCGCCCGCGGCGCTGGCCGGCGGGCTGGAGCGCCTGTGCCAGATGCTCGCCGAGCCGGACTTTGCCATCGAGAGCCAGCGCCGCGAACGCGAGGTGATCCATGCCGAGTTCATCGCCTGGTCGCGCAACCCCGAAGCCCAACGCCAGTTCACCCTGTTGCAATCGGTGTCGGCGCGCCATCCGCTGAGCGCTTTCCATGCCGGCAACCGCTATAGCTTGCCGCTGGAAAGCCCCGCCTTCCAACAAGGGCTGAGGCAGTTCCATCAACGCCACTACCAGGGCGGGCAGCTCACCCTGAGCCTGGTCGGCCCGCAACCGCTGGATGAGCTGGCACAACTGGGCAGACGATACGGCGAGCTGTTCACCCAGGGCGCCGGCACCGTCCGGGACCGACCGCCCGCCTTGCTCGAAGCGCCTTTGCGCCAGCCAACCGCATGGGGTGCCCGTCATGACTGGCTGTTCGCCCATGACAGCGTGCCGGAAGGCGCGGAACAGGCGCTTGAATTGTTACTGGCCCAGCTCACCGACAGCCGGCCTGGTGGTTGGCTGGATGCCTTGCGCAAGCGCGGCTGGCTGCAGGACTGCAAGGCGCAACAACTTTACGCCCATGCCGGGCAGCTGCTCTGGCATGTTCAGTTGCAGCTGGCGGACGAAGCCTGCCTGGCCGAGGCCTGGGCGCTGCTGCATGGCTGGCTGGGTTTTCTACGGCAGCAGGATCCTGGGCAGCTGAACCTGCGCTTCACGCAACTGCAGCAACGCCGGGAACAAGCTGGTAGCGCGCTCGAACTGGCCCAGCGCGACAGCGCCGGGCGGCCGTTCAGCGGCCTGTCGGCCCAAGGCCTGGCCGCCTTCGATGCACTGCTGGCCGACCTGCCATCCACGGCGGCAGGAGACTGGCAGCTCCCTCCCGAAGAAGTACTGCTGGCAGACGCACTGCCAATGATCGGCAGCGTATTGCCAGCCGCGCTCGGTATCGGCGACTGCCTGCCGCCAGCACGCCAGTTCGCGGCGCTGGATCTGCGCTGGCAGATTTTGTCACCTCTGCGCCAACGCCTGTGGCCCGTTCTCGAGCACAGCCTTCGACCGTTGCGCGAGCGTGCCACGCAGGCGGCATTGCAACTGGGCTTCGAGGCCTGCGGCGAGTACTGGCAGTTGCGCCTGGCGGGGCATCCCCTGGCCGTGATCAACGCCACGCAGGAGGCGCTTGCGTTGCTGCGTTCGCCCGCCAGGGAGCATTGGCACGCGCCAGCGGCAGCCGAAGCACCCTTGATACCGATCCGCACCCTGCTCAAGGCACTGCCAGACACCTTGCTGATGGGCGCAATACAACCACTGCAGGCCTGCACGCCGGACCAGCCGCAGCTCGATTCACTCTGGCGACAGGCCCGGTGGCAAGGATTGGCGCAAGGATTCGACGCGGCGCAACAGGGGGCGCTGGGAACGGTACTGCAAAGCCTCATGGGCCAACCTGCCGAGCCTTCAGCGCCACGTCCGATCCACGAGCGCCACTGGCGGCAGATCCCGACTACGGGCAGCGAGCACGCACTGTTGCTGTTCTGCCCATTGCCTGCGCGCCTGCACCCTGCCGGCCGCCTGCTCGCCCAGCTGTTGCAGGGCCCGGTCTATCAACGCCTGCGCGTCGAGCTACAACTGGGTTATGCGGTGTTCAGCGCCTTTCGTCAGATCGAAGGCTACGGCGGGCTCCTGTTCGGCGTGCAATCGCCGCACGCCAGCCACGCAGAGATCCTTGGCCACCTGCTGAATCTGCTGCGCCAAGGCGCCACGCTGAACGACGCTGCCCGTACCCAGCTCGCCGATCAATTCGACGAAACCGCGATGAGCAATGCCGATGTCGCGCAATGGGCCTGGCAGGCACATATGGCGACACACAATCCGGACCTGCCCCGCATGCGCCGGTCTATTCTAAATGTCGAGCAAGTTCAGTTGGACGAACTGCTGCAGCAACTCATCGACGCCAGTCACGGTTGGCTGTGCCTGGCCAATGCCGCCGCGCCGGACGCCAAATGGCGGTGACGTCAGCGGTGATTGTTACCGCTGGTGCAAGGGCGCATTTCGAATAATTAACCTTTCGGTACAATTTTTTCTTGTAAGATAGCGCAATCTCGGCCAATGGAACCTCTCGTCCCTGGGAGAACCCAATAATGAACCGACCACCTCAAACCCCATCCGGAAGGAGCAAACCCATGTGGACCAAACCTGCATACACTGACCTGCGTATCGGCTTCGAAGTGACCATGTACTTCGCCAACCGCTAAGCGGCAGTGCGTTACGACGCCTCGGCCCGCCGGGGCGTTGTCGTTTTTTGGATCAGCGTTTACGAGGGCGCGCATGTACATCCAGATTCTCGGTTCCGCCGCCGGTGGCGGCTTCCCCCAGTGGAACTGCAACTGCGTCAACTGCAAGGGCTACCGCGACGGCACCCTGCGCGCCACGGCACGTACCCAGTCGTCCATCGCCCTGTCCGACGACGGCGAGCACTGGATCCTGTGCAACGCCTCGCCGGACATCCGCGCCCAGCTCCAGGCCTTCGCGCCGATGCAGCCGGCCCGGGCCCTGCGTGACACCGGTATCGATGCAATTGTCCTGCTCGACAGCCAGATCGATCACACCACCGGCCTGCTCAGCCTGCGCGAAGGCTGCCCGCACCAGGTGTGGTGCACCGACATGGTCCACCAGGACCTGAGCACCGGCTTCCCGCTGTTCAACATGCTCAGCCACTGGAACGGCGGGCTGGTGTGGAACCGCATCGAGCTTGATGGCAGCTTTGTCATCGATGCCTGTCCGAACCTGCGCTTCACTCCCTTCCCGCTGCGCAGCGCCGCGCCGCCCTACTCGCCGCACCGTTTCGACCCGCACCCCGGCGACAACCTCGGGCTGCTGGTGGAGGACACCCGCACCGGCGGCAAGTTGTTCTACGCGCCGGGCCTGGGCCAGGTCGACGCCAAGCTGCTGGAGATGATGCATGGCGCCGACTGCCTGCTGGTCGACGGCACCCTGTGGGAGGATGATGAAATGCAGCGCCGCGGCGTCGGTACCCGCACCGGCCGCGAGATGGGTCACCTGGCGCAGAATGGCGCGGGCGGCATGCTCGAGGTGCTGGACGGCTTCCCACGTCAGCGCAAGGTGCTTATCCACATCAACAACACCAACCCGATCCTCGACGAAGACTCGCCGGAACGCGCCGAAGTACAGCGCCGGGGCGTGGAAGTCGCCTTTGATGGCATGAGTATCGAGCTGTAAGGAGGCCCTGTGAGCGACGCAACGCCGATGTCCCCTGCCGAGTTCGAGCAGGCCCTGCGCGCCAAGGGCGCCTACTACCACATCCATCACCCCTACCACGTGGCGATGTATGAAGGCCGCGCCAGCCGCGAGCAGATCCAGGGCTGGGTGGCCAACCGCTTCTACTACCAGGTGAACATCCCGATGAAGGATGCGGCGATCCTGGCCAACTGCCCGGACCGCGAAGTGCGCCGCGAGTGGATCCAGCGCCTGCTCGACCACGATGGCGCGCCCGGCGAGGATGGCGGTATCGAAGCCTGGCTGCGCCTGGGCCAGGCCGTGGGCCTGGACCCCGAGCAACTGCGCAGCCAGGAGCTGGTGCTGCCCGGCGTGCGCTTTGCCGTGGACGCCTACGTCAATTTCGCCCGCCGCGCCAGCTGGCAGGAGGCCGCCAGCAGCTCGCTGACCGAGCTGTTCGCCCCGCAGATCCACCAGTCGCGCCTGGACAGCTGGCCGCAGCACTACCCCTGGATCGACCCGGCCGGCTACGAATACTTCCGCACCCGCCTCGGCCAGGCCCGGCGTGACGTGGAGCATGGCCTGGCGATCACCCTGCAGCACTACACCACCCGCGAAGGGCAGGAGCGCATGCTGGAGATCCTGCAATTCAAGCTGGATATCCTGTGGAGCATGCTCGACGCCATGAGCATGGCCTATGAACTGAACCGCCCGCCGTACCACAGCGTCACCGCAGAGCGGGTCTGGCACAAGGGGATCGCCCTATGAGTTTCGACCGTCAACAGGTGCCCGCCTGGCGCCCCGGCTATCGTTTCCAGTACGAGCCCGCGCAAAAGGGCCATGTGCTGCTGTACCCCGAAGGGATGATCAAGCTCAACGACAGCGCCGGCCTGATCGGCGGGCTGATCGATGGCCAGCGCAGCGTCGCCGCGATCATCGGCGAGCTGCAACAGCAATTCCCCGATGTGCCCGAAGTCGCCGACGACATCGAGCAATTCATGGAGGTGGCCCGTGCCGAACACTGGATCACCCTCGCCTGAGGTGCCGGTCGGCCTGCCCTTGTGGCTGCTGGCCGAGCTCACCTACCGCTGCCCTTTGCAGTGCCCGTACTGCTCCAACCCACTGGATTTCGCCGAGCAAGGCAAGGAGCTGAGCACCGAGCAGTGGTTCAAGGTAATGGCCGAAGCCCGCGAGATGGGCGCCGCGCAGATTGGTTTTTCCGGCGGCGAGCCGCTGGTGCGCCAGGACCTTGCCGAACTGATCGCTGAAGCTCGGCGCCTGGGCTACTACACCAACCTGATCACCTCCGGCATCGGCCTGACCGAACAGAAGATCGCCGCCTTCAAACAGGCCGGGCTGGACCATATCCAGATCAGCTTCCAGGCCAGCGACGAGCAGGTAAACAACCTCCTGGCCGGCTCGAAAAAGGCCTTCGCGCAGAAGCTGGAGATGGCCCGGGCGGTGAAGGCCCACGGCTACCCGATGGTGCTCAACTTCGTCACCCATCGGCACAACATCGACCGGATCGACCGCATCATCGAGCTGTGCATCGCCCTTGAGGCCGACTTCGTGGAGCTGGCCACCTGCCAGTTCTACGGCTGGGCGCACCTCAACCGACTTGGCCTGCTGCCGACCCGCGCCCAGCTGGAACGGGCCGAGCGCATCACCAATGAGTACCGCGACAAGCTCAAGGCCGAAGGCAGCCCGTGCAAGCTGATCTTCGTCACCCCCGACTACTACGAAGAGCGCCCCAAGGCCTGCATGAATGGCTGGGGCAGCCTGTTCCTGACCATCACCCCGGACGGCACCGCCCTGCCCTGCCATGGCGCGCGCCAGCTGCCGGTGCAGTTCCCCAATGTGCGCGACCATGACCTGCGCCACATCTGGTACGACTCGTTCGGCTTCAACCGCTTCCGAGGCTATGACTGGATGCCCGAGCCGTGCCGCTCGTGCGACGAAAAGGAAAAGGACTTCGGCGGCTGCCGCTGCCAGGCCTTCATGCTCACTGGCGATGCCAGCAAGGCCGACCCGGTGTGCGCCAAGTCACCGGACCACGGCATCATCCTCAAGGCCCGCGAGGAAGCCGAGCACGCCACGTTGGAGATTGAACAGATGACCTTCCGCAACGAGCGCAACTCCCATGTCATTGCCCGCGGCTGAGTTCAGCGCCACCCAGGCGGTGGCCGCCGGGACCGATTTCGCCGAGCTGAAGGTCGGCGAACAGGGTGTGTTCTGGAACGAGTTCCGGCCCGCCGATGGCGCCTGCCGCATCTGGCATTGGCTCGACCACCAGGCTCGCTGCCTGACTCCGGACGGCTACAGTGTGCGCAGCCGGGTCTATGAATACGGCGGCGGCAGCTTTTGCCTCGGTGGCGACGGGCTGGTGTTCGTCAACGAACAGGACCAGCAGGTCTACACCCAGGGTTTCGACGGCAGCCCCCCGCGTCCGCTCAGCCACGCCGGCGATTGTCGCTACGGCGATGTCCAGTGGCATGCCGGCCAGGTGCTGGCCATCGAGGAACGCCATGCCCAACAGGTCGAGCATCGCCTGGTCAGCCTCGCGGCGGGTCATCGGGAAGTCCTGGCCGAAGGCGCCGACTTCTACGCCTCGCCAACGCTGAGCCAAGATGGCTGCCGCCTGGCCTGGATCGAATGGGACCGCCCGGCGCAACCCTGGACCGTTACCCGGCTGATGTGTCGCGAGCGCGCCCCGTCCGGTGCCTGGGGAACGGCACGCTGCATCGCCGCGCAGGACGAATCGTTGCAGCAGCCGCGCTTCGATGAGCAGGGCCGCTTGCACTGCCTGTCCGACCGCGAGGGTTTCTGGCAGCCTTGGGGCGAACTCGACGGGGGCTGGCAACGCCTCCCCGCAGCGGCCGCCGATCATGCCACCGCGCCCTGGCAACTGGGCGCCAGCACCTGGCTGGCCCTCGGCCCCACCAGCTACCTGGCCAGCTGGTTCGAGAACGGCTTCGGGCAACTGGGGTTGCGCCGTGACACTGGCGAAGTGGAGCGTTATGCCAGTGCTTACACACGGTTCCGTAGCCTGGCCTTGGACAACGAGCGCATCTATGCAGTGGCCGCCTCGCCGATCAGCCCACCGGCGGTGATCGCCATCGACCGGCGCAGCCACGAAGTCGAGATACTGGCAGGCGGCGCCGAGGTGCTGCCGGTGGAATACATCAGCCGCCCGCAGCCGATCCACTATGCCAGTGGCGATGGCTCGGCCCACGGTTTCTTCTATCCGGCCATGCAAGGTACGGCCGGCCTCCCCCCACTGGTTGTGTTCATCCATGGCGGCCCGACCTCGGCCTGCTACCCGGTGCTCGACCCGCGCATCCAGTACTGGACCCAACGCGGCTTCGCCGTGGCCGACCTCAACTACCGAGGCAGCAGCGGCTACGGTCGCGCCTACCGCCAGGCGCTGCACCTGCGTTGGGGCGAATGCGACGTCGAGGACGCTTGCGCTGCGGTCAGGCATCTTGCCGAGCAGGGCTTGATCGACCCGGCCCAGGCCTTCATCCGCGGTGGCAGCGCCGGCGGCTACACCACCCTGTGCGCCTTGGCCTTCCAGGATGTGTTCCGTGGCGGCGCCAGCCTGTACGGCGTCAGCGACCCCGAGGCGCTGGGCCGGGCCACCCACAAGTTCGAAGGCGACTACCTGGGCTGGCTGATCGGCGACCCGCAACGCGATGCCGAGCGATATCGCCAGCGCACACCATTGCTGCACGCCGGGCGGATCAAGGTACCGGTGATTTTCTTCCAGGGTGAGCTGGATGCGGTGGTGGTACCGGAGCAGACACGCTTGATGCTCGAGGCCCTACAGGCCAATGGCATCCAAGCCGAGGGGCATTTTTATGCGGGCGAGCGGCATGGGTTCCGCCAGGCGGCGAATCTGGCGCATGCGCTCGACGAAGAGTGGAAGTTCTACTGCCGGTTGCTAGGCCGGTAACTCACCTGGGGCTGCTACGCAGCCCCAGTATTCAGCGCTTGGCAATGATGTACACCGCGTGCACGATCCCGGGGATGTAACCCAGCAAGGTCAGCAGGATGTTCAGCCAGAACGCGCCACCGAATCCTACCTGGAGGAAAACGCCCAGCGGCGGCAGGAGGATGGCGATGATGATGCGGATGAAGTCCATGCGGTGTGCTCCTTGAAGGTGTATCAACACAGACTAGCCGTACCTGCCGGAGGTTCCACCGGGCAAAAAAACGCCCCTGGCCATGTATTTCAGACCAGAGGCGATGCGCAGGAACGCGAGACGGTTCGTTGAAATTCTGTACGTCGGCTGCCGGGTCAGGCCGGCACTTCACGGCGATTGTGCTGCTGGGCATGCAGCCGGGTGAACGCCCGGGCCAGACGCAAGAGCATCTCGTCGATGTTGCCCTTGCTCACGGTCAATGCCGGCGAGAAGCGCACCACGTCGGCCTGCGGCGCATTGAGCAGCAAGCCTTCCTGCAACGCAGCCTCGACCAGCTGCGCCGCGGCTCCCTCACGTAGTTGCAGCCCCCACAACAGCCCCTGGCCGCGCACTTCGCCCTGGCCGTAGCGACCAGCCAGGCGGCTGAGGCCATCGCGCAGGTGGCGACCACTGTCCATCACCTGCTCGAAGAACCCCGTCTCCAGCACGGCCTGCAGCACAGCCAGCCCGGCAGCGCTCATCAGTGCGTTGCCATGGTGGCTGCCTTCCAGCTCGCCCGGCTCGGCGCAGCAGGCACGCCCGCGGGCCAGCAGCGCGGCCAACGGCACACCGCCGCCCAGGCCTTTGCCGAGGGTGATGATGTCGGCCCGCACGCCGTAGGTTTCTTCTGCCAACAGGGCGCCGCAACGTCCTACACCGGTCTGCACCTCATCGAGGATCAGCAGAATGCCCAGCTCACGGCACAACCGCTCGACACCCTGGAGGTACTCACGGGTGGCCGGGATCACGCCGGCCTCACCCTGTATCGGCTCGAGCATGATCGCCACGGTGCGCGAGTCGACCGCCGCATGCAGCGCCGCCAAGTCGTTGAACGGCACCTTGCTGAAGCCCGGCAAGCCGGGCTCGCAACGGTTGCATGGCAGCGGGTCGGACGCCGACAACGCCCCGAGCGTGCGACCATGGCAGCCTTGGCTCGCGGTAATGATGTGATAGGCGCCGTTGCGGTGCAGCTGGCCCCATTTGCGCGCCAGCTTGATCGCACCCTCGCAGGCCTCGGCGCCACTGTTGAGCAGGTAGGCCTGATCACTGCCGGTGCGCTGGCACAGCAGCTCGACCAGGTTCAGCAGGCCGCGGCTGTGGTAGCCCGCGCCAGGATTGATCAAGGCCTGGGCCTGATCGCCCAGGGCCTTGACCAGCACGCTCGGGCTGTGACCCAGGCTGTTCACCGCGCAACCCTGGGTGAAGTCCAGGTAGGCGTGACCCTCGTCGTCCCACAACCACGACCCCTGGCCTCGCACAAACACGTGCGGCGCACGTTCGATGCTGGGCATCAGCCGCTCGCGGGAGCACTGCGCGGCGGCCGGCACGCTCACCGAGGCACGCTCGGGCTCGGCGACGGCGGGTGCCGAACGGCGCAGGTTGAACAGGTTCATCTGGACTCCGGCCAATCACGGTGGTGGGCGGTCAAGGTTCCGGTCTGGCGCCGGAATTGAATATTCTGCCTTGCCTATCAAAAGTGTTTTTCAGCTGGGGTAACAATCGCCGGGATAAGCGCTGTAACCCGTTGGAATACGGCGATAGACTAGGCTTCTGGTCGTTTCGTGGCCATTTCGTTTTCTCAGCTTTTTCGATAAGTATCACTTATGGATTTTCGCCAACTGCGTTACTTCGTCGCGGTCTATGAAGAAGGCCATGTGGGCCGCGCCGCCGAACGCCTGTCGCTGTCCCAGCCAGCGCTGTCGCAGCAGATTCGCCAGCTGGAGCACAGCCTCGACCTGAGCCTGTTCGAACGCAGCAACAAACGCCTGCTGCCCACACTCGCCGCGCATACCCTGTACAACCACGCCGTACCCTTGCTCGATGGCCTGCAACGGGCCCACGAGGCCATGGGCAATTTCAAGGGCCAGTCGCTGCGCACCCTGGCCATCGGCGTGCTGCAGACCGTACGGCCAAGTCTGGTACCGCAACTCCTGGAGCGGGTGCGCAAAGCCCAACCGCACCTGGTGGTACAGATCTATGAACTGTCGGGGTCGGAGATCGAACGGCGCCTGCTCAACGGTAGCCTGGACATCGGCATCAGCTACCTGCCACCACGCCAGCCAGGGCTGCACGGCTTGCTGCTGTACGAAGATGAACTGCAGTTGGTCATCCCCCGTACCCACCCCTTGAAAGACTTCAAGAAGGTCTCGATCCGTCAGGCGGCCGAGTTGCCGATGTTGATGCTTGGCGAGGAGTTCCAGATCCGCCAGATCTGGAAGGCGCAGCTGGCCAGCCAAGGGCGCAGGCCGCAGGTGCAGGCCGAGATGAACAACATGGCGGGGATCCTCGACAGCCTGGCGCACACGGCGCTGGTGACCATCCTGCCGGGCCGGGCCAAGGATGCCGCGCAGGACGACCAGGAGCTGCTGTGGAAGCCCCTCAGCGAGCCACGTATTCCGCTGAAAGTAGGCTTGGTGTTCCGTGACGCGCAACGTCAACAGGCCTCGGTCGAGCTGCTGCGCAGCTTGCTGGAGGAAGAGGCCGACCCACGCCAACTGGGGATATCGCCGCTGGACGTGCTTGGCTGAAACACGCGCACAAAGAAAACCCCGCCTAAGCGGGGTTTTCCAGACTGTTTCCCTTCGACATCCTTATCACCCCGCCATCCTGGCAGGAAATCCTTCTTGTCCCTGTTCTATCTTTTCGCGCTTCCTGCGCAACTTCCTTGTAAGGCGTCCTGCTCTGTCCATTGCGCGTCCTGCGCTACGTCCATGTAAGAAAGAGTAACCGTGGATCCAATCTTAGGAAAGAGGCGAAACGTCACCACGTCGTGTAAGCCAAAGCTTACAAAAGAGGTCCATTCATAAACATGCGCCGCCGACCAAACAAAAAGGCCGCCCCCGCAGCCGGAAATTTATCCGGTGCGGGGGCGACCTCATACCGCAATAGGGCTGCCAGGCAGCTCGGCGGGATCAGAATTGCGCGGCGTCCAGCAGGTACAGCGACTCGCTACCGGCCTTTACCGACGCTGCCAGCGAATGAACTCGCGGAAGCAGACGGGCAAAGTAGAACCGTGCCGTGCCCAGCTTGGCGCCGTAGAAATCAGTATCCCCTTCGCCGGCCTTGGCGGCACGCGCCATCAGCGCCCACATGTAGGCATAGGCGACATAACCGAATGCGTGCAGGTACTCGACCGAAGCCGCGCCGATCTCATTGGGGTTGCCCTTGGCCTGGTCCAGCACCCAGTTGGTCAGCTCATCGAGCTGGTCCAGGGAGGCTGCCAGGGGCTTGGTGAACTCGCCAAGATCAGCAACATTGGCGGCGATGAACTGGCGGATCTCGTCGGCGAACAGCTTGTAGTAGGCGCCACCGCTGGCCACCACCTTACGGCCGACCAAGTCCAGTGCCTGGATACCGTTGGTGCCTTCGTAGATCTGGGTGATGCGCACATCGCGCACCAGTTGCTCCTGGCCCCATTCGCGGATGTAGCCATGCCCGCCGAAGACCTGCTGGCCATGCACGGTGCACTCCAGGCCCAGGTCGGTGAGGAAGGCCTTGGCCACCGGGGTCAGCAGCGCCACCAGCTCTTCGCTGCGCTTGCGGGTGGTGGGGTCTTCGCTGTACTTGGCGCTGTCGAGCTGCATCGCCACATAGGTGGAGAATGCCCGGCCGCCTTCGGTCAGCGCCTTCATGGTCAGCAACATGCGCCGCACGTCCGGGTGGACGATGATCGGGTCAGCCACCTTGTCCTTGGCCTGCGGACCGGTCGGGGCGCGGCTCTGCAGACGGTCACGGGCGTATTCCACGGCATTCTGGTAGGAACGCTCGGCCGAGGCCAGGCCCTGGATGCCGACACCCAGGCGCTCGTAGTTCATCATGGTGAACATGGCCGCCAGGCCCTTGTTCGGCTCGCCGACGATATAGCCGACCGCTTCGTCGAAGTTCATCACGCAGGTGGCCGAGCCCTGGATGCCCATCTTGTGCTCGATCGAGCCGCAAGTGGCCGGGTTGCGTGCGCCGAGGCTGCCATCTTCGTTGACCAGGAACTTGGGTACCAGGAACAGCGAGATGCCTTTCGGGCCTGCCGGTGCATCCGGCAGCTTGGCCAGTACCAGATGGATGATGTTCTCGGTGAGATCGTGCTCGCCGCCGGTGATGAAGATCTTGGTGCCGCTGACCTTATAGCTGCCATCAGTCTGGGGCTCGGCCTTGGTGCGGATAATACCCAGGTCGGTACCGGCGTGGGGCTCGGTGAGGCACATGGAGCCGGCCCAGACACCCGAGTACATGTTCGGCAGGTACTTTTCCTTGAGCGCTTCACTGGCGTGGGCGTTGATCGACAGGCAGGCGCCGGCGGTCAGCATCGGGTACAGGCCGAAGGCCAGGCTCGAGGCATTGACCATTTCCTCGACCTGGGCCGAGACGACCTTGGGCATGCCCATGCCACCGAAGAGCGGATCTCCGCCAACGCCGACCCAGCCCCCTTCGGCATAAGTGTTGTATGCCTCGATGAAGCCCTCCGGGGTGCGCACCGAGCCGTTGTCCCAGTGGCAGCCCTCTTCATCGGCGGCACGGCTCAGCGGCGCGATGGTCTTGCCGGTGACCTTGCCCGCCTCCTCCAGCACGGCCATCGCCGTGTCGGCATCGACTGCCTCGGCAAGGCCGGGCAGTTGCGACCAGAGCGTGGCCACGTCGAAGACTTCATTGAGGACGAAGCGCATATCGCGCAGGGGCGCTTTATATTCAGCCATGACAACCTCTCGCTATAAGGGTCGGGGCGGCCCGTGAGGGCCGCGGCACTGGGATGAACGCAGTGTAACCGAACAACTTTTACGAGACATAGGGTCATCATGCGACCGAATAGTCAGGCATAGTCACGCCCTAACTCGCCATGCGCACGGCCCCACGCCGCGACTGCTGACCGAACGTCATGACGCAGTTACGCCCCGCGCCCTTGGCGCTGTACAGCGCCTGGTCGGCGGACTTGAGCACTTCCTCGGGGTTGCGGTGCTCGACCTGGCGCTCGGCGACGCCGATGCTGATAGTTACCGATACCGTGGTGTTGGCTCCTCCGCCACGGCGCTGGCGACCGGTGGAGTCATCCTGCGGGCGGCTGTTCTGGTCGCGCAACTGGATCGCATAGTTGGCGATCATCTCGCGCACCGCCTCCAGGTGCGGCAGGCATTCTTCGGCGGTCTTGCCGGCGAACACCAGGGCGAATTCCTCGCCACCGTAACGGTAGGCACGCCCGCCCCCGGTCACCTTGGACAAGCGGCTGGCGACCAGGCGCAACACCTGGTCGCCGACATCGTGACCATGGGTGTCGTTGAATTTCTTGAAGTGGTCAACGTCGGTCATGGCGATCACATAGTTGCGCCCCAGGCGCTGCATGCGCTCGTTCAGGGCGCGCCGCCCCGGCAGGCCGGTCAGCTCGTCGCGGAAGGCCATCTGGTAGGCCTCGTGGGATACCGCGGCGGCGATCATCAGCATCACCTGGCTGCACATGATGTTCAGGGTGAACGGCAGGATGAAGGTCTTGGGCAGCATCCAGAAGATGCCGATAAGGCCAATGATCTGCGCGGCATGCAACGGCCTGGGCTCACGCAGGTACTGCACCACCAGCAGGATGAACACCGCCAGGAACAGCGGATAGGCCAACTGGATGAGGCTCATCCACTGGCCATGCAGCGAGGGCCAGCGGATCTCGGCCAACCAGCCCAGCAGGGCCTCTGGGAAGCTCTGCTCCAGGGCCACCGCCACGCTGCTCACGGCGAACAGCACGGCGAAGCGGGCCAGCAGGTCCTGGGCCAGGTGCGTGCGTTCCTGCCACGCACCGTACAGGCCGAACAGCGCGGGTAGCAGCAGACAGACCAGGTGGAAGATCACCGCGGCATCCTCGCGGACCCGGCCATTGTCGCGATAGAAGTCGGTCTGGGTATCGAGCAGGAAATAGGCGATGTAGACCGTGACCATCAGGAACAGCTCGCGCTGGCGGCGGTATACGGCGCAGTAGGCGCCACCCAGCAAAAGCACCAAGGTGGGTAGAACGTTGAACAGCGATGTGAAGAAGACGCTGAGGTCCCTTACATAGGCTGCCGCAAGCCCTGCCAGCAACAGAATCAGCGAAGGCAGGAAGTGGCTCGCGCGTACAGCGGATAGACGAAACAAGGGTAATCTCCGACCCGGCAGATCAATAATGGCATTGTGCCCCTACTTCATCGGCAGTGCACATGAATAGATGAATACAGATGCCCGCTTTAACGGCAGATCAGGGGCGAAGCTTGAGACTTTCTCGTTACTGGATGCGACACCCGGTAGGATTATTCCTGTTTGTTTACACAAGGCCGCTCCTGCAAGGGCAGGCGTAGACTGCAAAAAAGAGGCAAAAAAAACCGCCTACCGGTAAGGGCAGGCGGTTTTCTTACAACCGGCGAGCTTAGATGGACAGACCGAAGTCTTCTTCCTTCATCGCCATGAGGTTGTCGGCGCCAGACAGAATCGCCGCAACGTGGCTGCGGGTACGCGGCAGGATGCGCTGGAAGTAGAAGCGCGCAGTCTGCAGCTTGGCGGTGTAGAACGCCTCTTCGCTGGTGCCGGCCGCCAGTTTCTCGGCTGCCAGGCGGGCGATGTCGGCCCAGAAGTAGGCCAGGCACGCATAGCCGGAGTACATCAGGTAGTCCACCGAAGCGGCACCCACTTCCTCGCGGTCCTTCATCGCGGCCATGCCGATCTTCATGGTCAGCTCGCCCCACTCCTTGTTGATCGCGGCCAGTGGCTCGACGAACTCCTTGGTGGCGGCGTTGCCTTCCTGGGATTGGCAGAACTTGTGAACGATCTTGGTGAAGCCCTTGAGCGCCTCGCCCTGGGTCATCAGCACCTTGCGGCCGAGCAGGTCGAGCGCCTGGATGCCGGTGGTGCCTTCGTACAGCATGGAAATACGGCTGTCGCGCACGTTCTGCTCCATGCCCCACTCGGCGATGAAGCCGTGGCCGCCGTAGATCTGCACGCCGTGGTTGGCAGACTCGAAACCGACTTCGGTCATGAACGCCTTGGCAATCGGGGTCAGGAAGGCCAGCAGCGCGTCGGCCTTCTTGCGCTCGTCCTCGTCCTGGCTGTACTTGACGATGTCCACCTGCTTGGCGGTGAAGTAGACCATGGCGCGGTTGCCTTCGGCGAAGGCCTTCATGGTCAGCAGCATGCGGCGCACGTCCGGGTGGACGATAATCGGGTCAGCGGCTTTTTCCGGTGCTTTCGGGCCGGTCAGCGAGCGCATCTGCAGGCGATCGCGGGCATATTTCAGGCCGCCCTGGAATGCCACTTCGGCGTGGGCCAGGCCTTGCAGCGCGGTACCCAGGCGAGCAGTGTTCATGAAGGTGAACATGCAGTTCAGGCCCTTGTTGGCGGGGCCGATCAGGTAGCCGGTGGCGCTGTCGAAGTTCATCACGCAGGTGGCGTTGCCGTGGATGCCCATCTTGTGCTCGAGCGAGCCGCAGCTCACGCCGTTGCGCTCGCCCGCGCCACCTTCGGCGTTGGGCAGGAACTTCGGCACGATGAACAGCGAGATGCCCTTGGTGCCGGCCGGTGCGTCGGGCAGGCGGGCCAGGACGATGTGCACGATGTTGTCGGCCATGTCGTGCTCACCGGCCGAGATGAAGATCTTGGTGCCGGACACTTTGTAGCTGCCGTCGGCCTGAGGTTCGGCCTTGGTGCGCAACATGCCCAAGTCGGTGCCGCAGTGCGGTTCGGTCAGGCACATGGTGCCGGTCCATTCGCCGGACACCAGTTTGGTCAGGTAGGTCTCCTGCTGCTCGGGGGTACCGTGCTCGGAGATGGTGTTCATCGCGCCATGGGACAGGCCTGGGTACATGCCCCACGACCAGTTCGACTCACCGACCATTTCGCTCAGGGCCAGGCCCAGCGACTCAGGCAGGCCCTGGCCGCCGTGCTCGGCGTCGTGGGCCAGGCTCGGCCAGCCGCCTTCGACGAACTGCTGGTAGGCTTCCTTGAAGCCGGTCGGGGTCTTCACGCCCGCCTCGCTCCAGGTGCAGCCTTCCAGGTCGCCGACGCGGTTCAGCGGGGCCAGTACCTCTTCACAGAACTTCGCGCCTTCCTGCAGGATCGCGTCGACCATGTCGGGCGTGGCGTCCTGGCAGCCCGGCAGGCTCTGATAATGCGCCTCATAGCCGAGCAGTTCGTCGCGGACGAAGCGGATATCACGCAAGGGGGCTTTGTAATCAGGCATTGCGATGAACCTCTGTGATGAGTTCGGTAGGGAGACCGCGGGTACCGACCAGCTCTTGGCGGCTTTCGGTCAAACAGTTGTTTGAAACTTACGTTTAGGAGGCCTCGCTGTCAAGGTGGGCTAACAATGGCATTTATGCCGCCGAATATGATGATTCAGCCAAGCACCCTCAAACGCATCGCGGGGCAAGCCTGCTCCCACGAATGGAAGCGGGCTTGCCCCGCGAAGTAAGCGAATGGGGTTCAGCGAGTCAGGCGTAGGTGTCGATGAACCGACCGAGCATTTCATCGGAAGCCTTGGCGACTTTGGCACCCAGTTCGACTTCGTGCTTGCCCAGGGCCAGTTGCACGGTGCTGGTGGCCAGATCCATCTGCTGGCTGCGGTCAACGCCGCGCAGGCGCTCGGCCTGGTAGTCGGTGGACTGCCCGCTGGTGCCACGCTCGACGGCGCCGCTGGCGATCTGCTGGGCGGCCTGGTCGACACGGTTCTGGCCGTTCTGGATGGCACCCAGGCCCGCGTAGTAGGCGGAGCTCGCATTGATTTCCATGTCAGGACTCCATGACGCTGGATGATGAACAGGCCTTATTAAAGCAGCAGAACGGGAAAAAGGCCCGTTGAAATCCCTAATAGCCTTGTGCCAGCCGATAGACAGTAGGCCTAATCCAACAGGTCCAGGTGCAAATGCTCGGCCACCGCAGCCGCGCCCGCCACCTTCAACCAGGGCACGCGCCCCAGGCATGGTGCGGGCAGCCGCTCGGCCAGGCTCGACAGGTTCTCCTCCAGACGCGATGTCCGCGGATCGACGATGTTCGCCACCCAACCGGCCAGTTGCAGGCCGTCGCGGGCGATGGCCTCGGCGCTGAGCAAGGCGTGGTTGATGCACCCCAACCGCACCCCTACCACCAGGATTACCGGCAGTTTCAGGGCAATGGCCAGGTCTGACAGGTTGGCATGGTCGGACAACGGCACCCGCCAGCCGCCGGCCCCTTCGATCAAGGTGAAGTCGGCGTGCTGCGCCAGCACCTGCTGCATCGCATCACGCAGCACCGGTACGCTCAACACCACCCCCGCCTCGTGCGCCGCCACGTGTGGAGCGATGGCCGGCTCGAAAGCGAAAGGGTTGACCGATTCATAGGGCAGTTTGACCGAGCTTTCGTCAATCAATGCCAGGGCATCGCTGTTGCGCAACCCTCTGGGCGTCACCATGCACCCGGATGCCACCGGCTTGGCCGCCAACGTGCTCAGCCCCGACTGCATCGCCGCATGCAGCAGACCCGCGGCGATGGTGGTCTTGCCGACATCGGTGTCGGTGCCGGCAATGAAATAGGCCTGGCTCATGTCACTGCTCCCCGGCCAGCGGTTTGCGCAAGACGCCATACACCACCTGATAGGTGGCAGGCAGCCCCTGAGGCTGGCGGAACTGTTCATAGGCCTGCAACAGGCCCTGCATCCGCGCACGTCCGGTCAACCCCGATGGGCGCCCCGGATTGAGGTTGTGCGCACCCAGTGCCTTGAGCTCGTGGGTCAGGCTGCGCACGTCGGGGTAATGCAGTACATGGGGACGTCGCTCCAGGCCGATCAGCTCCAGACCGCTTTCCCCGCATAGACGCTGGTAATCCTCGAAACGCCGGAAGCGATTGACGTGCACCATGCCATCGACGGCTTGCCAGCTGGCACGCAACTCATCAAGGGTGCCCACGCACAAGCTGCTGAATGCCAGCACCCCGCCTGGGCGCAGCACCCGCCGCGCCTCACCCAGCACGCTGGCGAACTGGCCGCACCACTGCACCGCCAGGCTGCTGAACAGCAGATCGACACTGCCATCGCGCAACGGCAGACGCTCGGCGTCACCCGTCACATGGTGCCGGGCGCCGCCTTGCTCACGGGCATGGCGCAACATGCCCTCGGCAATGTCCACCGCCACACCGTCGGCATCGCTGAAGCGCTCGGCCAGGACCCGGCTGAAATGGCCGGTGCCACTGCCCATGTCCAGCCAGCGCGCAGGGACGAGCCCTGCGGGCAGTTTCTCCAACAGCGCCATGCCTACTGCGCGCTGCAAGGCCGCGACACTGTCATAGCTGGCCGCGGCGCGGGAAAACGAAGCCGCCACCTGGCGCTTGTCCGGCAGGGCACCGGGCAAGGTGGGCTGGGAAAGATCAGTCATCGCCACTCTCATGCAGGAAACTCTTGATGCCCGCCGCCAGCTCCTGCGGGTACTCCAGCAGGAAGGCGTGGGAACTGTCTTCGACCAGGCCGACTTCCACGTCGGGCAACAGGTCGCTCAGGGCCTTGGCAGCCTCCACCGGCACCAGCGCATCACTGCCGGCGAACAGGTGCAGCTGCGGGCCGCCGTATTGCTCCAGGGCAGCGCGTGTATCAAGGCTGGCCAGCACCTCCAGACCGGTGGCCAGGTACAGCGGATCGGTGTCGGGCACGCCGACGCCCAGTTGGCGCAGCAAGGTGCGCGGTTGCTGCGCGCCATCGCTGCACAAGGTGCGAAAGCGCTTGAGGGTCACCTGGGTATGGCTGCGGCAGCCATCGAGGAAGGTACCGAAGGTATCCGGTGCCATCCCGTGCGGCCAATCCGGCCGAGCGACAAAGCTGGGATTGCTCGCCAGCGTGAGCAAGCCGCAGCAATGATCGCCGCGCTTGTGGGCCAGGGCGCTGGCGAGCATGCCACCCAGCGACCAGCCGCCAAGCCACACGTCGTTGGGCAGCTTGCGGTCGAGGTAGTCGACCCAGGCCAGCGGGTCGCTGTCGGCCAGGTCCGGCAACGGCATCAGTTCGACCTGCAGGCGCAGGTCCTGGGCACGCAGGCTGGCGGCCAGCGGCTCCAGTGAGGCGGTGCCCAGCCCCCAGCCGGGCAGAAGGATCATTCGGTTACGCATCGGCGGACTCCAGCTGTGGATAACACTCGGCCAATGCATTCAACAATAGCTGCACCTGTGCCTCACTGTGGGCGGCGCTCAGGGTCACCCGCAGACGGGCGCTGCCAGCGGGTACGGTGGGTGGGCGAATCGCCGTGACCAGCAGACCGCGTTCACGCAACAAGCGGGACAATGCCAGCGCCCGCCCCGCATCGCCGATAAGGATCGGCTGGATCGCGGTGTGGCTGTCCATCAGGGTCAGGCCGATCTGCTCGGCGCCTGTGCGGAACTGCTGGATCAGCGCGGCCAGGTGCTCGCGCCGCCAGCGCTCCCGACGCAGCAGCTCCAGCGCCTTGAGTGTGGCGCACGCCAATGCCGGTGGCTGGCTGGTGGTGTAGATGTAGGGCCGGGCGAACTGCACCAGCGCCTCGATCAGATCCTCGCTGCCGGCAACGAAGGCGCCGGCGGTACCACAGGCCTTGCCCAGCGTGCCGATCAGCACCGGCACGTCATCGACACCCAGGCCGAAATGCTCGACCAGGCCGCCGCCGTTGGCGCCCAAGGTCCCAAAGCCATGGGCATCGTCGACCATCAGCCATGCCCCACGGCCGCAGGCGACCTTGGCCAGGGCCGGCAGGTCGGCGCAATCGCCATCCATGCTGAACACGCCATCGGTGACCACCAGGGTATTGCCGGTGGCTTTCTCCAGGCGACTGGCCAGGCTGGCCGGATCGTTGTGCAGATAGCGGCTGAAGCGGGCGCCACTGAGCAGCCCGCCGTCGAGCAGGGAAGCGTGGTTGAGGCGGTCCTGCAAGACTGTGTCGCCCTGCCCCACCAGCGCGGTGATGGCCCCGAGGTTGGCCATGTAGCCAGTGGAAAACAGCAACGCGCGAGGGCGCCCGGTCAACTCGGCCAGTGCTTCTTCAACGTCATGGTGCGGCGTGCTGTGGCCGATCACCAGGTGCGAGGCGCCACCGCCGACACCCCAGCGCTCGGCGCCATCGCGCCAGGCCTTGATCACCTCGGGGTGATTGGCCAGGCCCAGGTAGTCATTGCTGCAGAAGGCCAGCAGCGGCTGGCCATCGACCACCACCTGCGGCACTTGCGGGCTTTCCAGCAGCGGCCGTTGCCGATAGAGGTCCGCGGCACGCCGTTCGGCCAGCCGCGCGGCGAGATCGAAGGCCATGCTCAGGCCGAGGCTGCGTCGTAGAACAGCTCGCTGCTGCGCTGCTCGACCAGCGCCTGTTCGATGGCGGCCTGGTGCACTTCGTCGGCGTGCTCTTCACGGGCTTCCGGCTGGATACCCAGGCGGGCGAACAGCTGCATGTCCTTGTCGGCCTGCGGGTTGGCCGTGGTCAGCAGCTTCTCGCCGTAGAAGATCGAGTTGGCCCCGGCCATGAACGCCAGGGCCTGCATCTGCTCGTTCATCTGCTCACGGCCGGCCGACAGGCGCACGTGGGACTTGGGCATGAGGATCCGGGCCACGGCGAGCATGCGAATGAAGTCGAACGGATCGACGTCTTCCTCGTCGGCCAGCGGCGTGCCGGCAACCTTGACCAGCATGTTGATCGGCACCGACTCCGGGTGCTCGGGGAGGTTGGCCAGCTGGATCAACAGGCCGGCGCGGTCGTCCAGCGACTCGCCCATGCCAAGGATGCCCCCGGAGCAGATCTTCATGCCGGCGTCACGCACGTAGGCCAGGGTCTGCAGGCGTTCGCTGTAGGTGCGGGTGGTGATGATGCTGCCGTAGAACTCCGGCGAGGTGTCGAGGTTGTGGTTGTAGTAGTCCAGGCCGGCTTGGGCCAAGGCCTGGGTCTGCTCCTGGTCGAGCTTGCCGAGGGTCATGCAGGTTTCCAGGCCCATGGCCTTGACCCCTTTGACCATCTCCAGCACGTAGGGCATGTCCTTGGCCGAGGGATGCTTCCACGCCGCGCCCATGCAGAAGCGGGTCGAGCCGATGGCCTTGGCCCGGGCGGCCTCCTCCAGCACCTTCTGCACTTCCATCAGCTTCTGTTTTTCCAGCCCGGTGTTGTAGTGGCCGGACTGCGGACAATATTTGCAATCTTCCGGACAGGCGCCGGTCTTGATCGACAGCAGCGTGGAAACCTGCACGCGGTTGGGGTCGAAATGTGCACGGTGAACGTTCTGGGCCTGGAACAGCAGGTCATTGAACGGCTGCTGGAACAGTGCCTTGACCTCGGCCAGGGACCAGTCGTGACGGGTTGTTGCAATTGCGCTGGCGCTCATCGGCGTTTCCTTATCTATGGTCTGACTGACGCCGGGACAGGGAAACCCACCAGCGCATCACGGATAGCTCGCATAGTCACGGAAGGCCCCATGAACTGTCAACCAATCAAGAACACACTGGTTTACATCTGTACAAATATCGAACAATCCTGTTTGCTTTGCGATGAGCTCGCGGGGCAGCCCTACCCACTGTGCGTCGCCTGCGAGCAGGCGCTGCCCTGGCTGCAGGAGCAATGCCGCCGTTGCGCGCTGCCCCTGGCCCTGGACGACCTTCTCTGCGGCAGTTGCAGCCGCCGCCCACCGGCATTCAAACGAGTGATCGCGCCCTGGCATTACGGCTTTCCCGTCGACACCCTGATAAGCCGCTTCAAGCACAACAGCCAGTGGCCCCTGGGGCGGTTGCTCGCCCAACTGCTCGGCCAGAACCTGAGCCACCACTATCACGAGGGCTTGCCGCAGCCGGATCGCTTGTTGCCCGTTCCCCTGGCCGGGCGTCGACTGCGCCAGCGCGGCTTCAACCAGGCGGCGATGCTCGCCCGCTGGCTCGCCAGGCAATTGCGCCTGCCCTGCGACGAGCACCTGCTCCAGCGGGTACGCGATACACCGGCGCAACAGGCGCTTGGTGCCAAGGCCCGGCAACGCAATCTGCGCCAGGCCTTCGCCCTCACCCCGGGCAGTGAACTGGAGGGCCTGCACCTGGCACTGGTCGACGACGTGCTGACCACCGGGGCGACCGCGCAGACCATCGCCCGGTTGCTGCGCAAAGCCGGAGCCCGGCAGGTGGATATCTACTGCCTGGCGCGCACACCGCGCCCGGGCCAGGCTTGACTTGACCCGGTGACGACGGCAACGTCGCGGAACCTTCACCACGCCTGATGCCCACCCATGTCCCTGCCCGCCTTGCTCACCCAGCACATCGCCCGCCGCCCACAGCGCATCGCCCTGTTGCAACATGTCGCCGAGCAGGGGTCCATCACCCGCGCCGCCAAGGCCGCGGGGATCAGCTACAAGGCCGCCTGGGATGCCATCGACGAACTCAACAACCTGGCGGCGCAGCCCCTGGTGGAACGCAGCACCGGCGGCCGGGGCGGTGGTGGCGCCCGGTTGTCCGCCGAAGGCGAACGGGTATTGCGCCTGTACCAGCGCCTGCAGGCGTTGCAGGCAGAGATCCTGGAGTCCGCCGAGGACAGCAGCGACTTCGCCCTGCTTGGCCGGCTGATGCTGCGCACCAGTGCGCGCAACCAGTTGCAGGGACGCATCAGCGGGCTGCGCCGCGAAGGCCGGCATGACCGTATCAGCCTGGACCTGGGCGGCGGCCTGGAGATCGAGGCCTTGATCACCCGGGGCAGTACCGAACGCCTGGAACTGGCACTTGGGGGCACGGTGGTGGCGCTGCTGAAGGCGGGGTGGGTGCAGTTGCTGGGGCCGGACGAGAAGGCGGAGCAAGGCAGCAATTGCCTGAAGGCCAAGGTCGAGGAGCTTGTCGGTGAGCAGGACGGTCCAGTCGAGGTGCGCCTGGCACTGGGTAACGGGCAGACTTTGTGCGCTTTCGCCGAGGCTGACTGGCTGGCGCAGTATCAAGTCGGGCCACAGAGCATGATGCGGGTGCAGTTCCATCCGTCATTCGTGTTGCTGGGGGTGCCGGTCTAACCGGCTACGACAAGGGCGGGGCCTGCCTTGTGATTGGGGTAACATGCAGCCACGCCGTCCCCGCGCCTGGAGCCTTTCATGTCCCACCCCTTCGACACCCTCACCCCCGACCTCGTGCTGGACGCCGTGGAAAGCCTTGGCTTTCTCAGCGATGCGCGGGTGCTGGCGCTCAACAGCTACGAAAACCGTGTCTATCAGGTGGGCATCGAGGGGGAACAACCGCTGATCGCCAAGTTCTACCGCCCTGGGCGCTGGAGCGATGCGGCAATCCTCGAAGAACATGCCTTCACCGCCGAACTGGCGGAGTGCGAAGTGCCCGTGGTGGCGCCACTGCTGCACGAGGGCCGCTCCCTGTTCGAGCACCAGGGGTTTCGCTTTACCCTGTTCCCGCGCCGTGGCGGCCATGCCCCGGAGCCGGGCAACCTCGACCAGTTGTACCGCCTGGGTCAGTTGCTCGGGCGCTTGCATGCCGTGGCGGCAATCCGGCCATTCGAACACCGTGAGCAACTGGCTGTGGACAACTTTGGCCATGCCTCGCTCAACACCCTGCTGGACGGCGGCTTCGTTCCTCGCGAGCTGCTGCCGGCCTTCGAATCCGTGGCCCGCGACCTGCTCAAGCGGGTCGAGGATATCTACGCCCGCACCCCGCACCAGCGGATCCGCCTGCACGGCGACCTGCACCCCGGCAACCTGATGCACCGCGACGATATCTATCATGTGGTCGACCTCGACGACTGCCGCATGGGCCCCGCGGTGCAGGACCTGTGGATGATGCTTGCCGGCAGCCGCGAAGAGCGCCTTGGCCAGCTCGCCGAGCTGATCGACGGCTACAACGAATTCCACGACTTCGACCCGCGTGAACTGGCCCTGATCGAGCCACTGCGCGCCCTGCGCCAGTTGCACTACAGCGCCTGGCTGGCTCGGCGCTGGGATGACCCGGCGTTCCCCCGCAGCTTCCCGTGGTTCGGCCAACCACGCTACTGGGGGGACCAGATCCTGGCGCTACGTGAGCAAATGGCCGCCCTCGATGAACAACCGCTGAAATTGTTCTAGGTGCACGTCGCGCTCTGTCTACAATAGGCGTCGCTTTATTTAGCTACCTAAGCAAGGATTCTGCATGCACGCCGCAAACCCGCGTCGCGGGTATATTCTGGGCCTCGGCGCCTACATCATCTGGGGCCTGTTCCCCCTGTACTTCAAAGCCATCCAGAGCGTCCCGGCGGTGGAGATCATCGTCCATCGGGTGCTTTGGTCGGCGCTGTTCGGTTCGCTCCTGCTGCTGGTGTGGAAGCACCCCGGCTGGTGGCGCGAACTGCGCGACAACCCCAGGCGCCTGGCCATCCTGGCCCTGAGCGGCACGCTGATCGCCGGCAACTGGCTGACCTATGTATGGGCGGTGAACAACGGGCGCATGCTCGAGGCCAGCCTGGGCTACTACATCAACCCGCTGATCAACGTGCTACTGGGCATGTTGCTGCTCGGTGAGCGCCTGCGCCGCCTGCAATGGCTGGCAGTGGGCCTGGCGGCCCTCGGGGTGGCGCAACAAGTCTGGCAGGTCGGCAGCCTGCCCTGGGTATCGTTGGCGCTGGCACTGTCCTTCGGCTTCTACGGGCTCATCCGCAAGCAGGCGCCGGTCGCGGCACTGCCCGGCCTGGTGGTCGAAACCTGGATGCTGGTACCGCTGGCGATCGGCTGGCTGCTGCTGCACCCAACGGCCAACAGCGCCAGCCTGGAATTTTTCAACAGCAGCGAGGCGCTGTGGCTGATCGCCGCCGGCCCGGTAACCCTGATACCCCTGGTGTGCTTCAACGCTGCCGCGCGCCACCTGCCGTACACCACCCTGGGTTTCCTGCAGTACCTGGCGCCGACCTTGGTGTTGCTGCAAGCGGTGTGGCTGTTCGATGAGCATCTTTCGTCCAGCACACTGATAGCATTTGCGTGTATCTGGGCAGGCCTGGCGGTCTACAGCGTCGATGCCTGGGTGAGTTTGCGCAAGCGCGCCTGATCAATTAATGATCAAATAGCTGCAGACCACGGAGTGCGTGGCCTGCAGCAAGGTCTCCAGAGGTTATCCACACCCTCGTCCCCGTGGTTTGTGCACAAGCGACTGATTACTGGGTGTTTTTTGCTCAATGCTGGCTAACCGGCGTGGTTATTGGGCTGTAGCAGTACGCCCCCAGGTTATCCACAGGGGCGTCCCCGTTAAATCGGGATAACCGTGGGAGCGGCGGTTCGCCGTTGCGACTTGCCCCGCGATTGCCCGCAATCAATCCTCCGGCCGCAGCCGCAACTCCACCATCAGATCATCCGCCAGGCTCTCCAACCTTGCCTGCAAATCATCCAGAGACAAGGTCAAGGGCAGCGCCAGCAGCGCATCGGCCTGGAACAACGGCTCGCTGCTCATGGGTGCCGGGCGCACCTCGGTGCTCAGGCGCTCCACATTCACCCCAAGCTCCGCCAGCAGGCGGGTGATGTCACGGACGATGCCCGGCCTGTCGTTGCCCACCAGCTCCATGGCGATCGGTTTCCAGGTGCAGGACGGCTCGATGCCGCTCTCGGCGATCAACACACGAATGCCGTGGTCGCCCAGTTTCTGCAGCGACTCGACCAGTTCGGCGTAGTTCTCCGCCGGTACCGCCACCCGCAGGATCCCGGCGAACTGGCCGGCCATGCGTGACATGCGGCTTTCCAGCCAGTTGCCATTGTGATCGGCGATGCATTGGGCGATACGCTCTACCTGCCCGGCCTTGTCAGGGGCGATCACGGTCAGTACAAGATGGTCCACGAGGCCACTCCTTCATTCGTCTGCAAGCGCCGCCGCAGATGGGGACGATACGGGGATCGAATCAGTATAGGCAAGGCGCGGCAACCTGCCGCAGGACAGCCAGGCCAACTAATCGTGTACTGTTTCAAGATTTATCTGGAACAATCCACCTGTTTTTTGCGAACATGTCGTCTCCCAGCGTGACCCTATGCGACCAATCGGTCGCAGTGCGACGCTTTTAGTCTGATGTTTACCTGCCTGCTGCTTCATGTAGTATGCATCGGCGCGGACTACAAAAACGTCGTTTCGATGTCTGCCAAGGCGCCTGTGAAAATACGCCAACCGCCCGCCGGCCCGTCTGGCGAGCCGCACCCAGCCGCCCGGGAATGCGCGGGCATGCACTGGTGCCGTGTTTAGAGAAGCGCTACAGGCTTAATACAGAAGAGCGAAAGCGAAATAGCTGAGCAGAGGTGAGGCAAGCAATGACTGGATACGTTCAAGTCGGTGGCCTTCAGGTCGCCAAGGCCCTGTACGACTTCGTCAACGACGAAGCGATTCCTGGAACCGGCATCGAAGCCGACAAGTTCTGGGCCGGGGCGGCAGAGATCATTAAAGACCTCGCTCCCAAGAACAAAGCCCTGCTCGCCAAGCGCGACGAGCTGCAAGCCAGGATCGACGCCTGGCACCAGGCCCGCAAAGGCCAGGCCCATGACGCCGTCGCCTACAAGGCATTCCTCCAGGAGATCGGCTACCTGCTGCCACAAGTCGAGGACTTCCAGGCCACCACCCAGAACGTCGATGACGAGATCGCGGTCATGGCCGGCCCGCAGTTGGTGGTGCCGGTGATGAACGCCCGTTTCGCCCTGAACGCCGCCAATGCCCGCTGGGGCTCGCTGTATGACGCGCTGTACGGCACCGATGTCATCAGCGATGAAGGCGGCGCTGAAAAAGGTCAGGGCTACAACAAGGTCCGTGGCGACAAGGTCATCGCCTTCGGCCGTGCCTTCCTCGACCAGGCCGCGCCGCTGGCCGCAGGCTCCCATGTCGACTCCACCGCCTACCGCATCGACGGCGGCAAGCTGGTGGTCGCCCTCAAGGGCGGCAGCAACAGCGGCCTGCGTGACGACGCCCAACTGATCGGTTTCCACGGCGATGCCACCGCGCCGACTGCCGTGCTGCTCAAGCACAACGGCCTGCACTTCGAGATCCAGGTCGACGCCAGCACCCCGGTCGGCAGCACCGACGCCGCCGGCGTGAAAGACATCCTGATGGAATCGGCACTGACCACCATCATGGACTGCGAAGACTCGGTCGCCGCCGTCGATGCCGACGACAAGGTCATCGTCTACCGCAACTGGCTGGGCCTGATGAAAGGCGACCTGGCCGAAAGCGTGAGCAAGGGCGGCAAGACCTTCACCCGCACCATGAACCCGGACCGCGAGTACGCGGGGCCCAATGGCGGCAGCGTGACCCTGCACGGCCGCTCGTTGCTGTTCGTGCGCAACGTCGGTCACCTGATGACCAACCCGGCGATCCTCGACGCCCAGGGCAACGAAATTCCCGAAGGTATCCAGGACGGCCTGTTCACCAACCTGATCGCCCTGCACAACCTCAACGGCAACACCAGCCGCAAGAACACCCGTACCGGCAGTGTCTACATCGTCAAGCCGAAGATGCACGGCCCTGAAGAGGTGGCGTTCGCCGCCGAGATCTTCAGCCGCGTCGAAGACCTGCTGGGCATGCAGCGCAATACCGTCAAGGTCGGCATCATGGACGAGGAGCGCCGCACCACGGTCAACCTCAAGGCCTGCATCAAGGCTGCGGCCGAGCGCGTGGTGTTCATCAACACCGGCTTCCTCGACCGCACGGGTGACGAGATCCACACCTCCATGGAAGCCGGCGCCGTGGTGCGCAAGGGCGCCATGAAGAACGAGAAGTGGATCGGCGCCTACGAGAACAACAACGTCGACGTCGGCCTGGCCACCGGCCTGCAGGGTCGCGCGCAGATCGGCAAGGGCATGTGGGCCATGCCCGACCTGATGGCCGCCATGCTCGAGCAAAAGATCGCCCACCCGCTGGCCGGGGCCAACACCGCCTGGGTACCGTCGCCGACCGCCGCCACCCTGCACGCCCTGCACTACCACAAGGTCGACGTGCAGGCCCGGCAACGCGAGCTCGCCTCGCGCACCCCGGCTTCGGTCGACGATATCCTGACCATCCCGCTGGCGGCCAACACCAACTGGTCGGACGAGGAAATCCGCAACGAGCTGGACAACAACGCCCAGGGCATCCTCGGCTACGTGGTGCGCTGGATCGACCAGGGCGTGGGCTGTTCGAAGGTACCGGACATCAACGATGTCGGCCTGATGGAAGACCGCGCCACCCTGCGGATTTCCGCCCAACTGCTGGCCAACTGGCTGCGCCATGGCGTGGTCACCCAGGAGCAGGTGCTGGAAAGCCTCAAGCGCATGGCCGCGGTGGTGGACAAGCAGAACGCCGGTGACGCCCTGTACCGCCCGATGGCGCCGAACTTCGATGACAACATCGCGTTCCAGGCGGCGATCGAGCTGGTGATCGAGGGTACCAAGCAACCGAACGGCTACACCGAGCCGGTCCTGCACCGTCGTCGTCGCGAGTTCAAGGCGCGCAACGGGCTGTAGGTCATCAAGGGGCCGCTTTGCGGCCCAATCGCCGGCAAGCCGGCTCCCACAGGTCAACACTATCCTTGTGGGAGCCGGCTTGCCGGCGATTGGGCTGCGAAGCAGACCCAGTACGATTAGTCCATTCTCAGTTCTTTGCGTACCAGCTCCAGCAACTTGCCCAGGTCCACCGGCTTGAGCAAAAAGTCCACCACCCCCAGGTGCATCACGTCCACCGCCTCCTTCACATCGGTGTCGCCCGACACCACGATGATCGACAGCGCCGCCCGCTCGGACTCGCGAATCTGGCGAATCAACTCCAGGCCATCCTTCGGCTCCATGCGCAGGTCGGTGATCATCAGCGCGATCCGCGGTTCGTAATGCAGCTTCAACATCGCTTCCTGCGCGCCGTCAGCCGTCATGCAGGCGATACCTCGGCTCTTCAGGTACAGGCTCAGCGCCTCGCTGTTCACCGGGTTGTCGTCCACCACCAGCACCACGGGACGAGCCGCGACAGGCGCACTCACCCCAGCCAGTGCCTCGCGCTCGGCGTCACTCAGTATGTCGTCATGCTCGGCCATGGCCCATCTCGTCAAAAAAATCTCGTTCACAGCTTAGGACCGCGAAATTTACATAGCCCGGTTCGCCTTTCGTCGGGTCCTTGACAGCCTCGCTCTAGACTTACGTCCAATGGGCACCACAGTACGGCCAGCCGACCATGGAGGCCGAGAACAACAAAGCCGACCCCTATAGATAGATATATATAGTTCGGCGTAGCGATACGGTCAGCTTCATGAGCAAAAAGGACGCCTACACCCAGGCCGGCAGGACAGCGGTACTGCAAAACATCCAGGGCACCCTGCAGTTCCTGCAGCGTTTCCCGCCGTTCAACCAGATGGAACACAGCCACCTGGCCTACCTGGTGGAACAGTGCCAGCTGCGCTTCTACGCGGGCGGCGAAAGCATCATCACGCCGGCCGAGGGCCCGGTCGAGCACTTCTATATCGTCAAGCAGGGGCGCGTGGTCGGCGAACGTCACCATGTCACCAAACCAGGCACCGAGACCACCTTCGAGATCACCAGCGGTGAATGCTTCCCGCTGGCGGCCTTGCTCGGCGAGCGGGCCACCCGCACCGAGCACCTGGCCGGCGAAGACACCTTCTGCCTGCAACTGGACAAGGCCGCGTTCATCCGTGTGTTTTCCATGTCCGAGGTATTCCGCGACTTCGCCTTGCGCGGCGTCAGCAGCCTGCTCGACCAGGTCAACCAGCAAGTGCGCCAGCGCGCCGTGGAGACCCTGGGTACCCAGTACTCACTCAACACACCGCTGGGCGAACTGGCGCTGCGCCACCCGGTTGTGTGCACGCCAGACACGCCACTGCGCGAAGCCGTGCGGCAAATGCACGAACAACAGGTCGGCAGCATCGTGATCATCGATGAGCAGCGCCACCCCATCGGTATCTTCACCCTGCGCGACCTGCGCCAGGTGGTGGCCGACGCCAGCGCCGAACTGACCGCGCCCATCGAGCGCTACATGACCGCCAAACCGTTCTACCTGAGCCCCCAGGCCAGTGCGTTCGACGCCGCCATGGCGATGACCGAACGCCACATTGCCCACGTCTGCCTGGTGGACAACCAGCGCCTGTGCGGGGTGATTTCCGAGCGCGACCTGTTCTCCCTGCAACGCGTCGACCTGGTGCACCTGGCCCGCACCATCCGCCATGCACCGCGGCTGGACAGCCTGGTGGCACTGCGCGGCGAAATCGGTCAACTGGTCGAACGCATGCTCGCCCACGGCGCCTCCTCGACGCAGATCACCCAGATCATCACCCTGCTCAACGACCATACCGTGTGCCGGGTGATCGAGCTGGCCATCGCCGAGCGCGGCGACCCCGGCGTGCCGTTCAGCTGGTTGTGCTTCGGCAGCGAGGGCCGCCGCGAGCAGACCCTGCACACCGACCAGGACAACGGCATTTTATTCGAGGCCCGTGACGGCGCCGAAGCCGAGGCGATCCGCGCACGCTTGCTGCCGTTGGCCCAGCAGATCAACCACAACCTGGCGCAGTGCGGCTTCACCCTGTGCAAAGGCAATGTGATGGCCGGCAATCCCGAGCTGTGCCTGTCGCGTGGCGAATGGGCGCGGCGCTTCGCCGGCTTCGTGCGCGAAGCCAGCCCCGAGAACCTGTTGGGCTCAAGCATCTACTTCGACTTGCGCGTGGTCTGGGGCGACGAGCAGGGCTGCGAGCAACTGCGCCAGGGCCTGCTGGAGCAAGTCGCGGACAACCGCATCTTCCAGCGCATGCTGGCCGACAACGCCCTGCGCCAGCGTCCGCCGGTCGGGCGCCTGCGCGAGTTCGTGCTGACCCGCCAGGGTGACGACAAGGCCGCCACCCTCGACCTCAAGGTGCAGGGCCTGACCCCGTTCGTCGATGGCGCCAGGCTGCTGGCCCTGGCCCACGGCATCACGGCGTGCAATACCCTGGAGCGGCTGCGCCAGCTGATCGCCAAGGGCATCATCGACCCGCTCGACGGCGCCGCCTATGAAGAGGCCTACCACTTCATCCAGCAGACCCGCATGCAGCAGCACCAGCGCCAGAGCCGCGAGAACATGCCTTACTCCAACCGGCTCGACCCCGACAGCCTCAACCACCTGGACCGGCGCATCCTGCGCGAGTCCCTGCGCCAGGCCCAGCGCCTGCAGAGCAGCCTGGCCTTGCGGTACCAGTTGTGAACCTGTTCGCCTGGTTGCGCCCCACAGCCCCCGAACTCGATGCGGCGCTGCAGCGGCGCCTGGCCGCGCTGCCCGGCCCTGCGCCCCTGGGCGTGTGCTCCCTGCGCGAACAGCGCTGGGTGGTGCTGGACCTGGAGACCAGCGGCCTGAATCTCAATCGCGACCAGGTGCTGTCGATCGGCGCGGTGGCCATCGAGGACGGTGCCATCGACCTCGGTCGGCCGTTCGAGCGGACCCTGCGCCGCCCCGAACAGAAAACCAACGCCAGCGTGCTGATCCACGGCCTGGGCCCCAGCGCCCTGGCCGCCGGCTGCGAACCGGCCGAAGCACTGCTCGACCTGATGACGTTCATCGGCGACAGTCCGGTACTGGCGTTCCATGCCCCTTTCGACCAGCGCATGCTGGCCCGGGCGTTGAAGGACAGCCTGGGCCTGCGCCTGCAGCATCCGTTTCTCGACGTGGCGGAGCTGGCGCCGATGCTCAACCCCGACACAGTGCTGCGCGAGGCCGGGCTGGACGACTGGATCGCCCGTTTCGGCCTCGAAGTCCAGGCCCGCCACCATGCCAGCGCCGATGCCCAGGTGACCGCGGAACTTGCGTTGATCCTCTTCAGCCAAGCGCGCCGCCAGCAACTGGACAGCCCGCTGCAGCTGGAGCAGCGGGTGCGCCAGTGGCGACGACGCAAGACGCAGCACCACGGTCTCTGATTTTTATTGCGCTTTCCCCGCCATGCTGGCAATCCGATAAGCGTCAATTGCGCCCTCCCCCCTGCCTCTGCCACAATCGCGAATAATTATCGTTAGTTAACGCATTCTTTCCCGGGGAACGCTTCTTGACGTCTGCGCACAGTCCACATGCCGAACTGGTCGGCGCGCTGTACCGCGACCATCGCACCTGGCTGCTCGCCTGGCTGCAGCGCAGCACCGCCTGCCGCCAGCGTGCCGAGGACCTGAGCCAGGACACCTTCGTGCGCCTGCTCGGCCGCGAGCGTTTGGACGCCCCCCGCGAACCCCGCGCCTTTCTGGTCGCCGTGGCCAAGGGCCTGTTGTTCGACCACTTCCGCCGCGCCGCCCTCGAGCAGGCCTACCTCGCGGAACTGGCGCTGCTGCCCGAAGCCGAGCACCCGTCACCGGAACAGCAACACCTGATCCTCGAAGACCTCAAGGCCATCGACCGCTTGCTGGGCAAGCTCTCGAGCAAGGCCCGGGCAGCCTTCCTGTACAACCGCCTGGATGGCCTGGGGCACGCCGAGATCGCCGAGCGCCTCGGGGTGTCGGTCTCGCGCGTGCGCCAGTACATCGCCCAAGGCCTGCGCCAGTGCTATGTCGCCCTTTACGGGGAGCCGACATGAAGCATGCCCCGGTGTCCAGCAAGGTGCTGGAAGCGGCCATCGCCTGGAAGCTGTGCCTCGACGAAGGTAGCGGTACCCCGGACGAACGCAGCGAGTTTACGCGCTGGCACGCCGCCCACGAGGAGCACGCCCGCGCCTGGTTGCAACTGGGCATGCTCGACCAGCGCGTCAACACTGCCGCCGGGCCGGTACGCCACACTCTATTGCAATCCCGGGCCGGGTTGCGCCAGCGTCTGGGCGGCCTTGCCGGCATGCTGCTGCTCGGCGGCCTGCTGGCCTGGGCCGGCGCACCGTCAGTGTCGCCCACCTACTGGCTGGCCGACCAACGCACCAGTACCGGCGAGCTGCGCACCCTGCGCCTGGAAGACGGCACCCTGCTCAGCCTCAACAGCCAGACCGCGGTGGACATCGACTTCCAGGGCGAACAACGGCTGATCGTCCTGCACCAGGGCGAAATCTCGGTGGAAACCGGCCACAAGGACAGCCGCCCATTGCTGGTGCGCACCGAGGAGGGCCGCCTGCGCCCACTGGGTACCCGCTTCCTGGTCAAGCGCGAGGAGGCCGGCACACGCCTGGAGGTGCTGCAGGCATCGGTAGCTGCCAAACCCCAGCACAGCGGCGATGAACAGGTGCTGCGCGAAGGCCAGCAAGTGCTGATGAGCGCCGACGGCCTGGGCAGTGTCACCCCCGTGGCGGTCGGCAGCGACGCCTGGACCCGCGGCATGCTGGTGGTGGACAACGTGCGCCTGGCCGACCTGGTGGCCACCCTCGGCCAGTACCGCAGCGGCCATCTGGGTGTCAGCGACGCAGTGGCCGAGCTGCGCGTGAGCGGCAGTTTCCCGCTGACCGACACCGACCTGGCCCTGGCCTCGCTGCAACCGGTGCTGCCGGTGAAGATCGAGCGGCATACGCCGTGGTGGGTCACCGTTACCGCCAAATAGCCCCAGCCAGACCGCCCTTTGGGAGCCGGCTTGCCGCCTCCCAAAGGTTTTTGCAAATCAGTCGTATTTTTTTTCACACCCCCCTGTCACTTTCCCACTCTCGCTCGGCAAGGAAGCAGTCAGCACTATTTCGTCGAGGAGCCGCTGAATGTCCCGTGCCGTTGATGCTTTGCTTCGCCCCAGCCTGATGGCCCTGGCCATCGGCCTGGCCACCCCGTTGGCCAGCACCGCCCTGTTCGCCGCCGAACAGTCCGCCATGCGGGCCTACAACCTGCCCAGCGCACCGCTGGCCAGCACTTTGAACCAGATCGCCAGCCAGGCCGGTATCGCCCTGGCGCTGGATCCGGCGCTGGTCAGTGGGCGTAATTCGGCGCCGGTCAGCGGCCAGTACAACGGTATTGGCGCGCTACAGGCGGCCCTGCGTGGTACCGGCCTGCAGTTGCAGCAAAGCAGTGCCGGCAGCTACAGCCTGGTGGCGGAAGGCAGCCTGGCGCTGCCGGAGACCAACATCGACGCCAACAGCAGTTTTGAAAGTGCCTGGGGCCCGGTGGAGGGCTACACCGCCAAGCGCACCGCCGCCGGCACCAAGACCGACACCGCGCTGGTCGAAGTCCCACGCTCCATTTCCGTCGCCACCCGCCAGCAGATGAGCGACCGTGGCGTGCAGAGCCTGGATGATGCGGTGAAGTACATGCCAGGCATCGTCTCGGCCAGTTTCGGCAGCGACACCCGCTATGACTGGATGCGCGTGCGCGGCTTCGAGCCGACCCAGTTCCTCGACGGCCTGCCTCTGCCCCGCGGCGTGTACGCCAACCCGAAAGCCGAAACCTGGAACCTCGACCGTCTTGCGCTGCTGCGTGGCCCGGCCTCGTCGGTGTATGGCCAGACCCCGCCCGGCGGCCTGCTGGACATGGTCAGCCGCCGCCCCCAGGCCGAGAGCAGCCACGAGATCCAGCTGCAGTACGGTAGCGACAACCACCGCCAGATCAACTTCGCCAGCACCGGCAAGCTCGATGAGCAGGGCCAGTTCCTCTATGGCGTCAGCGGCGTGGTGCGCGACAGCGGCACGCAGATCGACCATATCGACAACAAGCGCTACAACATCGCCCCAAGCCTGACCTGGAACATCGACGACGACACCTCGCTGACCTTCCTCAGCCAGTTCACCCGCGACGATACCGGCGCCACCAGCCAGTTCTACCCGCTCCAAGGCACCAAGATCGACATGCCGTTCGGCAAGGTCTCCCGCCACAAGAACCTGGGCGACCCGGATTACGATTACTACGACCGCACCTACTACGCACTGGGCTATGCCTTCGAGCACCGTTTCAACGATGTCTGGCAGTTCCGCCAGAACCTGCGTTACACCAAGTCGGAGCTTTCGTTCCAGACCATCACGGTCAGCAGCTACAACAAAGACTTCCCCCCGGTCACCGATGACGGCATTGCCAACCGCATGTCCACCAACACCGAGGAAAATATCGGCCAGTTCGCGGTCGACAACAACTTCCAGGCCGACTTCTCCACCGGAGCCCTGAGCCATACCGTGTTGATTGGACTGGACCACCAGCGCACCAATCACGATTACCTGGCGATCTATGGTTTCAATGTGCCATCGATCGACGTCAACAACCCGGCCCATGGCCTGCCGATTTCCCGCCCCGATCGTTCCTCGGCCTATTACGATTACAACCAGAAGACCGTGCAGACCGGTCTCTATGTCCAGGACCAGATGGCACTCGACAAATGGCGCCTGACCCTGGGCGGGCGTGAAGACTGGGTGCATACCGGCACCACGTTCCTCAACAAGGGTAATGCCACCAACACCCAGCGCGATAGCAAGTTCAGTGGCAACGCGGCGATCAGCTACGTCTTCGACTCCGGCCTGGTGCCCTACCTGTCCTATGCAGAATCCTTCCAGCCGGCCAGCAGCGCAGATGCGGACCCGCAGAAGACGTTCAAGCCGACCGAGGGCGAGCAATGGGAACTGGGTATCAAGTACCAGCCTCCGGGCTCCAATACCCTGCTCTCTGCTGCGGTGTACGACCTGACCCAGAAGAACGTCCAGGTCACCAACAACATCGGTGGCACACCGGTCACCAGCCAGACTGGAGAAGTGAAAGTCCACGGCCTGGAGCTGGAAGCCGTCTCCGACGTCACCGACAACCTGAAGGTGATCGCCGCCTATACCCTGGCCAAGTCTGAAGTCCAGAAAGGGCAGTACAAAGGCAACCGCCTGCAACAGATGCCCAACCAGCAGGCCTCCTTGTGGGCCGACTACACCTGGCATACCGGTGTGCTTGACGGCTTCGGCATTGGCCTTGGCGCACGCTACACCGGCAACCGCTACGGTGACGAAGCCAACACCTGGCTCGGCAAGAGCAAGGCCTACACTGTGTTCGACGCTGCGGTGCACTACGACCTCGGCCGCCTGGACAGCAGCCTCAAGGGGGCCTCGGTGGCGGTCAACGCCAGCAACCTGCTGAACAAGGACTACCTCTCGACCTGCGACGGCTACTACTGCTATTACGGCGACCAGCGCAGCGTCGTCGCCAGCGCGACCTACAAGTTCTGAGTGACCGAAGCCATCGCGGGGCCAGCCCGCTCCCACGGTCAGTGGGGGCGGGCTGGCCCCGCGATGCGTAAGGAGCCGTGATGAAAAGCCAAACCATCCGCCGCTGGTCAGCGATCCACACCTGGAGCAGCCTGGTGTGCACGCTGTTCCTGCTGCTGCTGGCCCTCACCGGCCTGCCGCTGATCTTCCACCACGAGCTGGAACACCTGCTGGGCGATGCCCCCGAACTGCGCGAGATGCCCGCCGGCACCCCGCACCTGGACCTGCAGCAACTGGTGCTCAAGGCCGAGCAACACCGCCCTGGCGAAGTCATGCAGTACTTCGGCTACGAAGAGGACGAACCCAACGGCGTGGTGGCGATAATGGCCGCCACCGCCGGCACCCACCCGGACCAATCGCACACCTTCATGCTCGATGCCCGCACCGGCGAGGCCGTGGCCATGCCGGCGGCCAATGGCGGTTTCATGATGCTGATGCTGCGTCTGCACGTGGACATGTTCGCCGGGCTGCCCGGCAAACTGTTGCTGGCGTTCATGGGGGTGCTGTTCATTGTCGCAATCGTCTCCGGCACCGTGCTCTACGCGCCGTTCATGCGTCGTCTGCGCTTCGCCACGGTCCGCCACGACAAGTCGCGGCGCCTGCGCTGGCTCGACCTGCACAACCTGATCGGCGTGGTCACCCTGACCTGGGCCCTGGTGGTCGGCGTCACCGGGGTAATCAGCGCCCTGTCCGACCTGGTGATCGCCGCATGGCGCAACGACAGCCTGGCGGCCATGGTCGCGCCCTACCGCGATGCACCCCCGCTCACCGAGCGCGCCCCGGCCACGCAGCTGCTGAAGATCGCCGAACAGGCCGCGCCCGGCATGCGTCCGGACTTCATCGCCTTCCCCGGCACCCGCTTCTCCAGCGAGCACCATTACGCGGTGTTCATGAACGGCGCCACGCACCTGACCTCGCACCTGTTCACTCCGGTGCTGATCGACGCCCGCACCCTCGAAGTGACCGCGGTCGGCGACCGGCCCTGGTACATGGACGCCATGGGTCTGTCCCAGCCCCTGCATTTTGGTGACTACGGTGGCCGCCCCATGCAGATTCTCTGGGCGCTGCTGGACGTGCTGACCATCGTCGTGCTCGGCAGCGGCCTGTACCTGTGGTGGGGCAGGCAACGCAAAGCCAGGGAGGCACACGCATGAGCCACAAGTCACAGCCAACCCTGCGGATTTTCGCCTGGCCCCTGCTTATCGGTTTGCTGGGCGCCGCCGGGCTGTTCGCCGCGCTGCTGGGTGATGGCGCCTGGGACGCGCTGGCCTGGCTGGGCCTGGGCGTGCCCGCCGTGCTCGGCGTGCGCGGCCTGTGCGGTCGATAGCCGGGTACCACAGGCCGGCCGCACGGGCCGAGTAGCGTGGACGCTCCCCTCAGCAAGGAGCGCCCATGCGACCCCTGGAACGTATTGAATTCATCGACCAACAGATTCTCACGCTGCTCGCCGCAATGCCTGTACCCGGCCGACACGCGCAAGCGCGGACCCAGCTGCACCATGAGGTCGCCAGCTTCTGGGCGGCGACCGACCCCCAGGGGCGCTCACGCCGCCTGCGGCTGGTGGACCTGCGCAGGGCCTTGATGCAGGCCGAGCTCAGCTTGCGCGTCCACGACCAGACACTGAGCGAGCAGCAGGCGCAGCTCATCAGTACCTGCCTCGACCTGCCCAGCGCCTGGCAACGCCACCGCCAACCCGTGGCGCAACGCGTACAGGTATACCGGCCGGTCCTGAGCCGCGACCGCCCCCAATGGCGAGCCGCGGTGCCCGGCATCTTTGTGCTCGTGGCCGGCACCTCGGAAGGCGCAAGCCTCGATCCGGCGCAAACACACGGGCCGGCGTACCTCTTCGGCCTGGCCCAGGGCATCGAGGCATACACGTCACTGGCCGACCTGCATCAGGAACTGTGCGAGCGATTCGACGACCCTATCCAGGGCATGCCACTTCTGCAACTGCTGGTCGAACCCGAACGTATCGCCAGCGCCCGCCTCGCCGACCGCCTGCGCTACCAATGGTATGCGGACGACCCCATCGAGGCTCAGGTGGACAGCCTGATCGAGGCGCAACGACGGCGCATCAACGCCGCCTGGGCGGCCGATGCGCACTGCGATATCGGCAAGGCCGTCGACCTGGGCGACGAGTGTGGCAAGCGCCCGCTGCTCGACACCCGCTATGCCCTGTTGCTGGAGAAGCACCTGCCCAACTGGCTGCGCCAGGCAGGCCCGCAAGCCCTTGCGCATATCATGCAGACCCTGCAAGTGCTCGTGGCCACCGGTGAGCAGGTCGCCGCGCCAGGAATTCTCACCCTGCGCCAGTTCCAGGAGCAGAGCAGCCTCGAGGGCTGGGCGCGCCAGCGCGTGGAACAACACCTGCGCAACGACTTGGGGCTGACCATTGCGCCGGCGGATATCGTGGTCCACGTCACCCATACCCGGCAGATCGGACCACATCTGAATCCATTCAACCCATCGAGCTACATCACCTGGCACGGACTGAAAAAGGTCGGCGGCGAGTTGGTCGAGCAGGTCCGCGAAAGCCTCGCACTTGATCAACTGGCGCTACGCAATGTGGCCTGGTTCGATTTCGACTACTGGCTCACCGCCCGCGTCGCCCATCGCCTTGGCAAGCCATTGCCGGCCGAGCTGTCACCGGGCTACATCAAGCGCATGGTGCGGCACCTCAGCGTCGGGGGCAGCTATGTTCAGTACCTGAGGGCGCAACTGATCGACTCGCCTGTGGGCGTCTGGCGCCTGCATGCCCATTGCCGGGTCAACCGTGCACGGATGCGCGCCGAAGCGGCCAAGGCGCGCTATGCCGGGCATCTTGTCGATGGCGATGGCGAGCGTAGCTATGCATGGGTACGGCAGGTGCTGGACTACCCTCACAACGCCCTGCGCCCCCTGGTAGAAGGCGACCGAATCACCGTGCGGCAATTGTTGATCGGTGGTCATACTTTGCAGGGCGTATTGCTGATCAACTGCAGCACGCCACGGGTCGGCCTGTTCGTGCTGTACACCCCCGACGCGCCTGACCGCAGGGCCTGGCGCACATTCGCCAGCACGCGTGACCTGTTACGGCTGCTCAGGAGCAAACCCGACTTGCGTGATTACGCGGCCACCCGTCTGGCGCAACGGCCCAAGGCCACTACCGAAAGGTTGCTGGTCAAGGGTCGCCTGGGCCCGGTGCTGAGCACGCCCTCGATTCCCGACGATCTGTTCTTCACCTACTACATGGCCGAAGTCCGCGGCCTGCTGGCGATCGCCGATGCCAACAGCCGCACCACGGCTGAAGCAGACGTGCAACAAGCCGTCGCCGTGACTTGGCGCGTGCTCGACCTGATCAGTCTGGTACTGCCGTCACGCTTGCTGATACCACTTTCGCTGGGGCGCATGGTGATCGAGATCTGGGGCAGCGTGGACGCCTACCGCGCCGAAGACCTCAACGGCGTGCTGCGGCATGCGTACAGCGTACTGGGCCACCTCAACGATGCCACCACCAGCCTTGCTACCACCGGGCTGATGCGCCGCCTGCTACGTGGCATGCCAGCGCAGCCGCCGCTGCCGATGCCCAGCCACTACAGTGTCGCGACGCCGGTCGAGCACCTGCGTTATCGGATCGATGGCATCTATGGCGAGGGTGTCTTTGAGAAGGCTTCGGAGTTCGAAGGCCTGAGCCACTACTTCATCCAGGACGCACAGCAGCGCCACTACCGGGTGGCCTTCGATGGCCAGCGCTGGCGCGTGGTCGACCCCGCTCAACCGGATGCCTACCAGCGACAGCCGCTCAAGCGCCTGGCCGATGGCCGTTGGGTGATCGACTCACCGCTGCTCTGGCATGACGGCCTGCCGGACTTGGAGCAGCTGTTCAATGACTGTCGCCTGCCCGCCGAGCTCGACGGGACAGCAGTCGGCGACATTGACGGGCTTTGCCAGGCCCATGAACAGCTGTACCTGCAAACCCGGGGCGGCCAGTTGGCGCTGCGCCGCCATCTGCTCCCGGGCCGCTATCACCTGCCGATCCCGGCTGCCCGCGGCGCCGGCGTGGAGCCTTGGGCGGTGTTGCGCTGGCAGGACCGCCAGTGGCGCATCCAGGTACGCCAGGCCGGGCGCAGCAGTGCCTGGCTGGTGCTGCCGCAGGCTTACTCGGTCAGCCGTGGCAGCACAGCGTCGAGACGCTGATGCAAGGCGCTGCCGCTCGGCCAGTTGCGCAGCAACCGTGCCCGGTCACGGGCAAACGCCGGGGCGAAGCTGAGCTGAGTGGCGTGCTGACACATGGCGTCGAGGTCGATCAGCGACCACTGGCCGGCCTGCCAGAACAGGTTATGGCCTTTGAAGTCGCCATGGCTGATGCGCTCGCGGATCAGCTGCTGCATCACCCGCACCAGGGCCTCGACCTGCTCGTCGGGCGCCTCGCCGCTTTCCACATAGGGCGCGAAGCATTCGATCAGGTCCGGCCCGTCGGCGTACTCGGTTACCAGGTAGGCCGTGCTGCGCAGCCCCATCACCCGCTGCTCCAGCACCGCCAATGGCCGTGGCGTGGCAATGTCGAGAAACTCAAGGCGATGCCCTTCGATCCACGAATGCCAGGCCCGGCTCGGGCGCCAGAAGCGCTTGAACCAGTGCGCGGTGTTCTTGATGTTGTAGCGCTTGAGCACCAGCGTGCGGCCACCCACCTCGATACGCGCCACGCTGGCCGCGCCACCGGTCTTGTACAGGTGGCCCTGGTCAATCAACGCATCGGCCTGCTCGAGCACCGGCAGCAGCGCCTCGACCTCGCCGCGGCGGATGGCGCGCAGGCCCGACAGGTTGCGCGCAACGCTGAACAGCGTGCATTCACGCCCGGCCTTGTCCAGGTAGTCCTTCAGGCGCCAGTTGCGCACCTTGTCCACCTGCTTCTGCAACGCCTCAAGCGGCAACGCATGCTCGGCGTTGGCCAGGATGTAATGCACCAGTGCCTCTTCGATGTACGGCTCCAGGCGCTTGGGCAACTGGGCGAAGAACACCCCGAGGTTTTCCAGCACGCGCTGACGCGACAGCTGCTGGCCGGGCGTTTCGGCCTTGATGCCGGCGCCGTCGATCAGGTACAGCTGACCGTCCTGGCGCAGCAGGTTGTCCAGGTGCAGGTCTTCCTGCCACAAACCCTTGGCATGCAAGTGTGCGATGGCGGTCAACGCCTCGCCCAGCACCAGGTGCTGCTCGTCGGCGAGCATCGGCAATGATTGCACCTTGGCCCAGGCGTCACCCAGGCTTTGGGCGTGATCAAGGTATTCGAACAGCAGCCAGCCACCTTCGCCTTCCTTGAGGCCGTCGACCAGCAGGCGCGGCGTGGTCAGGCCCTGATCGGCCATCAGCCGGGCGCCATCGCGTTCGCGCTGGAAGTGGCGGGCGGCATTGCCGCCGACCAGCAACTTGGCCAGGACCTTGGTGCCACGCCAGATGCCGGCGCCGACATAGCGCTGGCCCGGCAGCACGCGCAGCAGACTGAGCAGTTGCAGGTCGGCGCTGCCTGCGGCGTCGGCGAGGGTGATGGTCAGGGGCAGGCTCGGGCTGCGCCCGGCCTCCTTCAGTTCGGACAGGCGCATCAGCGGGCCTCTTTGTGACGGCGACGTTGGGTCAGGCGTTGCAGCCAGGTGGAAACCAGGGCGCTGTCCGCCGGTTGCTCCAGGTAGGCGGCCAGCAGCACGCGCACGTCGCCCTCACCCCAGGCCCGGGCACGCCGTAGCAGCGGCTCGAGGTCCTTGACCCGGTCACGCATGCCGAACAGCAGCGGGCGGGTCTTCTCCAGGTCGATCAACTGTGCCTGCCAGCCTTCGCGGCGCTCACGCAGGAAAATGTGCTTGGGGTAGAAGCAACCGTGCATCTGCCCGGCGCCGTGCAGTGTGCGCGCCAGCTGGCCACAGGCCTGGAGGATGCCCTGGCGTTGCGGCGCGGATGTCTGCGGCCAATGGCCGAGCAAATGCTCAAGGTCGGTCCATTCGTCCAGCGCCCGGGTCATGAGGATCGCCCGGTGTTGGCCGGCCTGTTTGCGCTCCCCATAGAAAACCGCCTGCAAGGCCGGGATATCGAGCTTCTGGTAACGGCTGATGTTGCGAAACTCACGGGCGAAGGTCGGCTCGCCGAACGGCCGGTGCAGGCTGCGAGTCAGGTAGTCGCTCTGGCGCTTGAGGTAGTACCCCTTGCCCTCGAGCTCGAGGCGGAACACGCTGCTCCAGCCGCCGCGGCCGGTGTTGGGTTCGTCCACGGCGTCAAGTTGCAGGGCCCAGAGCGCCTCGAAGTCGCCCAGTCCGTGCCGTTGCAGCAGTGCCTGGTCGGCACTGGCCAGGTAGTCGGTCATTCCCTTCCCTCGAAAAAGCTCAGCACCTGACGGATGCGCTTTTTGTCGCGCGCATGCAGGCGCGCATGCCCCCGGTACTGCAGGTAGAAGCGCAGGCGCTGGGTCGCCGACAGGTGATACTTGGCGACCTTGTCCAGGCAGGCCAAGTCCTTGATCAACCGGTGGCGCAGCATGAAACCACGCCAGAAGTCGCCCGTCGGGCAATCGATGAAGAACAGCGTGCCCTGGTCATCGACCAGCAGGTTGCGCCATTTGAGATCGTTGTGGGCGAAATGGTGATCGTGCATTACCCGGGTGTGCCGCGCCAGCTGACGGCTGACATGATCGACCCAGGCCGCGTCACGCAGGCGCGGGTCATTGCGCTCGGCCAACGCCGAGAGGTCCTCGGTGCGTGGCAGTTCGCGAGTGATCATCGCCCCACGGCCAAACGCCAGGCCCTGGCGCTCGAGGCCCCAGGCGACCACGTCGGCGGTGGGGATGCCCCATTTGGCGAACTGCTTGAGGTTCTGCCACTCAGCCTTGACTCGCGGGCGCCCCAGGTAGCGGCGCATGTGCTTGCCGGCGCCGGTGTAGCGTTTGACGTAGTAGTTGACCCCGTCCCGTTCGATGCGGATGACCTCGCTCAACGGGTCGCGGGTCAGACGCTCGCCCTTGATGGCGAACACCGCGTCGATACTGCCGAAATCGGCCGCCAGGTGCGCATACTCAGGCGCCAGGTTCCAGCTCGCCATCAGAGTGCGTCCCCGTAACGTTGCTTGCGGTCGTAGAGCTTCTGCGCCTTGCGCTCCAGCCAGGCGAGCAGTGCAGCCTCGTCCTTGAGCACCTGGCGCAACGGGCGCTGGAAGTAGCCGCGCAAAAAGCGCAGCTTGTCGCGACGGGTCAGACCGATGTCCAGGGCCGAGAAATACAGGGCCGCCAGGTCCTTGTCGCGCCAGCGGCGGCTGACCGTCGCCCGGGTCTGGGCACGGTGCAGGTCGATCACCGACAGCCGGAAGTCGTCGGCCGTCACCGGGCGATCGGTGTGCAGCAGGAAGTGGCAGATGTAGCAGTCGCGGTGGTTGACCCCGGCGCGGTGCATGCCGCCGGTCATCTTCGCCACCTCGGCGATCAGCGCGCGCTTCAGGCGGGGCGCTGGCGGCTGCTTCACCCAGTCGATGCTGAAGTCTTCCAGGCTGACCGTCGGCGCCAGCTCCTGGGTGACGATGAACGAATGCTGGGTGGCCGGGTTGCCACCCCGCTCGCCGTAGGCGACCGCGGTCATGGTCGGCACGCCGACTTCATGCAAGCGCTGGATAGCACGCCACTCCTGGCCGGCGCCAAGCACCGGCAGCTTGGCGCTGAACAGGTTCTTGAAGATTTCACCCCAGCCGATGCCACGGTGGATCTTGACGAAGAAACCCGCGCCATCGACCTCGGTACGCAGGGTGCGACGGCCTTCCAGCTCGCGGTACACCTCGCCCTGCAGGGCTTCGACGGCGTCGAAGGGGTCACGCCCGGTCCACAGGCGCTTGAACGGTTCGGCCAGTATCAGCTTCATGCGGTTTCCTGCCCAAGGATCACGTCGGCGGCATGCTGCGGCATGCTGTACAGGTCGGCGGTGGCGGCGAATGCCACGCCGTTGCTCGACCAGGCTGCACGGGCCGCGGCGTCCTCGAGCATGCGTTGCAAGTAGGCGTTGAGCTGGTCCTGCTCGAACGGCTCGTCCAGCACCAGGCCGCTGTCGGCCTCGGCGATGTAGTGGGCGTAGCCGCACACCTGCGACACCAGCACCGGCAGGCCGGCGACCAGCGCCTCGAGCAATACGGTACCGGTGTTTTCGTTGTAGGCAGGGTGGATCAGCAGATCGGCGCCGAGCAGGAAGCGTGGGATATCGCTGCGCCCCTTGAGGAACTGCACCTGTTCACCCAGGCCGAGCGCAGTACTCTGCACCTGGAACAGCTTGGGGTCGTCCTGGCCGATGACCATCAGTTTCGTGCGTTTGCGCAGGCTCGACGGCAGCGCCGCGAGGGCCTTGAGGCTGCGGTCAACGCCCTTGGTCTTGAAGCCCGAGCCAATCTGTACCAGCAGCAGCTCGTCGTCGGCCAGGCCGAACTCCTGACGGAAGGCGGCGCGGATGGCCTCGGCGTCGGCCGGGCGCCGGCGGTCCTGGGAAATGCCCGGCGGCAGCAGGTGGAAACGCGCCTCGGGAGTGCCGTAGTGCTTGATGAACAGCGGCTGCTGCACCTCGGAGATCATCAGGATCTCGGTACGTGCGTCCTTGGCGAACACCGCCCGCTCGTATTCGGCGAAGTGGCGATAGCGGCCCCAGCGGCGGTAGAGGCCGCCGCGCAGGGTCTGGGCCTTGTCTTCGAAGCAGCCGTCAGCGGCGTAGTAGACGTCCAGACCAGGCATCTTGTTGAAGCCGATCAGGCGATCGACCGGGCGCTTGGCCAAGTCTGCGGCCATCCAGGCGCTGAGCTTCTCGTTGCGCCGGTGGTTGAACAGCGCCTTGACCGGCGCCACCAGCACCTCGAAGCCCGGCGGAATGTCACCTTCCCAGATCAGCGTGTACACACGGATCTGGTGGCCACGCTTCTGGCATTCGAGGGCGATGCGCATGAAGTCACGCTGCAGCCCGCCAAAGGGGAAATATTTGTAGAGCACAAAAGCCAGTTGCATCAACGAACATCCTCAGCCAGCAGCAGCGCGCTCAAGCGGCCCGCCACATGCTCGGGATTCAGGCGAGTGAAGCACAGCGGCCACTCGCGTTTGAGATCGAACCGGCGCAGGTCCTCGGCGCTCGGTTTGTAGGTGCACTTCTTCTGCAGGCACGGGGCGCAGGGGAAGTCGCTCGCCTGGTGGATCTGGGCGCGTCCGTAGGCACCGGTCAGACCAGGGTTGGTGGGGCCGAACAGGGAGATGGTCGGCACATCCAGGGCGGCGGCAAGGTGGCCCAGGCCGGTGTCGACCGCCACGCAGGCCTTGGCGGCGGCCAGCACACGGGCCACGCCCGCCAGGTTCAATTTGGGCAGCACCTGGCAATTGTTCAAGCCCTGGGCAATACGCTCGGCGCGGGCTTTTTCCGCAGGGTTACCCCATGGCAGCATCACCTGCAGCTTGCGCCGGCCCATGCGCTCGGCCAGCTCGCGCCAGTAAGCCTCGGGCCAGTGTTTGGTGGCCCAGGTTGTGCCATGCAGGAACACCACGTAGGGCGCGGCGGGTGGCAGTTGCAGGCGATTGAGGTCAAGGCCGTAGTTGCCCAGCCCTTCCGGCAGGTCATAGGCCAGGGCCAGAGCGAACAGTTGCCGCACGCGCTCAACGGCATGCTGGCCGACAGCGACCGACAGCCGCCGGTCGTAGAAGCGGCTGGCCCATCCCTCACGGGCCGAGTAACGGTCCAGGCCGGCTACCGGCGCTTTCACGTAACGGGTCAGCCAGGCCGACTTGACCAGGCCCTGGGCATCGATCACCAGGTCGTACTTGTGCTCGCGCAGGCGCTGTTTGAAAGCCTTCCATTCGCCGCTCTTGAGCGTCTGCCAGATATTCTTGCGCCAGCGGCGGATCGCCACCGGGATCACCTGGTCGACCGCCGGGTGCCAGCTGGGGATCTCGGCGAAACCTTCCTCCACCACCCAGTCGAAACGGATGCCGGGGATGGCGTGGGCGGCGTCGGTAAGCGCTGGCAAGGTATGGATGACGTCACCCAGCGACGACGTCTTGATGATCAGGACCCGCACTCAGTCGACCTCGGCCACGGTATCGATCAGGTCGGAGCCACCCAGGCTGTGCAGGGCGGCGATCACTTTCGCCGGCTCCAGCAGCCGCAGGCAGTTGTAGTGGCCGAAGCGGCACGTGCGGTCGAAGCAGGGGCTGCATTCGATACCGGTGCGCACCACTTCCACCTGGTCGGCCAGCGGTGGGGTGAAACCCGGCGAGGTCGAGCCATAAACCGCCACCAGGGGGCGGTTGAGGGCGGCGGCCACGTGCATCAGCCCGGAGTCATTGGACACCACGGCGCTGGCGCAGGACATCAGGTCGATGGCCTCGGCCAGCGAGGTCTCGCCGGCCAAATTGCAAGATTCTTCGCGCAGGCCCGGGATCAGCCGATCACGGATCTGCTCGCCCACCGGATGGTCGTTCTTCGAACCGAACAACCACACCTGCCAGCCCTGGCGGATCATCGCCTCGGCCACCTCGGCGTAATGCTCGGCCGGCCAGCGCTTGGCCTCGCCGAACTCGGCGCCGGGGCACAGGGCGAGCACCGGGCGGTCCAGCTCCAGGCCGAACTTGCCCAGGGCGGCCTCGCGGCTGGCGGCCTCGATTTGCAGGGCCGGCCGCGGATACGGCTTGGGCAGTTCGGTACCGGGGGCGTAGGCCAGGGCCATGAAGCGCTCGATCATCAGCGGATAGCGCGCCTTGTCCAGCTTGCGCACATCGTTGAGCAGCAGGTAGCGCATCTCGCCGCGCCAGCCGGTGCGCTTGGGAATGCCGGCGAAATACGGCACCAGCGCCGACTTGAGCGAATTGGGCAACAGGATCGCCTGGTCGTACTGGCCGGCCAGCGACTTGCCGATGCGCCGCCGCGTGGCCAGCTCCAGCGCGCCGTGGCCGAGCGGGAAGCTCAAGGCCTGGCGCACCTCGGGCATGCGTTCGAGGATGGGCCGGCTCCACTCGGGTGCCAGCACGTCGATCACGCAGTCGGGGTGCTGCTGTTTGAGGCTCTGGAACAGGGTCTGCGCCATCACCATGTCGCCGACCCAGCTGGGGCCAATGATCAGTATTCTCATGCTTTATCCAGAAACATTCGGGGAGGCTGCAGGCTGCGCTACAACCTGGCCTCCCCTCTTTATATTCAGGCTATGTGGCGGACAGTGTACCACCGAGGGCGCGCTGCGCCCTTTTCGCCGGCAAGCCGGCTCCCACATGGAGCGCATTCACCTGTGGGAGCCGGCTTGTCGTGGCGACGAACCGCGACGAAAAGCCCGCAAAGCGGCCCCGACAATCTCAGCTCAAACCCAACTGCCCCCAGATCCGCCTTACCTCACGGCGCTCCTCGGCGAACTGCGCCGCGTCGATCACCCCGGCCTGCTTCTGCAAGGCTTGGCGGTGCGAGGCCGAGCGGAACGCCTTGTACAGCTCGCGCAGCAGCACGGCGTCGGCGGCGGGCATCAACCCGGCCTGTTCGAGCTCTTCGAGGATGCGGATGTTGTCGGTCCAGCGCAGTATGGCCGGATGGTCGTGGGACCAGGCCAAAGCGGCGTATTGCACCATAAATTCGATATCCACGATACCGCCGGCATCCTGCTTGATATCGAAGGGCTGGCCGGCATCGAAGGCATTGCCCGCCGTGCCTGCGCCGGTGGCCTTGGTGCCCAGGTTGTCGCGCATCTTGGCGCGCATCTCGCTCACTTCGGCGCGTAGCTTGTCCAGGTCACGGGGCTGGCCGAGCACCTTGGCCCGCACACCCTCGAACGCACTCGCCACCTGTGGACAACCCACCAGCACCCGGGCCCGTACCAGGGCCTGGTGCTCCCAGGTCCAGGCCTCGTTCTGCTGGTAGCGCTCGAAGGCGCCCAACGAGCTCACCAGCAACCCCGAGGCGCCGGACGGGCGCAAGCGCATGTCCACGTCGTAGAGCTGGCCGGAGTTGGTCTGGGTGGTCAACAGGTGGATGATGCGCTGGCCCAGGCGGGTATAGAACTGCGCGCTGTCGATCGGCTTGGCGCCGTCGGTCTCGGCGTTGGGGTCACCATCGTGGATGAACACCAGGTCCAGGTCCGAACCGTGGCCCAGCTCGAGGCCGCCGACCTTGCCGTAGCCGACGATGATGAAGCCAGGGTCGCACAGGCTGCCGTCGCTGCGCTTGGGCTGGCCATGGCGCGCCACGGTCTGGCGCCAGGCCAGGGCCAGCACCTGGTCGAGAATGGCCTCGGCCAGCCAGGTCAGGTAGTCGCTGACCTTCATCAGGGGCAGGTTGCCGCTGATCTCCGAGGCGGCCACGCGCAGGCTGTGGGCCAGCTTGAAGTGGCGCAGCGCCTCCATCTGCTGCTCAAGGTCATCCTCGGGGATGCGGGTGAGCCGCTCACGCAGCTCGGCAGCCAGCTCCGGGGCCAGCGGCGGGCTGAACAGCCGACCTTCATTGAGCAGCTCGTCAAGCAGCAGCGGGTAACGGGCAATCTGCTCGGCAATCCACGGGCTGGCTGCGCACAGGGTCAGCAGACGGCGCAGCGCGCCGGGATTTTCGGTGAGCAGCACCAGGTAGGCCGAGCGGCGCGCGACCGCCTCGACCAGGGGCAGCACCCGCTCCAGCACCAGGTCAGGGTTGTCGTGCTCGACCGCCTGGGCCAGCAGACGCGGGATGAAGGCATCCAGGCGTTCACGACCAATGCGCTGCATCGAGCGCAGCGTCGGGCTGACACGCAAGGCGTTGAGCCGGCGCAGCGCCTCGGCAGGCTGGTGGAAACCGGCTTCCTGCAACTGGCGCCCGGCGGCTTCTTCATCCTGGGCCTGCTCCCACAGTGGCGACCATTCGCCACCGACTACGAGTTCGCCCTCGGCCTCATCCTCATCCGGATCGGCGATCACCTGACGGAAATGCCAGTCGATCCGCCCACGCCAGTGCATCAGTTGGGCATGGAAGCCATCCCAATCGGCAAAGCCCAGCATGTAGGCGATGCGCGCGCGGTCGGTCGGGTCATCCGGGAGCATCTGGGTCTGGCGGTCGGCGATGGCCTGGATCGCGTGCTCGGTGTAACGCAGGAACTCATAGCCGTCGCGCAGCTCGGCGACCACCGCTGGCGGCAGGTAGCCCTGGCCCTCCAGGGTGGTCAGCACCTTCAGCAGCGGCCGCTGCTGCAGGCTCAGGTCGCGGCCGCCATGGATCAGCTGGAATGCCTGGGCGATGAACTCGACTTCGCGGATGCCGCCGGCCCCCAGCTTGATATTGTCGGCCATGCCCTTGCGCCGCACCTCCTGCTGGATCAGCTGCTTCATGGTGCGCAGCGCTTCGATCGCGGAGAAGTCCAGGTAGCGCCTATAGACGAAAGGCCGCAGCATTTCCTGCAGCTGCGCGCCGGCCGCCTGGTCGCCGGCCACCACCCGCGCCTTGATCATGGCGTAGCGTTCCCAGTCGCGCCCCTGATCCTGGTAGTACTGCTCCAGGGCATTGAAGCTGAGCACCAGCGCGCCGGCCGAACCGTACGGGCGCAGGCGCATGTCGACACGGAACACGAAGCCATCGACGGTGACCGGGTCGAGCGCCTTGATCAGGCGCTGGCCGAGGCGGGTGAAGAACTCCTGGTTGTCCAGCGAGCGCTTCACGCCTTCGGTTTCACCGCCCTCGGGGAAGGCGAAGATCAGGTCGATGTCCGACGACAGGTTCAGTTCCACCGCGCCCAGCTTGCCCATGCCCAGCACCACCAGGTGCTGGGGCTGGCCGCTGCGGTTGCCGATGGGTGTGCCGAACTGCTGGCAATGGCGCGGGTACAGCCACTGATAGGCCTCGTCGATGCTGGCGTCGGCCAGGTCGGACAGGTCGCGGCAGGTTTCGGCCAACGCTGCCTGGCGGCTCAGGTCGCGCCAGATGATGCGCAACTGCTGGCGATTGCGCTCGCGGCGCAGGTTGCGCGCCAGTTCGTCCTCGCTTTGCGCAGCCTGGGCGACGACGTGGATGTGAGCACGCAGTTGGCCCGGGGTGTATGCCCGGTCCATCGAGCCACTGGCCAGCAGCTCGAACAGCACCGCCGGATCGCGCTGGGCCTGCGCCAGGACGAAGTCGCTGGCGGCGGCAACCTGGTCGAACTGGCGCCGATGCTCGGCGCCCAGGCTGTCCAGGTGCAGATCAGCATGACCGGCCAAGGCATCGCGGAGAAATTGCTGGTTGCGAGCGACCAGTGGTTGGAGAGCGGCAGGCAGATCGAGCGGCAAAGGCAGGCGCATGGTCTATCCTTGATCGGCGTGAAAGAGAGCGGTTGGGGAGGTCAAACGGGGGTTGGACCACGGTTGGACTGTCGTACAAAAGTTGGAAATAGCTGATAAAGCCGAAAAATTGGCAAAACCCATCAAGATTCACCTGCTCGCGACACACCGCCAACCAACATGAACGTTTTTCCTCACAACCCGGGATGCGACCAAACGTCGCATTTGTGTAGTTTTACTACTACGCCCAACGTGCAAAAGCATGAAATGCGAAAGCATTTGTAGTAAAACTACACCGCGCCGGATGACTGTCCGGTAATCCAAGAATTCACGACGTCTGCCCATAAGGCCAGTCGCAAACTCAGGCCATCGATTCTGGTGGCCTTTCCGCCCTGGAGCAAGCCATGCAAGACCTCGATCCAATCGAAACCCAGGAATGGCTGGATGCCCTGGAGTCGGTCCTCGACAAAGAAGGCGAAGACCGCGCTCATTACCTGATGACCCGTATGGGCGAGCTGGCCACCCGCAGTGGCTCCCAGCTGCCATATGCCATCACCACGCCGTATCGCAACACCATCCCTGTCACCCACGAAGCACGCATGCCCGGCGACCTGTTCATGGAACGCCGCATTCGCTCGATGGTGCGTTGGAACGCCCTGGCCATGGTCATGCGCACCAACCTGAAAGACTCGGACCTGGGCGGACACATCTCCAGCTTCGCCTCCAGCGCCACCTTGTATGACATCGGCTTCAACTACTTCTTCCAGGCCCCGACCGACGAACACGGCGGCGACCTGATCTTCTTCCAGGGCCACGCATCCCCTGGCGTCTACGCCCGCGCCTTCATGGAAGGCCGCATCAACGAAGAGCAGATGAACAACTTCCGCCAGGAAGTGGACGGCAACGGCCTGTCTTCGTACCCGCACCCATGGCTGATGCCTGACTTCTGGCAGTTCCCGACCGTTTCGATGGGCTTGGGCCCGATCCAGGCGATCTACCAGGCGCGCTTCATGAAGTACCTGGAAGCCCGTGGCTTCATCCCGGCCGGCAAGCAGAAGGTCTGGTGCTTCATGGGCGACGGCGAGTGCGACGAGCCGGAATCCCTGGGCGCGATCGCCCTGGCCGGCCGCGAGAAGCTGGACAACCTGATCTTCGTCATCAACTGCAACCTGCAGCGCCTCGACGGCCCGGTTCGCGGCAACGGCAAGATCATCCAGGAACTCGAAGGCGTGTTCCGTGGCGGTGGCTGGAACGTCAACAAAGTCGTCTGGGGCCGCTTCTGGGACCCGCTGCTGGCCAAGGACACCAACGGTGCCCTGCAGCGCCGCATGGACGAAGTCATCGACGGCGAGTACCAGAACTACAAGGCCAAGGACGGCGCGTACGTCCGTGAGAACTTCTTCAACACCCCAGAGCTCAAGGCCATGGTCGAAGACCTGTCCGACGAGGAGATCTGGAAGCTCAACCGTGGCGGCCACGACCCGTACAAGGTCTACGCGGCCTACCACCAGGCCGTGAACCACAAAGAGCAGCCAACCGTCATCCTGGCCAAGACCATCAAGGGTTACGGTACCGGTGCCGGCGAAGCCAAGAACACCGCGCACAACACCAAGAAGGTCGACGTCGACAGCCTGCGTCACTTCCGTGACCGCTTCGACATCCCGGTCAAGGATGCCGACCTCGAGAACCTGCCATTCTTCAAGCCCGAAGAAGGTTCCGCCGAAGCCAAGTACCTGGCCGAACGCCGTGCTGCCCTGGGCGGTTTCGTGCCGCAGCGCCGCGCCAAGAGCTTCAGCGTGCCGACCCCGCCACTGGAAACGCTGAAAGCGATCCTCGACGGCTCGGGCGACCGCGAAATCTCCACCACCATGGCCTTCGTGCGCATCCTGGCGCAGCTGGTCAAGGACAAGGACATCGGCCAGCGCATCGTCCCGATCATCCCGGACGAAGCCCGTACCTTCGGTATGGAAGGCATGTTCCGCCAGCTGGGCATCTACTCGTCGGTCGGTCAGCTCTACGAGCCAGTCGACAAAGACCAGGTGATGTTCTACCGCGAAGACAAGAAGGGCCAGATCCTCGAGGAAGGCATCAACGAAGCCGGCGCCATGTCGTCGTTCATCGCTGCCGGTACCTCGTACAGCTGCCACAACCAGCCGATGCTGCCGTTCTACATCTTCTACTCGATGTTCGGCTTCCAGCGTATCGGCGACCTGGCCTGGGCTGCTGGCGACAGCCGCACCCGTGGTTTCCTGATCGGCGGTACCGCCGGCCGTACCACCCTCAACGGTGAAGGCCTGCAGCACGAAGACGGTCACAGCCACATGATGGCGGGCACCATCCCGAACTGCCGCACCTACGATCCGACCTACGGCTACGAGCTGGCGGTGATCATCCAGGACGGCATGAAGAAGATGACCGAAGAGCAGCAGGACATCTTCTACTACATCACCGTGATGAACGAATCCTACCAGCAGCCAGCCATGCCGGCCGGCGCCCCGGAAGGCATCATCAAGGGCATGTACCTGCTCGAAGAAGACACCCGCGAAGCCGCGCACCACGTTCAGCTGATGGGCTCCGGCACCATCCTGCGCGAAGTCCGGGAAGCTGCGAAGATCCTGCGTGAAGAGTTCAACGTCGGCGCCGACGTGTGGAGCGTCACCAGCTTCAACGAACTGCGTCGCGACGGCCTGGCCGTGGAACGCGCCAACCGCCTCAAGCCTGGCCAGAAGCCTCAGCAGACCTACGTCGAAGAGTGCCTGGCCGGTCGCAAGGGCCCGGTCATCGCCTCCACCGACTACATGAAGCTGTTCGCCGAGCAGATTCGCCAGTGGGTGCCGAGCAAAGAGTTCAAAGTCCTGGGTACCGACGGTTACGGTCGCAGCGACAGCCGCAAGAAGCTGCGTCACTTCTTCGAAGTCGACCGCCACTTCGTGGTGCTGGCTGCCCTGGAAGCCCTGGCTGACCGTGGCGAGATCGAACCCAAGGTTGTGGCTGACGCCATCGTCAAGTTCGGCATCGACCCGGACAAGCGCAACCCACTGGACTGCTGAGGAGTATTTTTAAGTGAGCGAACTCATTCGCGTACCTGACATCGGCAGCGGTGAAGGTGAAATCATCGAGCTGTTCGTCAAGGTCGGTGACCGTATCGAGGCCGACCAGAGCCTGCTGACCCTGGAGTCCGACAAGGCCTCCATGGAGATTCCGGCCCCCAAGGCCGGCGTGGTCAAGGAACTGAAGGTCAAGCTGGGCGACCGCCTGAAAGAAGGCGACGAGCTGCTGGTCCTGGAAGTCGAGGGTGCCGCTGCCGCGGCACCTGAGGCGCCTGCTTCTGAACAGAAGCCCGCTGCCGCGCCTGCCCAGGCTGCTGCCCCAGCGCCTGCCGCCGAAGCCGCCCCTGCTCCGGCCGCAGCCCCGGCTGCCGCCAGCGTGCAGGATATCCACGTGCCGGACATCGGCTCGTCGGGCAAGGCCAAGATCATCGAAGTGCTGGTCAAGGTTGGCGACACCGTCGAAGCCGACCAGTCGCTGATCACCCTGGAGTCCGACAAGGCCTCCATGGAGATCCCGTCGCCTGCCGCTGGCGTGATCGAAGCCGTGCTGTGCAAGCTGGAAGACGAAGTCGGCACCGGCGACCTGATCTTCAAGATCAAAGCCGCTGGCGCTGCTCCTGCTGCTGCTCCGGCACCAGCCGCCGCTCCGGCCAAGGCTGAGGTTGCTCCGGCCACAGCGCCTGCCGCTGCTGCTCCGGCTGCCGCCCCTGCACCGGTCGCCACCGCGCCGGCCGCCGGCAGCAACGCCAAGGTCCATGCCGGCCCTGCCGTTCGCCAGCTGGCCCGTGAATTCGGCGTCGACCTGGGCTCGGTCGCGGCCACTGGCCCGCACGGCCGTATCCTCAAGGAAGACGTGCAGGTCTACGTCAAGGCGATGATGCAGAAGGCCAAGGAAGCCCCGGCTGCCGGCGCCACTGGTGGTGCTGGCATCCCGCCGATCCCGGCCGTCGACTTCAGCAAATTCGGTGAAGTCGAAGAAGTCGCCCTGACCCGCCTGATGCAGGTCGGTGCCGCCAACCTGCACCGCAGCTGGCTGAACGTGCCGCACGTGACCCAGTTCGACTCCGCCGACATCACCGAGCTGGAAGCCTTCCGCGTCGCGCAGAAGGCCGTGGCCGAGAAGGCTGGCGTCAAGCTGACCGTGCTGCCACTGCTGCTCAAGGCCTGCGCCTTCCTGCTCAAGGAACTGCCAGACTTCAACAGCTCGCTGGCGCCAAGCGGCAAGGCGATCATCCGCAAGAAGTACGTGCACATCGGCTTCGCCGTGGACACCCCGGACGGCCTGCTGGTCCCTGTGATCAAGAACGTCGACCAGAAGAGCCTGCTGCAACTGGCTGCCGAAGCCGCCGCACTGGCAGAGAAGGCCCGCACCAAGAAGCTCTCGGCCGACGACATGCAAGGCGCCTGCTTCACCATCTCCAGCCTCGGTCACATTGGCGGCACCGGCTTCACGCCGATCGTCAACGCGCCGGAAGTGGCGATCCTCGGTGTGTCCAAGGCGACCATGCAGCCAGTCTGGGATGGCAAGGCCTTCCAGCCGAAACTGATGCTGCCGCTGTCGCTGTCCTACGATCACCGTGTGATCAACGGCGCCGCCGCCGCGCGCTTCACCAAGCGCCTGGGCGACGTGCTGGGCGATATCCGCACCATGCTGCTGTAATAGCTGCACGCTGCCCCTCACTTGAGGGGCAGCACCGTTTTCGAGCTGCCACGCTCGTACCTCAACCCCGCCAATTGGCGGGGCTTTTTTTTATTGGGCCCGCTCCCACCAAGGACCTCGCTTCAGATTTCATCCTGTTGGCCGACAACCTGTTCACAGCATCCCGCATGGCCGCTTGCCAGCCCACGGGACATGATGCAACCTTGCCCGATACGCCGTGCCTCAGGCCGCGCCCCAGTTCAAGCGAGTCTTCGATGAAAAGCCAACCCGATGCCGCCAGCCGTGTGGCGGCCGAGGTCGTGACGCAGCTCCCCGTGCCCTCGCGGCTCGGCATGCTGCGTTTCGAACGGCTGAACGAAGCCAGTTGGGCGATGCTTTACCTCGATCCGGCCTGCGACCGCCAGTTCGGCCTGCCCGCCGCCGAGCTCTGCGCCCTGATCGGCTCGCCCTATGCCAGCCTCATGGAGCCGGAGGCGCGCTACAAGCTGCACGACGAGATCCAGTTGCAACTGGCCCAGCGCGGCTATTACCGGGTGTGCTACACCCTGCACGCCAGCCCCGCGCCACTGCGCCTGCTGGAGGTCGGCGAAAGCTACAAGCAGCACAACCGCCAATTGTTGCGTGGCTACCTGACGGCCTTCGATGACCACCAGCAGGACGCCCCCGACCTCGACGCAAACGACCTGGAATCGCGCAACAACCGCCTGCAGCTGGCCCTGCAGCTGAACCAGCGCGCCCAACAGGAGCAGCTTGAGCACCTGGACCGGGTACGCGCCCAGCAGGACCTGATCCTGCGCCTGGCGCGACAACGCTACAGCGTCGGCAACTCGCTGCTCGAAGCCGCCGAGCTGATCACTCGCAGCGCCTGCGAGATCTACCGGGTCGACTGCGCCAGCATCTGGTACCTGAACGACCAGCGCCTGGAGCCGATCAGCGCCTGGTACCGCCGCGAACAGCAGCACCGCATGCCCGAGGCGATCGACGCCAGCCGCTTCCCCGACTACCTCGAGGCCCTGCACGCCAGCCGCGCCATCGACGCCCACAACGCCAGCCACGACCCGCGTACCCGTGAAATGGCCGAGTCGCTGTACAGCACCGGCGACAACGCCATGCTCGATGCCAGCATCCGCATCGATGGCCAGGTAGTCGGCGTGCTGTGCCTGGAGCAGACCGGCCAGCCGCGTGCCTGGCAGTCGGACGAGATCGCCTTTGCTGGCGAGCTGGCCGACCAGTTCGCCCAGGTCATCAACAACCACAACCGACGCACCGCCGCCAGCGCCCTGCACCTGTTCCAGCGGGCCGTGGAGCAAAGCGCCAGCGCCTTCCTGCTGGTCAACCGCGACGGCGTGGTGGAGTACGTCAACCCCAGCTTCACGGCGATCACCCAGTACAGCACCGAGGAAGTCCAAGGCCACCACCTGGCCGAACTGCCAGCGCTAGAAAACCTCAGCGAACTGCTGTTCGACTCGCCGTCGAGCCTGGCCATGGGCAACAGCTGGCAGGGCGAGTTCAAGAGCCGGCGCAAGAACCTCGAGCCCTACTGGGGACAACTGTCGATCTCCAAGGTGTACGGCGACAATCGCGAGCTGACCCACTACATCGGCATCTACGAAGACGTCACCCAGAGCAAGCTGGCCCAGCAGCGCATCGAGCGCCTGGCCTACACCGACAACCTGACCAACCTGGGCAACCGCCCGGCGTTCATCCGCAACCTCGACGAGCGCTTCGCCCGCGACAGCAACAGCCCGATCTGCCTGCTGCTGGTGGACATCGACAACTTCAAGCGGATCAACGACAGCCTTGGCCACCAGACCGGCGACAAGCTGTTGATCAGCCTGGCCCGGCGCCTGCGCAACAGCCTGAGCAACGGCGGCAGCCTGGCGCGCTTCGCCAGCAACGAGTTCGCCGTGCTGCTCGACGACACCAGCCTCGATGACGGCCAGGGCGTGGCCCACCAGCTGCTGCGCACCCTCGACAAGCCGATGTTCGTCGACAACCAGTTGATCAACGTCACCGCCTCCGTGGGCCTGGCCTGCGCGCCAGTGCACGGCAGCGACCCGGCCACGCTGATGAAAAACGCAGGCCTGGCCCTGCACAAGGCCAAGGCCAACGGCAAGCACCAGGTCCAGGTGTTCACCGAAGTGCTCAACGCCGAGGCCAGCTACAAGCTGTTCGTCGAGAACAACCTGCGCCGCGCCCTGACCCAGAACGAACTGGAAGTGTTCTACCAGCCCAAGCTGTGCCTGCGCAGCGGTCGCCTGCTGGGCCTGGAGGCGCTGCTGCGCTGGAACCACCCCGAGCGCGGCATGATCCGCCCCGACCAGTTCATCAGCGTGGCCGAGGAAACCGGCCTGATCATCCCCATCGGCAAGTGGGTGGTGCGCCAGGCCTGCCGCATGAGCCAGCAGCTGCGCGAGGCAGGTCTTGGCAACCTGCACGTGGCCATCAACCTGTCGCCCAAGCAGTTCTCAGACCCGGAGCTGGTCGGCTCGATAGCCGGCATCCTCAAAGAGGAAGCCCTGCCGCCGCACCTGCTGGAACTGGAGCTGACCGAAGGCCTGCTGCTCGAAGCCACCGAAGACACCCACCGCCAGCTCGACGAGCTCAAGGCCCTGGGCCTGACCCTGGCCATGGACGACTTCGGTACCGGTTACTCGTCGCTGAGCTACCTGAAGAAGTTCCCGATCGACATCATCAAGATCGACCGCAGCTTCATCAACGAGATCCCCGACAACCAGGACGACATGGAGATCACCTCGGCGGTGGTAGCCATGGCCCACAACCTCAAGCTCAAAGTGGTCGCAGAAGGGATCGAGACGCCCGAGCAGCTGGCGTTCCTGCGCCGGCACCGCTGCGACGTCGGCCAGGGCTACCTGTTCGACCGCCCTATTCCGGGGCGAGAACTGAGCGAAAAACTGCGCCGCTATCCGCGTGGGCCGGTGGACTGACAGCAGCGTAAAGCTCGGGCACTATAGAAGCCATTCGGTCCCCATCGCGGGGCAAGTCGCATCGGCGCACCGCGATGGGTCCAACACCTATCCAACTGAAAAGACACAGAGGAACGGCCATGGTCCTGCGTTCGGAAATCCTGGTGAACAAAAACGTCCTGCCCACCGCGGAACAGGCCCTGCCTGGCCGTGAAACCCCGATGACCCTGCCCGAGTTCCACTACGTGTTCGAAGGCACCCCGCTGCTCGGCCCGTTCTTCGAAGGCGACATCGACTTCGCCATCTTCGGCCTGGGTTGCTTCTGGGGCGCCGAACGGCGCTTCTGGCAGCGCGAAGGCGTGGTCAGCACCGTGGTCGGCTATGCCGGCGGTTTCACCCCCAACCCGACCTATGAAGAAGTCTGCTCGGGCCTGACCGGCCACACCGAAGTGGTGCTGGTGGTGTTCGACAAGAACAAGGTCAGCTACCGCGAACTGCTGGCGATGTTCTGGGAGCTGCACAACCCGACCCAAGGCATGCGCCAGGGCAACGATGTCGGCACCCAGTACCGCTCGGCGATCTACTGCACCTCGCCGCAGCAGCTCGAGGAAGCCCAGGCCAGCCAGGCCGCCTACCAGGCCGAGCTGAGCAAGGCAGGCTTCGGCGAGATCACCACCGAGATTGCCCAGGCGCCGACCGTGTACTTTGCCGAAGCCTATCACCAGCAGTACCTGGCCAAGAACCCGGACGGCTACTGCGGCATCGGTGGCACCGGTGTGTGCCTGCCGCCCAGCCTGCAGGGCAACTGAGCCATGATCCTGTTCCATTCGCCGTTGTCGCCCTTCGTACGCAAGGTGATGATCGTCTTGCACGAGACCGGCCAGCTGGAGCGCGTCACCGTGCAGGGCGTGAACATCAGCCCGGTGAACGGCGACGAGCAGCTCAACCGGGGCAACCCGATCGGCAAGATTCCGGCCCTGCGCCTGGACGATGGCAGTGTGCTGCACGACAGCCGGGTTATCTGCGAGTACCTCGACAGCCAGCATGTAGGCCTGCCGTTGATCCCCCGCGAGGGTTCGGCGCGCTGGCGGCGCCTGACCCTGGTCTCCCAGGCCGATGCGATCATGGATGCTGCGGTGGCTACCCGCTATGAAACCTTCCTGCGCCCGGCGGACAAGCAGTGGACGGGTTGGGTCGAGGCCCAGGGCGAGAAGATCCGTCGCAGCCTGGCCAACCTGGAGCAGGAACACCTGGCGGAGCTGGCCTCGGGGTTTGATTTGGCCGCGATTGGCGTGGCCTGTGCGCTGGGGTACCTGGACCTGCGCCAGCCTGAGTTCGGCTGGCGTGAAAGGCAGCCAGGGCTGGCGGCGTGGTATGCCGAGGTGTCGAAGCGGCCGTCGATGGTGGCTACAGCTCCTGTAGCCTGATCCACCGCAATCGCCGCGGTTCGTCGCCACGACAAGCCGGCTCCCACAGAGTTCAGCGCAATCCTTGTGGGAGCCGGCTTGCCGGCGATTGGGCTGCACAGCAGCCCCAGCATCAACGCCGTATCACAGGAAACAACTGCCCAATCCTCTGCGCCAACCAGCGCCCGATCTCTCTATCCTCCCTCATACGCCCCTCCCCACCCGCGACCAGTCCAGCCGGCGGGTCAGCACCATGAACACACCCAGCAGGCCGAAGCACAGCAACGAGCCCATCAGCAATGCGTAGTCCTCGGCGCTGAGCAGCCCGTAGAGCATGCCGTACAACGCCGCCAACCCCGCCGCAAAGCCCACCCCCCGCCCAAGGCTGCGCAGCACGTGCACCAGATAGAAGCCGATCAGCAGCACACAGCCCGACGCCGACAGCCCATAGGCCAAGCCGAACCCCAGGTGCTCCGACAACGACAGCAGTAACAGGTAGAAGAACGCCAGGGCCACGCCCACCAGGATGTACTGCACCGGGTGCACGCTGAGGTTCTTCAGCACTTCGAACAGGAAGAAGCCGGCGAAGGTCAGGGCGATGAACAGCAGCGCGTACTTGATCGCCCGCTCGCTCTTGAGGTACTGGTCCACCGGGTCGACGAAGCTGACGCCAAACGCCCGGTCGGTGAAGTCAGCGCACTTCTGCGCCGTGGCGCACAGGCGCACCGCCTCTTCCAGGTTGGTGGCGAAGAACGTGGTCTGCCAGTGAGCGCTGAAGCCTTTCTCGTCGATGGCGCGGCGGCTAGGCAGGAAGTTGCCGATGAAGCTCGGGTGCGGCCAGTTGGCGCGCATGTCCACGGTACTGCTGCGCCCGACCGGCAGCACGGTCAGTTGCCCGGTGCCCAGCAGGTCCAGGTCGAAGGCATAGGTGAACTCCCGGGCCTGCGGCTCGCTGAACTGCGGCAGGTCCACATGCACGCCGCCAGGCAACCAGTCGACACCGTTGCCGGGCTGGAACGGCAGGCGCTGGTCGTCCAACTTCAGTTCAAGGCTGTTCTCGATACCGCGGATATCACTGATGCCGACCATCAGCCGCGGCTTGTCGAAGCGATAGTCGTCGTAGTCCTTCTCGATCCCCCAGCGCTCGGGCAGCTTGAAGCGGCCGCTGATCCTGCTCTTGGCATGGAACAGGCGCGCCTGGTAGATGCCCCGGGCACGCAGCTCGGTATCGACGCCCACATCCATTTCGAAGGTTTCCGGCAGGAAGTACAGCTGGCCGTGGACCGTGCTGGTTTCCTGGACGCTCTTGCCGTCCTTGTCGATCCAGCGGCGCTCGTACTTGCGATAGGGCACCACCACCACCGGGCCGCTGACCAGCTGGTCGAAGCTGGAGCTCGCGGCGATCTCGCCGAGCACGTTGTTGCGCAGTTGCTGACGTTCGTCGATCAAGCCGCCGATCATCAGCAGGGGAATCAGCAGCAGCAGGATCAGCACGGCGATCAGGCCGAGCTTGAAACCTAGGGTCTTGTTCATGGGGTTGGGCTCCGTTTGCGATGCGGGCAGTGTCTGCCCGCTGCGTGGAGCCCTTGGGGAGGGAATGTGGAGATTGTGTGGAGATTCGGGCTACCCGCGCGCATGCCATGCGCAAATCCCTGTGGGAGCCGGCTCGCCGGCGAAAGGGCCGCAAAGCGGCCCCCGGCAATTCAACTGACGCGCCGCGCCGGCAGCCACAACCTCACCCGCACGCCCCCCTCGACGTTGTCCACCGCCAACGCCCCGCCATGCAACTGCATCACCTCGGCCACGAAGTTCAGCCCCAGCCCGGTGCTCTTGCGCCCGGTGCCGGGCCTTGGCAGCGAATAGAAGCGCTCGCTGACCCGGCCCAGGGCATATTCGGGGATCGCCTGCCCCTGGTTGAACAGGCTCAAGGCTACCCGCTCGCCATCGCGCTCCAGCTCGAAGGCCAATGCGCCTTGCTGCGGGGTGAAGTCCAGCGCGTTGTCCAGCAGGTTGGCCAGCGCCTGGCGCATCAGGAACGGATCGCACAGCAGCCTGAGGCCCGCCGGAATGCGCTGGCGCACCTGCAACCCGGCACCGTCGATCCTCGTGCCATGGGCCAGCAGCAGCTCGTCGATCAACGCCGCCACCGCCACCTGCTGCTCGTCCTCCAGGGCCTGCATCTGTTCGACCCGGGCCAGGTTGAGCAGCCGCTCGATCATCTGCTGCAAGCGGTCGCTCTCGCGCTCGATATTGCCGGCAAAGCGCGCCCGCTGCTCTTGCGGCATGTCACCCTGCAGCAGTTCCGAGGCGCCACGGATCGCCGCCAGCGGGCTCTTGAGTTCATGGGTGAGTGTGTGCACATAGCGTTCGACGTAGGCCTTGCCTTCCAGCTGGGTACGCATGCGCTCCACCGCCGTGGCCAGTTGCAGCAGCTCGCCGCCCTTGTAGTGCGGCAGCGCGGCACGCTGGCCCTCGCTGACCGCCTGGGCGTAATGAGTGAGGCGGCGCAGCGAGCGAGTCAGCCACCACGACAGCGCCGCCCCCACCAACAGGCCGAGCACGATCAGCCCGAGGCCGAGGATCAGCAGGCGCCGCTCGGAGCGGTCGATGTACGGCTGCAGCGAGCTGTTGGGCTTGGCCACGGTGACCACGCCGATGATCTGGCCGCCGTCGAGGATCGGCGCCGCCACATGCATCACCGAGGTGCTTTCATCATCCGGGTCGCTGCGGGTCGAACGTGCGCCGTACTGGCCACGCAGGGTCAGGTAGACGTCGTTCCAGCGCGAATAATCCTTGCCCACGGCCTGGCCGCTGGAGTCGAGCAGGACGATGCCCTTGGCATCGGTCACGTAGATCCGGTGGCTGACCTGGTTTTTCGCCAATCCCCAGATCTGCGCGCTCGGGCGCCGCTCGCCATAGGAAGCCAGCACCTGCGACAGGCGGCTCTGGGTCAGGGTGCCGTTCTTCACATCGTCATGAAGGATCTCGGCCAGCAGGTTGGCGGTGTCCACCAGGGTTTCTTCCGATGACTGACGCACCACCGGGCGGATCTGCTCGCGCACCGTGTTGAGCAGGAAGTAGCCCGCCAGGCCGACGAACAGGAAGTACACCAGGAAAATTCGAATCCCCAGGCGCATCAGGCATGCTCCGGGCTGTAGCTGTAGCCCAGGCCGCGGTGCGTCTGGATTGCCTCGGCGTCAGGCGCGACCTGGCGCAGCTTGGCGCGCAGGCTCTTGATATGGCTGTCGATGGTGCGCTCATAGCCTACGTCCGAAGCCACGCCCAGGCCATCGAGCAATTGCTCGCGGCTGAACACCCGGCGCGGTTGCTCGAGCAGGCTTTGCAACAGGCGGAACTCGTGGCGGGTGAGCGCCAGCGCCTGGCCCCGGTAGCTGATGCGCATCGCCAGGGTATCGAGCTGGAACGGTGTGCTGTCGCTGGCCACTTCAACCCTCGGCGTCATGCGCTTGAGGATCGCCCGCACCCGCGCCGCCACCTCGCGGGGGCTGAACGGCTTGACCACGTAGTCGTCGGCGCCGATCTCCAGGCCCAGCACGCGATCGATCTCGGCGTCGCGGGCGCTGAGAAACATTACCGGCACCTCGCTGAAACGGCGCAACTGGCGGCAGGTTTCGAAACCGCTGATGTCAGGCAGGCCGATGTCGAGGATCACCAGGTCGGCCGGGCGCAGACGCTGTTGCTCGACGGCGGCGCTGCCGAGGGTCACCCACTCGGTGCTGTGGCCGTCGGCCTGCAGGGCGTAGATGAGGGTGTCGGCGATGGCGGATTCGTCTTCGACGATGAGGATGTGGGGCATCTGAGCGGCAAGCCTCGAGCTGCAAGCTTCAAGTGAAAGCGGATCGCGGCAACTTACACCGATCCGCCGTTTCTTGCAGCTTGTCGCTCGATGCTTGCAGCTTCTGCATCAGCAGCCCGGATTGCCTGCCGTGAACTTCTCGCGCGGATCCACTGCTGCCTTGAACTTGCGCAGGGCCTTGGAGCCGATCAACAGCGGATAACGGAAATTGCTGCGGTCAACCAGGTTGACCTCCACGGTGCGTTTCACATCGCCCAGGCACATTTCCAGGTCGATCACCGGGCGATGCGAGAGCGCTGGCGACTCCTCCTCGTCATCTTCCTCGGCGCGGTTCTTGATCTTGCTGATACGCGACACTTCATGTTCGTAGAGCTTGTCGCTGGCACCCTCGGTCGCCAGGCGGAAGCGCACCCACTCGTTGCCATCACGGGTGAACATCTCGATGTCCTTGGCCGACAGCGAAGCGGTCCAGGCACCGGTATCCATCTTGGCTTTGAGGGTCTGGCCGATCTCCGGCAGCTTGATGTTCTCGTAACGGCCATAGAGCGTCGGTTCGGCGGCCATCACCGGCAGCGCCAGAAGGGACAGCAGGGCAAGCAAGGGTTTCACAGGGCAGGCTTCCTTGAGAGGGGTCAGTGCTTAGACTGTGCGGGCAGGATAGGTTCGTCGCCACAGGTTAAACAACATAATGTGAAACATTTGTCCCAGTTAATGGACGTACGACGTTTGGCTAAGGGCCATACCCTGCTTATCATTGCCAACCGTTCACCTCACACAACAAGAGTCCCCTTATGCGTCGCCTGCTGACCGGCATCCTCACCCTCACCCTGCTGCTGCTCAACACCCTGGTGCTGATCGGCCCGCTGCTGGTCTTCGCCCTGCTCAAGCTGGTGCTGCCGGGTCGTGGCCGCGACTACGCGTCGGCCGCGGTGATGTGGATCGCCGAAACCTGGTCGGAAATCGACAAGGCCATCTTCGCCCTGTGCATCCCCACCCAGTGGGACATCCGCGGCGTCGACACGCTGCGCCAGGACACCTCGTACCTGTGCGTGAGCAATCACCAGACCTGGGTGGATATCCCGGCGCTGATCGAGAGCCTCAACCGTCGCGTGCCGTTCTTCAAGTTCTTCCTCAAGAAAGAGCTGATCTGGGTACCGCTGCTGGGCCTGGCCTGGTGGGGGCTGGATTACCCGTTCATGAAGCGCTACAGCAAGGCCTTCCTCGACAAGCACCCCGAACTCAAGGGCAAGGACCTGGAGATCACCAAGGCCGCCTGCGAGCTGTTCAAGCGCCAGCCGGTGACCGTGGTCAACTACCTCGAAGGCACCCGCTTCACCGAGGCCAAGCGCGCCGAGCAGCAATCGCCCTACCGCCACCTGCTCAAGCCCAAGGCCGGCGGCGTTGCCTTCGTGCTGGCGGCGCTGGGCGAACAGCTGGATGCGCTGCTCGATGTGACCATCGTCTACCCGGGCGACAAGGCGCCGGGGTTCTGGGACCTGCTCAACGGCAGCATCAGCCGGGTGATCATCGACATCCGCGTGCGCGAGCTGGACCCGGCGCTGTGCGAGGGCGATTACGAGAACGACCCGGCGTTCCGCCAGACCGTGCAGGCCTGGGTCAACCAGCTGTGGCTGGACAAGGACCAGCGGATCGCGCTGTTGCGCGCGGAGATGCGCTGAAACCAATGGCCCTGTCGCGCTCTTGCCCGCGATAGGGCCTACAACTACCTCACCAAACCCCGATTAAAATCCAGATTTATAATCGACATAAGGAACTCTTTGTTTGTCACCACCCACCTGAGTGGATAAAAATCGATCAACCACAACTACAAGAAAAGCCAGGATCGATCGATGGCCAACCCTCCCTGCTCCGCCCCCGCGCAACTGCGCCGCGTCCTGGGCCTGCCCGCCCTGGTGTTCTTCGGCCTGGTGTACATGGTCCCGCTGACCATCTTCACCACCTACGGCATCGTCACCGAACTCAGCGGTGGCCGCACCGCCGGTGCCTACCTGGTCACCCTGCTGGCCATGCTGTTCACCGCCACCTCCTACAGCTTCATGGTCAAGCGCTTCCCGGTCGCGGGCTCGGCGTACTCCTACACCAACATGGCGTTCGGCCCCAACGTGGGTTTCCTGGCGGGCTGGTCGCTGCTGCTCGACTACCTGTTCATCCCGATGATCAATTACCTGCTGATCGGGCTGTTCCTCAACATCGCGTTCCCGGCCATCCCGGCCTGGACCATCGTGCTGACGGCCATCGCCGTGGTGACCGTGCTCAACGTGGTCGGCATCCACTCGGTGGCCAAGACCAGCAACCTGATCGTCGGCGCGCAGATCGTCTTTATCGGCGTGTTCGTCGCCTTGTCCTGGCAGGGCCTGGCCGGGCAGCCGGTGGACCTGCTGGCGCCGCTGCGCGGTGATGGCAGCGCGCCGGGCTTCGGTGCCTTGATGGCGGGGGCGGCGGTGCTGTGCCTGTCGTTCCTCGGCTTCGATGCCGTGTCGACCCTGGCCGAGGAATGCAAGGACGCCCGCCGCGACGTGCCGCGGGCGATCATCCTCACCACCCTCGGCGCCGGGCTGCTGTTCACCGTGCTGGCCTATGTCAGCCAGCTGGTGCTGCCGGGCAGCACCTTCGCCAACACCGATGCCGCGGCCAACGAAGTGATGATGAAGGCCGGTGGGCAGTTCCTCGCCAACTTCTTCACCGCTGCCTTTGTTGCCGGCAGCCTGGGCTCGGCGCTGGCCTCGCAGGCGGCGGTGTCACGCATCCTGTTTACCATGGGCCGCGACCGCGTGCTGCCGCAGCGCAGCTTCGGCTACCTGTCGCCGCGCTTCGGCACGCCGGTGTTCGCCACCCTGCTGGTGTCGGCGTTCTCGCTGCTGGCACTGGTGATCGACCTGGCCACCCTCGCCTCGCTGATCAGTTTTGGCGCGCTGGTGGCGTTCTCGGCGGTGAACCTGGCGGTGGTGAAGACGCACCTGATGGATGACGCCGGACAGCGCACGCCGCTGGGCCTGTTGCGCTACGGCGCGGTACCGCTGGTGGGGTTGAGCCTGACCTTGTGGCTGTGGACCAGCCTGTCGGCGCTGACGCTGGTGATCGGCTTGTGCTGGTTTGCCCTGGGGCTGGCGTACCTGGCGGTGCTGACGGCCGGTTTCCGTCGACCGGTGCGGTTGGTGGATTTCTCCGAGACCGCATAGTCCCACACATTTCCTGTAGGAGCGGGCTTGTCCCGCTCCTGCAAAATCTTGGATCAAACCGACGGGGTGGCTACCGCTGGGCTACCCCACAAACTCCCCAGGTTCTGCAGCAACGACCCGGCAATCCCCTGCTGCCCCAGGTACTGCAGGATCAACGGCGCGAACTGGCCGATCATCCCGGTATCCATGCCCAGCGCCTTGAAGGCGTTGTCCAGGTCATTGCGGTTCTCGACTTCACCGCCCAGCGCATTGCTCAGGGCCGAGCTGTTCTTGTCATTGCCCAGCAACTGCCCCAGCCCGTTCAGCCCACCCAGCGCATTGTTGCCCGACAGCAGGTCGAGCCCCGGCACAGCCTTGGTCAACTGCCCGTAGTCATCGCCGCTGAGGTTGTTGCGCGCCAGGCCCAACATGGCCCCGGCGCCGCCGATGGCCTGCTCGGGGGTGATTTTCAACTCGCTGCCCAGCGTATTGAGCAGGTTGGCCTGGGCGGCTGGCGCTTGCCCCTGGGCCTGCTGGTTCTGGTTCTGCATGGCCGAAACGGCATTGGCCGCGTCGCTCAGGTTGAAGGCGAACACCGGGCTTGCGGCCAGGGTCATCAAGGTTGCCAGGGTGAATGCTTTCATCGGGAGGGACCTCGTCGGCCGGAATGGCCGGGAAACGAGGGGTTGGACTGGGGTGCCGGGGGTTTGTTCCGGGCCGGCCATCGGTGTTCATCCCAGGGCCAATCGCTGGCGAGCCAGCTCCCACAGTGGATTGCGCAATAGTCTGAGCCCTGCGCTGTCCCTGTGGGAGCCGGCTTGTCGTGGCGACGAACCGCGGCGATGGGGCCGCACAGCGGCCCCGGCTATCTCAACCCGGCTGATAAAAGCCCGAGGCAGACACCTGCTTCAACGCCCCCACCAGCGCATCGACCTGGCCCCACGCGACGGTCAGGTGCTGCAGGCTGGAGCTGGAGCTGCCTCAAATCGCCCTCGGTCGCCAGTTCCTGGGCGTGGTAGCCATCGGTGTAGGCGTATTTCCTTCACCCCATCCAGTCAGTGAGATACGTCCTGTGAGCAAGTAGGACCCATCTGCGTAACTGACATTTTTGCCAGTTGCTAGCTCCGTCCCTCCGTCGCAGAGTCATGCAAAGTCGAGCGAACGCCAGGGGTGTGCCATGAGACAGGGATTCAAAAAAAGCTCAGAAACAGTGTTTTTGGCAACAGACAGACAGGGATCTGTATTGCACCGGCATAAGCCGCAGGAGCAACAATCCTGCCCCTATACAGCATTTGGCTTCGGCCCTTTCAATGGCATGACCCGCTTGCTGGGTTTCACCGGCATACACCGTGAAAAAAACGATATCTACCTATTAGGCAATGGTTACCGCGGTTACAAAACCGCATTAATGCGTTTCAACTCGCCCGACAGCTGGTCCCCATTTGAGCGCGGAGGCCTGAATAGCTATGCATACTGCCAAGGCGACCCTGTTAATATGGCAGATAGGTCCGGACACGCTCCCGGCCTTCCTGGCAGAACAAACACTGCATGGTATATTGATAAGTCAATCGGTTGGCCCGCACTTCTGCTCAAAGACACCGTAGTCGAAGGAATTACAAAACACCTGCCTAGCACCGAAGCGAAGAACTTAAAAGCACTTGCAAAAAACACCCAAATTGTCGCCACCAAAACATCAAACAAAGCCGCTTTCGAAAACATAACGGTTGATAACTACAGTGACATTAGCGATGCGATTAATGAAGGCACATTTCACATCAAGGGTGTTTCAGTCGAAGCGGCAGAGCACCGTACATATGAACTCACCATGCAACATTTGAAAAGCCTCTGGGGTAATGCTGGGCTCCCCCCTCGCGGTCGAGACGGACGCCGCCGCGCAGAAGGGCGGCCGTCCATCGAGCATCGCGAAGATAGCCTAGACAGGCTAGCCGATCACAATGAACGCGTTCAAGGCATCCGGAACCGACGCAACAAGCGATAACTATATACAAGACGGCATGCCAACAGGTCAATTACACGGGACGCATTATGAATGCCCGAAACCAAGGCAGCCTCAATATTCAAGGTATTTGACATGGATAAAAGATACCCTCCCTCGCATGTCGAGAGACAGGCCGAAATCTAGATTCAAAGGCACGGGGCTAGAAGACACCTTCTCCTGACGTTCGCCGAACAGATATTTCCTGCACCCTCACGAATGCACTGAGAAACAACCTGAGAATGAGTAAGAGATTTCCACTGACCTGATATTTTTGCCAGTTGTCACTCGGCTACCCCTCGTCGCAGAGTGGAGCAAAACCTGCTTCCAGACGGAGTTCACATGGCACAACAATACAAGCTCAAGTCAGGCACCAGCTTGCTGGCTTCAGACATGCAAGGGTCCATTCTGCTCCACCGCCAACCGCCGGACGAACTTAGATTATCGTATGCGCCTTACGGAGGCTTCTCCGCAGTATTAACCAAGCCCCTCGCCTTAGGTTTCAACGCTCAACTACGTGAACACACTGGCCACTACATGCTGGGTAACGGATATCGAGTATTCAACCCACAATTAATGCGTTTCATCTCGGCGGACAACCTAAGTCCATTTGGTGGTGGCGGCATCAATAGCTACATGTACTGCTCAGGCGACCCCATCAACAACATTGACCCTAGCGGTCACGCTGGTATTAAAAGGCCCCTTGGGCATTTACTGGACCCCATCGGAGTTAATGGCGGAAAGCTGTACGAGTCCTTTATGGACAATGGAAAACGCATGCTTGACCCGAACAAGCCAGCCAAACTAGGAACAGATTACAAAGAAGCCATATCCAAAGGAATTGACGAGTCGAATGTACTAATCGAAAAATTCAAGCGATACAACGCTAGAGAACAAGTTCAACAGTACATCGTAAATGAGAAAAAAGTAGAAGCCGCTCAAAAAACCATGGCGAGAGGTACCGGCTCGGACAGGGGCGAAAAAGCGCATTACAAACAGGCCAGTGAAGACGAAACAATGGCCCGTTCAAAAATGAAATTCTTGCGAACGCAATACAGCTTCGTAGGTGACTGGCTAGAGTTAAGAACTATTCTGCCATCACTCCAGAGCGATATTTCAAAAGCAAACCAAGTGCTGAGATTGGGGGTTTCTTGAATGACGCTACCACAAGCCCTGTATAACCGCACGTTAAACATCTGAAAACCAATGCCCCGAAACGGGGCATTGGTGCAATCTGTCAAGCCGCGCTAAATGTTTTATGCGGATCAATCACAAACTTCTTCGGCACCCCCGCATCAAACTCGCCATATCCCTCCGGCGCTTGATCCAGGCTGATCACCTGCACCCCCACCACTTCGGCGATATTGATGCGATCCCACATGATCGCCTGCATCAGCTGGCGGTTGTACTTCATGGTCGGGGTCTGCCCGGTGTGGAAGCTATGGGACTTGGCCCAACCCAGGCCGAAGCGGATACTCAGCGCGCCAATCTTGGCGGCGGCATCCACCGCGCCCGGGTCTTCGGTCACGTACAGGCCCGGAATGCCGATGTTGCCGGCAACGCGGGTCACTTGCATCAGCGAGTTGAGTACGGTGGCCGGGGCTTCGTGCTTGGCGCCTTCATGGCCATGGCCACGGGCTTCGAAGCCCACGGCATCCACCGCGCAGTCCACTTCCGGCTCGCCGAGGATATCGACAATCTGCTCGTGCAACGGGGTGTCCTTGGACAGGTCGACCACCTCGAAGCCCTGGGATTTGGCGTGGGCCAGGCGCAGCGGATTGAGGTCGCCGACGATCACGCAGGCAGCACCCAGCAGGCGGGCGGACGCTGCGGCGGCCAGGCCGACCGGGCCAGCACCGGCGACATACACTGTGCTGCCCGGGCCAACGCCTGCGGTGACGGCGCCGTGGTAGCCGGTCGGGAGAATGTCGGACAGGCAGGTCAGGTCGCGGATCTTCTCCATGGCCTTGTCGCGGTCCGGCAGTTTCAGCAGGTTGAAGTCGGCGTACGGCACCAGCACGTATTCGGCCTGACCGCCGGTCCAGTCGCCCATGTCCACATAGCCGTATGCGCCGCCAGCGCGGGCCGGGTTCACGGTCAGGCAGACGCCGGTGTGCATCTCTTTGCACGAACGGCAACGGCCGCAGGCGACGTTGAACGGCACCGACACCAGGTCGCCGATCTTCAGGCGCTCGACGTCACGCCCCATCTCGACGATTTCACCGGTGATTTCGTGGCCCAGTACCAGGCCGACCTGGGCGGTGGTGCGGCCGCGGACCATGTGCTGGTCGGAGCCGCAGATGTTGGTGGAGACCACCTTGAGGATGACACCGTGCTCGATCTTCTTGCCGCGCGGGTCCTGCATCTTGGGGTAGTCGATCTTCTGCACCTCGACCTTGCCCGCGCCGAGATACACCACTCCACGGTTACCAGACATGCTTCTTACCTCGCTTGATTTGTATTTATGCAGCGGTGGTGGAAAGCGCCGCCTTTCCGTGGGCGGCCTGTGTTACTGGAATGAAGGGATTGTGGGCTTGATGGGGGATGGGGCGGTGACTGGATGCGACAGGGGGATGCCTGTTTGCGGCGCAAAAACCTGGGGCCGCTTTGCGGCCCTTTCGCTGGCAAGCCAGCTCCCACAGTGTCCGCGCAGAACCTGTGGGAGCTGGCTTGCCAGCGAAAGGGCTGCGCAGCAGCCCCGGCGATCTATCAGAGCACGACCGTGCGATTGGCGTTGAGGAACACCCGCCGCTCAATGTGATACCCCACCGCCCGCGCCAGGGTCAGGCATTCGATGTCCCGCCCCTTGGCGATCAGGTCTTCCGGGTAGTGGCTGTGATCCACCACCTCCACGCCCTGGGCGATGATCGGCCCTTCGTCCAGGTCGTTGTTGATGTAGTGCGCGGTGGCACCGACCATCTTCACACCCTTGTTATAGGCCTGGTGATACGGCTTGGCGCCCTTGAAGCCAGGCAGCAACGAGTGGTGGATGTTGATCGCCCAGCCATCCAGCCGGCGGCACAGCTCCGGCGACAGCACTTGCATGTAACGGGCAAGAATGACCAGTTCGGCGCCGCTCTCCTCGATCACCTGCAGCACCTTGCGCTCCTGCGCCGGCTTGTCGTTGGGGTCGAGGGCGAAGTGGTAGTAGGGGATCTTGTGCCAATGCGCCAGGGGCTCCAGGTCGGGGTGGTTGGACACCACCGCGACCACATCCATGGCCAGCTGGCCGATGCGCTGGCGGTACAGCAGGTCGTTCAGGCAATGGTCGGCCTTGGACACCATGATCACCACCTTGGGGCGGTGGTTCGGCGCGGTCAGCTCAAAGGCCATGCCGAAGGCTTCGCTGCGTTCGGCGAGGCCGGCGCGGAAGCCCTCCTCGTCGAAGCCGTCCGCGGCGCGGAACTCCACACGTATGAAGAACCGCCCCGACAGCCGGTCATCGAAGGAATGGTGCTCGGTGACGTAGCAGCGCTGCTCGTAGAGATGACGCGTCACCACATCGACCGTGCCGAGCATGCTCGGGCAGTCGGCGGTGAGAATCCAGGTGTCCGGTGCCCGACTCATGGTGCTGCTCCTTAGGCTTCGATGGCCAGGCCGTACTCGGCCGATGCGTCCTGCAGCCACAGCCACCAGTAGTCGGAGAAGCTGCGGCGAATCACCAACTCCCAGGTGTCCTCGGCGGTACGGCGGATCACCAGTTGCGACTTGGCGAACACGGTACCGACGGCCTTGCCAACCGGGAAGTTGTTCGGGTGTACATCATAGCTGGTGGATTTCATCAGCACGTCGCGCACGTTGGGGCCACGGAGTTCAAGCAGGGTCTGCCCGCCGGTGACGTTGACCACCTGGATGTGCTGGCCGTCGAGGGCGTCGCGCAGCTTCTGCTCGACGGCGAACTCCTGGCCGCCGGGGACGATCAGCAGCCATTCGTCCGGGCCCACCCACTGCAGCGACATCTCGCTGTTGGCGACCACGGTCAAGGCCACCGGCAGCTCCAGGCCCAGGGCCTTGTGCACGCCGCCAGCGAAGGCCTGGTCATGGCCGTCGCCACGCAGGGTCAGGTGGCCGAGGAATTTCTTTTCGCGCAGGGTCACGCCTGCGTTCTTGCGGCCCTTGCCGACCAGGCTGGCCAGGTCGGCGTGGTGCAGTGGCGACTGGGCCTTGGCGTCAGGGCCTGGGTTTTGCTGGAAGACGTTGATAGCGCTCATTTCTTACCTGCCTTGAATTCGTGTTCGTCGAAGCGATGCAGCAACTGGATGGATGCGCTGGCCCCATCGCTGGCAAGCCAGCTCCCACAGGGACCGCATCGACCTCAGGAGCTGCATCGAACCTGTGGGAGCCGGCTTGCCGGCGAAGGGCCTGGCCTGCCCCACAGGGCCCGGAATCAAACGTTCTGCCGCTCACCCTTCGGATCGAAGAACACCGAAGACACGATCTCGGCCTCGATCACGCTGCCATCGGCCTGCGGCGAATAGACCCGCTCGCCCAGGCGCTTGAGGCCGCCCTTGACCACGCCCATGGCGAACGAATAGCCCAGAGAGTTGGCCGCGTAGCTGGAGGTGACGTGGCCGACCATGTCCATCGGGATCGGCTGCTTGGGGTCGAACACCAGTTGGGCGCCCTCGGGCAGCCAAACGTTCGGGTCCACGGGCTTGAGGCCCACCAGTTGCTTGCGATTGTCGCGGGTGGTGTCCTCGCGGTTCATGCCGCGCAGGCCGATCCACGAGAAGGCCTTGTTGCGGCCCACGCACCAGCTCATGTTGAGGTCGTCCGGGGTCATCGAGCCGTCGGTGTCCTGGCCGACGATGATGAAGCCCTTCTCGGCGCGCAGCACGTGCATGGTCTCGGTGCCGTACGGGGTCAGGTTGTACTTTTTGCCCGCCTCGACGATCTGTTCCAACACGCCCATGGCGTAGTTGGCCTGCACGTTGATCTCGTACGACAGCTCGCCGGTGAACGAGATGCGGAACACCCGCGCCGGCACGCCGCCGACCAGGCCTTCCTTCCAGCTCATGAACGGGAAGCCGTCCTTGTCCAGGTCGATGTCGCTGACGTCGGCCAGCAGCTTGCGGCTGTTGGGCCCGGACAGGGTCATGGTCGCCCAGTGGTCGGTGACCGAGGTGAAGAACACCTTCATTTCCGGCCATTCGGTCTGGTGGTACAGCTCCAGCCACTGCAGCACGCGAGCGGCGCCGCCGGTGGTGGTGGTCATGATGAAGTGGTTGTCGCCGACGCAGGCGGTCACGCCGTCGTCGAAGACCATGCCGTCTTCCTTGCACATCAGGCCGTAGCGGGCCTTGCCCACGTCGAGCTTGGTCCAGGCGTTGGTGTAGATGCGGTTGAGGAACTCGCGGGCGTCAGGGCCCTGGATGTCGATCTTGCCCAGGGTCGAGGCGTCCAGCAGGCCGACGCTGTCACGCACGGCCTTGCACTCGCGGGCCACCGCGGTGTGGATATCTTCGCCGGGCTTGGGGAAGTACCACGGGCGCTTCCATTGGCCGACGTCCTCGAACTCGGCGCCGTTCTTGATGTGCCAGGCATGCAGGGCGGTGAAGCGCACCGGCTCGAACAGGTGGCCGCAGTGCCGGCCTGCTACCGCGCCGAAGGTCACCGGCGTGTAGTTGGGGCGGAACATGGTGGTGCCCATTTCCGGGATGCCGATCCCGAGCGAGCGGGCGGCGATGGCCAGGCCGTTGATGTTGCCCAGCTTGCCCTGGTCGGTGCCGAAGCCCAGGGCGGTGTAGCGCTTGACGTGCTCGACCGACTCGAAGCCTTCGCGGGTGGCCAGCTCGATGGCCGCGGCGGTGACGTCGTTCTGTTGGTCGACGAACTGCTTCGGCGCACGGGCGGTGCTTTTGTCGTGGGGCACTTGGAACAGGGCCACGGTGGCCTCTTCCTTGCGCGCCAGGGTTTTCGGCAGGGTGCCGACACTGGCCTTGAAGCCGGCCTCGGTGGCAGCGCGAACACCGCCTTCGAAACCGTCGGCGATCACGTCACCAAGGGCATAGACGCCGTTCACGCCACCGACGCACACGCGTTTCTGCGGGGCATCGCCCGGCACGAAGCCGAGGATGTCTTCACGCCACACCGGGCGACCGCCCAGGTGCGAGGCCAGGTGCACCACCGGGCTGTAGCCGCCGGAGGTGGCGATCAGGTCGCAGTCGAGGGTTTCACCAGGGCTGGTGACCTTGTGCGCCTGGACATCGATGGCGGCCACGCGGGCGCCGGTGACGTGCTTGCTGCCCTTGGCCTCGATCACGGCGCTGGAGGTGAGGATGCGAATACCTTTGGCGCGAGCCTCTTCGACCAGCGAGCCACGCGGGTTGTGGCGGGCGTCGGCGATGGCGACCACTTGCAGGCCGGCATCGTGCCAGTCCAACGCGGCACGGTAGGCGTGGTCGTTGTTGGTCGACAGCACCAGCTTGCGGCCCGGGGCCACGCCATAGCGGCGCACGTAGGTGGATACGGCGCCAGCCAGCATGTTGCCCGGCAGGTCGTTGTTGCCGTACACCAATGGACGCTCATGGGCGCCAGCAGCCAGCACTACACGATTGGCACGTACACGGTGCACGCGCTGGCGCACCTGGCCGATCGGGGCGCGGTCACCAAGGTGGTCGGTAAGACGCTCGTGGATGGTCAGGAAGTTGTGGTCGTGATAGCCATTGACCGTGCTGCGTGGCAACAGGGTGACTTCCGGCAGCGACTCCAGTTCGGCGACAACGGCATTGACCCAATCGGAGGCTGGTTTGCCATCGAGGGTTTCGCGGCTGTCGAGCAAGGTGCCGCCGAACTCTTCCTGCTCGTCCGCCAGGATCACCCGGGCACCGCTACGGGCAGCAGCCAGCGCGGCGGCCAGGCCGGCAGGGCCGGCGCCGACGATCAGCACGTCGCAGTGCTGGTTCATGTAGTCGTAGCTGTCCGGATCATTCTGCAGCGGCGCGCGGCCGAGGCCCGCCGCCTTGCGGATGTACTTCTCGTAGGTCATCCAGAACGACTTGGGGTACATGAAGGTCTTGTAGTAGAACCCGGGCGGCATCATGCTGCCGCCGACCTTGCCGATGATGCCCATCATGTCGTTGTTGACGTTCGGCCAGCCGTTGGTGCTGGTGGCCACCAGGCCTGCGTACAGGGCCTGCTGGGTGGCGCGCACGTTGGGGATCTGGGTAGCTTCGCTGGCGCCGATCTGCAGGATCGCATTCGGCTCTTCGGTACCGGCGGCGATGATCCCGCGGGGGCGCGAGTACTTGAAGCTGCGCCCGACGATGTCGACGCCGTTGGCCAGCAGCGCGGCGGCCAGAGTGTCGCCGGCATAGCCCTGATAGGTCTTGCCGTTGAAGGTGAAATTCAGCACCTTGCTGCGGTCGATACGGCCGCCGCTGGCGAGGCGATAGGTCTGGCTCATACTTTTTCCCCTTGGCCCTTGGCGGTCGCTGGCGCGCTGCTCTGTTTCGAGGCGGCGGTGACCTGAGGCTTCTCGCCGATCTTGTAGGTTTCCAGAATCTCGTAGGTCACGGTGTCGCGGGTGACGTTGAAGTACTGGCGGCAGCCGGCAACGTGGTCCCACAGCTCGTGGTGGATGCCACGCGGGTTGTCGCGGAAGAACATGTAGGTGCCCCACTCCTCGTCGGAGCAGGCGTTCGGGTCCAACGGGCGGGCGATATGCGCCTGGCCGGACGCGTGGAATTCTTCCTCGGAGCGCAGCTCGCCGCAGTGGGGACAGAAGATGTGCAACATGACGGTTGTCTCCGGGGTCAGTGGGCGACGGCAGCGGCGCCGTGTTCGTCGATCAGCGCGCCGTTGTAGAAACGGTCGATGGAGAAAGGCGCGGCCAGCGGGTGCATCTCGCCCTTGGCCAGGCTGGCGGCAAACACGTTGCCCGAGCCCGGGGTGGCCTTGAAGCCGCCCGTGCCCCAGCCGCAGTTGAAGAACATGTTCTTCACCGGGGTCTTGGAGATGATCGGGCAGGCGTCGGGGGTGGTGTCGACGATGCCGCCCCACTGGCGGTTCATGCGCACGCGCGAGAGGATCGGGAACATCTCGACGATCGCCTGCAGGGTGTGCTCGATGACCGGGTACGAACCGCGCTGGCCGTAGCCGACCCAACCGTCGATACCGGCGCCGATCACCAGGTCGCCCTTGTCGGACTGGCTGATGTAGCCGTGCACGGCGTTGGACATGATCACGCTGTCGATGATCGGCTTGATCGGCTCCGATACCAGCGCCTGCAACGGGTGCGACTCCAGCGGCAGGCGGAAGCCGGCGAGCTTGGCCATGTGCCCGGAGTTACCGGCGGTGACCACGCCGACGCGCTTGGCGCCGATGAAGCCCTTGTTGGTCTCGACGCCGATCACCGCGCCGTTTTCTTTACGGAAGCCTATTACCTCGGTCTGCTGGATCAGGTCCACGCCCAGGGCGTCGGCGGCACGGGCGAAGCCCCAGGCCACGGCATCGTGGCGGGCCACGCCGCCACGGCGCTGCACGGTGGCACCGAGGATCGGGTAGCGGGTGTTCTTCGAGCAGTCGAGATATGGGATCTCGGCCGCCACCTGTTCGGTGCGGATCAGCTCGCCGTCGACGCCGTTGAGGCGGTTGGCGTTGACCCGGCGCTCGGAGTCACGGATGTCCTGCAGGGTGTGGCACAGGTTGTAGACGCCGCGCTGGGAGAACATCACGTTGTAGTTGATGTCCTGCGAAAGGCCTTCCCACAGCTTCATTGCGTGCTCGTACAAGTGCGCCGACTCATCCCACAGGTAGTTGGAACGCACGATGGTGGTGTTACGGGCAGTGTTGCCGCCGCCCAGGTAGCCCTTCTCGATCACCGCGACGTTGGTGATGCCGTGCTCCTTGGCCAGGTAGTAGGCGGTGGCCAGGCCATGGCCGCCACCGCCGACGATGACCACGTCGTAGACCTTCTTCGGCGTCGGCGTGCGCCACATGCGCTGCCAGTTCTCGTGGTGGCTGAGGGAGTGCTTGAAGAGGCCGAAGCCCGAATAACGTTGCATGGTGTTCTGCTCCACTCAGCGGTAGACCGGGAAGTCGGCGCACAGCGCGGCGACGTTCTTGGCCACATCGGCCTCGACATCGGCGTCGCCCAGGTTGTCCAGCACATCGCAGATCCAGCCGGCCAGCGCAGTGCACTGGGCAACCTTGAAGCCACGGGTGGTGACGGCCGGGGTACCGATGCGCAGGCCCGAGGTGACGAACGGCGACTGCGGGTCGTTGGGCACGGCGTTCTTGTTGACGGTGATATGGGCGCGGCCGAGGGCTGCGTCAGCGTCCTTGCCGGTCAGGCCCTGGCGGATCAGGCTGACCAGGAACAGGTGGTTGTCGGTACCGCCGGACACCACGTCGTAGCCGCGCTCGATGAATACCTGGGCCATGGCCTGGGCGTTTTCGATGACTTGTTTCTGGTAGGCCTTGAATTCGGGCTCCAGCGCCTCCTTGAAGCACACCGCCTTGGCGGCGATCACATGCATCAGCGGGCCGCCCTGGGCGCCGGGGAACACGGCGGCGTTGAGCTTTTTCTCGATCTCTTCGTTGGACTTGGCCAGGATCAGGCCGCCACGCGGCCCGCGCAGGGTCTTGTGGGTGGTGGTGGTGACCACGTCGGCGAACGGGATCGGGTTCGGGTACAGCCCCGCGGCGACCAGCCCGGCGACGTGGGCCATGTCGACGAACAGCAGCGCGCCGACTTTATCGGCGATCTGGCGGAAACGCGGGAAGTCCAGGGTCTTGGAGTAGGCCGAGAAGCCGGCGACGATCATCTTCGGCTTGTGTTCCACCGCCAGGCGCTCGACTTCGTCGTAGTCGATCAAGCCGGTTGCGGTGTCGATCCCGTATTGAACGGCGTTGTACAGCTTGCCCGAGGACGACACCTTGGCGCCGTGGGTCAGGTGGCCGCCGTGGGCCAGGCTCATGCCCAGGATGGTGTCGCCAGCCTGCAGCAGGGCCAGGTACACAGCGCCGTTGGCCGAGGAGCCGGAGTGCGGCTGGACGTTGGCGTAATCGGCGCCGAACAGCTGCTTGGCGCGCTCGATGGCCAGCGCCTCAACTTTGTCCACATGCTCGCAGCCACCGTAGTAGCGCTTGCCCGGGTAGCCTTCGGCGTATTTGTTGGTGAGACCGCTGCCCTGGGCCTGCATCACGCGCTTGCTGGTGTAGTTCTCCGAGGCGATCAGCTCGATGTGATCTTCCTGGCGCTGCTCCTCGGCATTCATCGCCGCCAGCAGTGCGTCGTCGTAACCCTGGATCTGGTCTTGCTTGCTGAACATCGTGTATCTCCCGGCAGCGATCGTTTCTTGTCTGGTGAGGGTTTTCCCACCCTTTGCAACGATGGTATGACCGGGCACGGCGGTACAGATGCCTGCGCGCGCCTTGCAATGGCGCGTTTACGACATTGCTACCCCAAGCGCCACACAGCCCTGTGGGAGCCGGCTTGCCGGCGATGGGGCCAGACGCAGAACCATCGCTGGTTGAGCGGACGCTATCGCCGGCAAGCCGGCTCCCACAGGGAGAGCGTTGGCCTGTATAGGCAACCGCCGAATCGATGGTTTAGAGTGCGTGCCTGCGTCGTAAAAAGGACAGGCGTCATGACCAATAACAACCAGCAATTCGCCAGCGACAACTATTCCGGCATCTGCCCCGAAGCCTGGGCCGCGATGGAAAAGGCCAACCAGGGTCACGAACGCGCCTACGGCGACGACCAGTGGACCGAACGCGCCTCGGAGTACTTCCGCAAGTTGTTCGAGACCGACTGCGAAGTGTTCTTCGCCTTCAACGGCACCGCCGCCAACTCCCTGGCCCTGGCCTCGCTGTGCCAGAGCTACCACAGCGTGATCTGTTCCGAGACCGCCCACGTCGAGACCGACGAATGCGGCGCGCCGGAGTTCTTCTCCAACGGCTCCAAGCTGCTCACCGCGCCTAGCGTCAACGGCAAGCTCACCCCCGAGTCGATCCGCGAAGTGGCACTCAAGCGCCAGGACATCCACTACCCCAAGCCGCGGGTGGTGACCCTCACCCAGGCCACCGAAGTGGGCACCGTCTACCGCCCCGACGAGCTCAAGGCAATCAGCGCCACCTGCAAGGAACTGGGCCTGAACCTGCACATGGACGGCGCGCGCTTCACCAATGCCTGCGCGTTCCTCGGCTGTTCGCCGGCCGAGCTGACCTGGAAGTCTGGCGTGGATGTGCTGTGTTTTGGTGGCACCAAGAACGGCATGGCGGTGGGCGAGGCGATCCTGTTCTTCAACCGCGACCTGGCCGAAGACTTCGACTACCGCTGCAAGCAGGCCGGGCAGCTGGCGTCGAAGATGCGCTTCTTGTCCGCACCGTGGGTCGGGCTGCTCGAAGACGGCGCGTGGATGCGCCATGGCCAGCACGCCAACCACTGCGCGCAGTTGCTCGCATCGCTGGTGAGTGACCTGCCGGGGGTGGAGCTGATGTTCCCGGTTGAGGCCAACGGGGTGTTCCTGCAGATGCCGGAACCTGCGCTGGAGGCGCTGCGCAACAAAGGCTGGCGTTTCTATACCTTCATCGGTAGCGGTGGTGCGCGGTTCATGTGCTCGTGGGATACCCAGGAATCTCGCGTGCGGGAGTTGGCGGCGGATATCCGCGGTATCTTCAACGCCTGACAGGTCTCCATCGCCGGCAAGCCGGCTCCCACAGGGTTACGCGATCACCTGTGGGAGCCGGCGAAACGAGCGCAAAGCGCTCGCCTGCGATTCAAAGGCGGAACCCACCCATCTGCCGCGCCAGGTCATCGGCCAGCCGACGCAGCGCCTGGCACTCCTCTCGGCAATCCTGCACCTCGGCGGCCGTCTGCCGCGCCAGGTCGGAAATGCCCTGGACCGTCCGGTTGATCTCCTCGGTCACCGCCGACTGTTCCTCGGTGGCGGTGGCCACCTGCTCGTTCATGCCGCTGATGCGCTCGACCTGATCGGTGATCGCGCCGAGCGAGGTCCCGGTGCGCTGGCTCGACTCGACACCGTTGCCGGTGGCCGTTTGCCCGGCCTGCATCGACGCCACCGCCGTGCCGGCGCCGTGCTTGAGGCGCTGGATCATCTGCTGCACTTCGTCGGTGGACACCTGGGTGCGCCGCGCCAAGGTGCGCACTTCATCGGCGACAACCGCGAAGCCTCGCCCCATCTCGCCGGCCCGCGCCGCCTCGATGGCGGCGTTGAGCGCCAGCAGGTTGGTCTGCTCGGAGATGCTGCGGATCACCGCCAGCACTTCATCGATCGAGGCAACCTCGTCGGCCAGCTGGGTCACGGCCTCGGCAGCGCGGCCAATCTCCCCGGACATGCCCTCGATGTTGTGGATGGAGCGGCGCACCACTTCCCGCGCCTGCAAGGCCTCGTCCCGCGCCGACTGCGAGGCGTGGGCGGCGGAGCCGGCGTTCTGGGCGATGTCCTGCACGGTAAGGCCCATCTCGTGCACGGCGGTGGCGACCATCTCGGTCATTTCCTGCTGGCGGCCCGAGCGCTCGGCGGTGTTGTCCACCACCTGGGTCACCTGCTCCACCGACTGGTGCAGACGTTCGGTGGTGCGCAGCACCTCGCCGATCAGACTGCGCTGGCTGTCGAGGAAACGGTTGAAACCCCGGGCCAGGTCACCCAGTTCGTCCTGGCGCGCATCGTCCAGGCGATGGCTGAGGTCGCCCGCGCCGCCGCCGATCTGCACCAGCGCCGCGGTGACCTGGCGGATCGGCCGCACCAACCCGCGCGCCAGCAGCACCACCAGCAACAACGAGATCAGCGCCACGCCGCCGCCAATCAGGCAGGTCTGCCAGATGGCCTGGCGCGCCTGGGCGTAGATCTCGGCTTCCGGCACTTCGGCCACCAGCGTCCAGTTCAGGTCGCGCAAGGGCAAGCCCAAGGCCAGGTAGTCCTCGCCATCACGTTGGAAACGGCTGCTGCGCAGGCCCTCGCCGCCCACCAGCACAGCCTTCGCCGACTCGACGTCCAGTTGCTCGGCAAGTTGACGCTTGCCGCTGAACTGCTGGTCGGGATGGACCTGGATCAGCCCGTCGTTGCGCACCAGGAACACCTTGCCGTGCTCGCCGAAGCTGAAGTCGTGGATCAGCTTGGACAGCTCGGTCATGCGCAGGCCCATGCCTGCCACGCCCACCAGCTGGCCGGCCTTTTCCACGCGATAGTCGATGAACAGCGCCAGCTCCCCCGTGGAGCCATCGATGTCGATGTTCAGCATGCGTTCGGCGCCGCTGTCGATGTAGCCGTAGAACCAGTTGTCCTTGGGGTTGGCGCGGCTGAGGGTGCGGTCCAGGCCTTTTTCGTTGTAGTAGTTGCCGCTCACCGTGGAGGCGAACAGGGTGGTAAAGGCGTGGTTGCGCTGCTTGGCGGCGTCGAGGTACTCGATGAACGCCGGCAAAGCGGCGGGGTCTTCACCGGCAGCCAGCCAGTCACGCAGGAGGGTGTTGCCGGCAATATCCGCGGCCGCCACCAGCGGGCGGCCGAGCATGCGCTCGATATCGTTGCGGATGGCCTCGATACTGGCCGGCAAGGCCGTATCCACCAGGTAGCGCTCGGTAAGGCGGTTGAGCGCCACCGTGTAGATCGCCACCACCACCAGGATACTCGCCAACAGGGCGGCGCCCATGCTCGCGATCAATTGCCATTGGATGCTCCGCCGCCAGATGCGCATGTGCCACTCCCCGATAATTATTGTTTTTCGGGAAGTGTATACACTTAAGTATCCAGTTGCTCCAGTGATCTGCGACAAGCTGGACGCCTTCATCGCGGGGCAAGCCGGATCGCCGCATCGCCGCTCCCACGAAGCCGCACGATGGCGTCAGTCAGACGTCGGAGACGGCCTTGCTGATGGCATCGACCGTGGCATCGATCTGCGCCTGGGTGCGCTCGAGGGTGCGGTCGTGCTCGCGCTGCAGTTCGATCTGCTTGGAGCACAGGTTCAGGGCGGCCAGCACCAGCAGCTTGTCGCCGATCAGGGTCGGGTAGCTGCGCTTGGTCTCGGCCAGGGCGACATTGAGCATGCGCACGGCCTGGTTCAGGGTTTCTTCCTGGCCCTCGGGGGCCTTCAGCGAATAGTCGTTGCCCAGGATCGACACGACGTTGACCGGCTGCGCTTGCAGTCTCATGCGTTCACGACACCTGCGCTGGCGCGCTCGACCAAGGCCTGGATGCGCGCGGCGGTGGCGCCGTGCTTCTCTTCCTGCTCCATGAGCGACAACTGCAGGCTGTCGTTCTCTTCCTTGGCCTGGGCCAGTTCCTGGCTGAGGCTGGTGTTCTGTTCGGCCAGCTGTGCGTTCTTGTGCATCAGGTCGCTGACCAGTTGCTCGAGTTGATTCAGGGAAGTTTCCAACATGCGTCTATCTCGGTTGTTGCAAAGGGCGCACACGATAAGGAAAAACCTGCGCCCCCGCCATTAAATATCGGATTCAAAAGGTGTTTGCCGGGTTCAGGTTGACCCAGGATCACCGCCCTTGTTCCGACCTGGGTCAACCGCTGGTCAGGAAAATAGTTAGCTACCTCACAATTTCATCAAGTCGGCCTAAAGACTGGTCGGTCGCGACCGATAGGCAGGCAGGTCTTCTTCCGTCGCATGGATCGCGGCACCTCTTCTGCCTTGGAAACCGCCTCCATGTCCTTACGCAATATGAATATCGCGCCCCGCGCGTTGCTCGGGTTCGCCGTGATCGGTGTGCTGATGCTCGGCCTGGGTATCTTCTCGCTGATCCAGATGGGCAACATCCGCCAGGCCGGCGTGACCATCGAAGAAGTCAGCGTGCCCAGCATCAAGACCCTCGACGAGCTGACCGCGCTGAACCTGCGCCTGCGCACCCTCTCCTACCGCCTGCTGCTCAACCGCGAGCCAGCCACCCAGCAAGACACCCTGCGCCTGCTGGACGAGCGCAACGCGCAGATCGACAAGGCGCGCCGCGCCTACGAGCCGCTGGTGACCGCCGCCGACGAGAAGGCCGCCTTCGACCAGTACGGCCTGCTGCTCAACCAGTACCGCCAGCTCGAGGCGCGCATGCGCAGCCTGAGCCAGGCCGGCGACCTCGATGCCCTGCGTGACCTGCTCAACCGCGACCTGCTGGACAACTCCGAGCAGATCAACAAAGTCATGGACGCGCTGGTGCGCATCAACACCGACCAGACCAGCGCCACCAACGCCCAGGCGGCCGAGCAGTACAGCGGCGCCTTCGCCCTGGTCATCAGCCTGCTGGTGGCGGCCACGGTGCTGACTTTGCTGTTCGCCTTCCTCCTCACCCGCAGCATCGTCAAGCCCATCGACGAGGCGCTCAAGGCCGCCGAGCAGATCGCCGAAGGCGACCTGACCCACAGCATTCACGCCGACGGCACCGATGAGGCCGCGCGCCTGCTCAAGGCCATGGCCAAGATGCAGGACAAGCTGCGCGACACCCTGCAGCTGATCGCCGGCTCCGCCACCCAGCTGGCCTCCGCCGCAGAAGAGCTGAACAGCGTGACCGACGAAAGCGCCCGTGGCCTGCAGCAGCAGAACAACGAGATCGAGCAGGCCGCCACCGCCGTTACCGAGATGACCAGTGCCGTCGAAGAAGTCGCACGCAACGCGGTCAGCACTTCGGAAGCCTCCAGCGAAGCCAGCCGTTCGGCCGGCGATGGCCGCGACCTGGTACTGGAGACCGTGGGCGCCATCGAGCGCATGAGCGGCGATGTGCAGGCCACCGCCAAGCTGATCGCACACCTCGCCGAGCAGTCCCGTGATATCGGCAAGGTGCTCGACGTGATCCGTGGCCTGGCCGACCAGACCAACCTGCTGGCGCTCAACGCCGCCATCGAGGCCGCCCGCGCCGGCGAGGCAGGCCGTGGTTTTGCCGTGGTTGCCGACGAAGTGCGCGCCCTGGCCCACCGCACCCAGCAGTCCACCAGCGAGATCGAGCGGATGATCGGCAGCATCCAGGGTGGCACCGAGCAGGCCGTGGACTCGATGCGCACCAGCACCGAGCGCGCCGAATCGACCCTGAACATCGCCCGTGGCGCGGGCCTGGCGCTGGACACCATCGCCGGCGCGGTGGCGCAGATCAACGAGCGTAACCTGGTGATCGCCAGCGCCGCCGAGGAGCAGGCCCAGGTGGCCCGCGAGGTGGACCGCAACCTGGTGAACATCAACGACCTGTCGGTGCAGAGCGCCACCGGGGCGCACCAGACCAGCGCGGCGAGTGCCGAGCTGTCCCGTCTGGCAGTGGATCTGAACGGGTTGGTGGCGCGGTTCCGCACCTGATCCTCAAACGCATCGCGGGGCAAGCCCGCTCCCACCAGCCTCACTGCGTGGGAGCGGGCTTGCTCCGCGATCGCCTCCGATTGAGGATCAATACTCGATCCGCACATCCCCCTTCGGCACGCTGCAGCACGACAGGATGTAGCCCTCGGCCTCATCCTCCTCGGTGATCCCGCCGTTGTGCTCCATCTCCACCTCGCCGCCGAGCTTGAGTACCTTGCAGGTGCCGCAGATACCCATGCCGCAGGCCTTGGGGATCATCAGCCCGACCTTGGCCGCCGCCGCATGCACGGTCTCGCCCGGGGCCACGCGGATGCTCTTGTCGCTGCCGACGAACTCCACCAGATTCAGATCTGCCACATCCACTTCCGGCGCATCGGCCGCCGCTTCGGCGTGCTCCACCGCGTCGGCCTTGGCTTCAGGCGGCGTCGCGCCGAACGATTCCTCGTGGTAGTTCTTCATATCGAAGCCGACCGCTTCGAGCATGCGCTTGACCGCGCTCATGTAGGGCGTGGGGCCGCAGCAGAATATGGTGCGCTCGAGGTAGTCCGGGGCGATCAGCTCCATCAACCGCTGGTTCAAGTAGCCGCGATAACCCGCCCACGGCTCGCCCAGCCCATGCTTCTCGCAAATGATATGCAGGCTGAAGTTGGGGATGCGCGAGGCCATCTGCTCCAGCTCACGGTGGTAGATGATGTCTTTTGGCGAGCGGGCGCTGTGCACGAAGACCATGTCGACATTGGCATTGGTGTCGTAGAACCAGCGGGCCATGGACATCACCGGGGTGATGCCGACGCCGCCGGACAGGTACAGCGTCTTGCCGGCCGGGAAGTCGATGGCGTTGAACAGCCCCACCGGCCCGTGCACCGGTAGCTCGGCGCCTTCGTGCATGGTGTCGTGGAGGAAGTTGGAGACCAGCCCGCCCGGCACGCGCTTGACGGTGATCGAGAAGCTGTAGGGCACTGACGGCGAGCTGGAGATGGTGTACGAACGCATCACCGGCTTGCCTTCGATCTCCAGCTCCAGGGTGACGAACTGCCCGGGCTTGAAGAAGAACATGATCGGCTGGTCAGCCATGAAGCAGAAGGTGCGCACGTCCCAGGTTTCCTGGATGACCTTGACACAACGCACGATGTGGCGGCCATTGGCCCAGGTCTGGGTGGTAACCGGATTGAGGAAGGTATCGGACATGTTCATCTCCAGCAGCCGACTGTCGGCCTTTCTTATGGCTCCGATAATGCGCATAGCGCCGTGTACGTACATTCCCATCCGCGACATCGGCGTACTTATCGCGACCAGCCCCGCGCTACAAGGGCTGGCGCGTCGGAATTCGATGCGGCCATGTCGCCCGTGGATATGGTCCTTTCCCTGCCCGGACGCACACTCCTCGGCAAAACAACACGCTGTTTATCCCGAAGAACAGCCTTGCGGCACTACAACAACGATTAGCCACTTCAGCCGGCCGCACGCGGCCACGAGGACCACACGATGGACGTCACCGCAACCCTGAGCCTGGGCGATCCACTGGAACCTGCACGCAAGGCCACTGCCGAGATGCTGCAGACCCGCGAGCGCACCTACTCGCTGCCGCAACCGTTCTACTGCGACGAGCGCCTGTTCCAGATCGACATGCAGGAGATATTCCACAAGGAGTGGCTGATCGCCGGCATGGTTTGCGAGATCCCGACCAAGGGCAACTACATCACCCTGCAGATCGGCAAGAACCCGATCATCGTGATACGCGGTGCCGAAGGTAAGGTGCATGCCTTCCACAACGTCTGCCGCCACCGCGGCTCGCGCCTGTGCGTCAGCGACAAAGGCAAGGTGGCCAAGCTGGTCTGCCACTATCACCAGTGGACCTACGAACTCGATGGCCGCCTGCTGTTCGCCGGCACCGAGATGGGCGCCGACTTCGACATGAACCAGTACGGCCTCAAGCCTGTGAACGTGAAAGTGGCCGGTGGCTACATTTTCATCAGCCTGGCCGAGAATCCGCCGGCCATCGACGAGTTCCTCGCCACCCTCGACCACTACATGGAACCCTACGACATGGAGAACACGAAGGTGGCGGTGCAGACCACCTTGATGGAGAAGGCCAACTGGAAGCTGGTGCTGGAGAACAACCGCGAGTGCTACCACTGCAGCGGCTCGCACCCGGAGCTGTTGAAGACGCTGCTGGAGTGGGACGACACCAACGACCCCCGCGCCAGCCAGGAATTCAAGGACCACGTCGCCGCCTCGGCCGCTGCCTGGGACGCCGAGAAGATCCCCTACCTGCACAAGAGTCATGGCCTGCGTAATCGCATCGTGCGCATGCCGCTGCTCAAGGGCACCGTGTCGATGACCATGGACGGCAAGGTGGCGTGCAAGAAGCTGATGGGCCGCATCAAGAATCCGGATCTGGGCTCGATGCGCATCCTGCATCTGCCGCATTCGTGGAACCACTGCATGGGCGACCACATGATCGTGTTCACCGTGTGGCCGATCAGTGCGCAGGAAACCATGGTCACCACCAAGTGGCTGGTGCACAAGGATGCGGTAGAGGGGGTGGATTACAACCCAGAGGAGATGCGCAAGGTGTGGGATGCCACCAATGACCAGGATCGGCGGTTGGCGGAGGAGAACCAGCGGGGGATCAATTCCACGGCCTACCAGCCGGGGCCTTACTCGAAGACCTATGAGTTTGGGGTGGTGAATTTTATTGACTGGTATAGCCAGCGGCTGCTGAACAATCTGGGGGCGGAGCCAGCGGCTTATTTGAGAGAAGTACAGGCTCAATAAGGTAGCAGAAGGGTACAATCGGCTACTTGTCTCAAAGGGTTGCGTTGCAGCCCTTTGAATGGCGCTCGTTTACGCTTGGTTACGTCATATCAATAGCTTAGATCGCGTGTTTCATGTATTTTCCTTTGAGGGATTCTAGGTGGGGACGGTCTATCCCGGCCTCCTCCAGACACATGGCCTAGCTAACCGTCTTCGCCCATGCAGCCTAAAATAAATCAAGATACCATTCGGAAATCACTGCCGAAGCTTGGCCATCTCGGATGAAGGCCAAGTGCCTAATCGACGACGTTCATCAGCCATTAAATAATTAACATCACCGTGTTCGGACCTTGATTCAATTGGAATCATACCACTACTTTGCAGAGGTTCTTCGAACCTCTCACCCTCAATCCTGCCAATAAAACCAGTAAGCTTTTTGATACCGCCTTCAACCCTAGACTTTTTTCTTTCAACTTTCTCTTGACCCAACACTAATTGCGGAAGCTGCCGTAAAAGCTCAAGATGCTCAGCTTGATATGGCTTCCCATCCCTCCTGGCTATATCAAGAAAATATTCAGCATCCCCAACTCTAGCTTTCACATTTAGTTGATGGCGGTTTAATGAATCCCGAAAGGACTTGGCGTAAGAATGAACTTTTCGCAGCGCACTAACAAAAACATCCAATGAATCAAATGACTTACTCAGGTTAATCATAGATGCCGATCTACCTTTTTGACTCCCAGAATGGTCCTGCCAGTTAACAGGGTCCCCCTCACAGTATGCATAGGCGTTGATCCCACCTCGTCCAAACGGGCTTACACGATCTGGGGAGTTAAAGCGCATCAGCCATGGGCTATACACTCGATAACCATTACCCAGCAAATACCCTTCCAAGTAACCATCAAAGTATTGCCCTGTAAAGCCAATAATCGCCGCGCTACCCTGTGACCGGTTACAGCCATAGGGCGTATAAGGTACATTTTTCAACGTCCCTTGGCTGAGGGCTATCATTTTACTCCATTGATGGTCGCTCCCCAAGATGATCGATGTCCGCATGCTATACCTCCAGATACAAAGCAACAGACCGCCTGCAATGCTTTGCAGGCGGCCAAACTCCTAACCCCTGATTGAAGCCTGTAACGATTGAGGATCGCTAGCATTTAACGGCTCAATAGAGCCTGGCTCAGGGAACTGGAAGTAACTAATCTCCTCTCCATCTTGCTGTGAAAGCAACTGCCTATTAAGCTCCACAGCCTCTTGAACCGTTTTCGCCCTATGCTCTGCGTTATTTGGAATCCGTACATTTGCCCCACTGGCTATTACCGTACTTGGGGACCCGGGTGGCGTTTTAAAACGAGCCGTTGTACGGTTTTTCGCCAGGTTAATAATATTCCCCAAAAATCGATAAAGCTCATCACCGAAAGCCAGTGCCGGGGCTAAAACCGTGGTCACATCCGCGACGACACTTCCTTCGTCGCCATTATTAAACTGATGAATTCCAGCGGAGAAACCCCACGCTGCAATGGCCATCGTTACACCCGACCGGGCACCGGTTTCGTATTTTATTTTTCCTGTCTCCATCCGCTGGTTAGCAAGCGCCAGCGCCGCCTGGGCAAAAGAAATACCATTTGCAGCCATTGTGATCTGGTGCGTAGCCCAGTAACCGTATTGGCCAGTAGGGTCTATCTTGTTGATAGGGTCACCGTGACAGTAGGTATAGCAATTCACTCCGCCTTTCCCAAACGGACTCAACACATCAGCAGAAAGAAACCGCATCAATGACGGGCTGAAAACGCGATAGCCATTACCCAGCAGGTAACAGTCCAACCCCACCTCTTGCAGCTGGCCAGCGAACCCCGTCATCGAGGCCCCATTCTGCGCAGGACGCCAGCCATAGGGTGTGTAGGCGAATGGTGTCCGGCCTGACGAAGTCATTCTTGAATATGGGCTTTTCAGCCTGTCTACACCAAGCAAATTTTTCCTGGCCATATGCTTGTTCTCATGGGGTTGATTGGCGCCAAGCTAGCATTGCCGTTGTGCTTCTAAAACTGACAAAAATGCCAGGTATCCCTGTGGGAAAGCGCCTAATCGAAGGGCTTTATCCACAGCCCCTGATGGAGACTGGACGACAAAGTTTGTATGACAGGGTCTTTTGAATTGATCGAAAAACAACCAAACTTCTACAAGCCTCTGAAATCGAGGGGTTGAGAAAAAGCCAAACACGTTATCCACAGGGCCACCAACAGCGATTGTGAGCAACTTCGCTGATACCTTTCACTATGGTTGGATTGTGCCTCTCATCGAACTGATCATTTTTTAATCTACCCACTGCAGGCCTTTAATTTCAATGGCTCTGGCAATGCACGAACATTTTATACACAGCATGGCAAACAGATTCAGTGGGCAAGTGATGAGCGGGTTCGAGTCGATGTCAATTCGGCAAGATCTTGAGGATAGTTATGCACAGTGATCAGCACGGCTACGATGGGCTACAAACAGCGGTCCCTAGGGAACTGGCCTAATGATTCAGAACACCTTCATCGGCGTTTTGAGCGTGTGAATAGTGCTTACCGCATTGTCAGCGCAGAACGCCCTCCTCCACCAGCAGCTTGAGGATCGCTTCGGCACCCTCTTGGGGAGACACATCATTGAGCACCTTCCCGCCTCCGCCACTGGCCTTGGCCGTGGCCGCCTTCATGCGGTCAGCACCGCTCTTGGCCTTGATCACCTTGAGACGCTTGGGTCGTGGCCTGGCGAGTTGCAGGGCATCCTCGGCCAGCAGCGGATCCTCGATCACCGCCACATTGCGCGCCTCCAGTACACCACGACGGGCCGGGCCGAAGGCTGATTGCCGTGGCTTGGGCGCGGCGTTATCCACAGTCGCCAACAACGGCAGGCGCACTTTCAGGCGGCGCCGCTGGCCACGTGGCAGCGCTTGCAGCACTTGGGCGGTGCCATTCTCGATCGATTCCACCTCGGCCAACCCCACCACCAGCGGCCAGCCCAGTTTCTCGGCCAGCAGGAACGGCAGCATGCCCGAACCCTCGCCGGTTTCCGCCTGGCTGCCGGTCAGCACCAGCTGGGCACCCGCGTCGCGCAGATAGTCGCCGAGCACGCCCAATACATCGGCGCCGACGGGCTGTTCCAGCACATCCAGGTGGTCCAGCCCCATGCCCAGATAGGCACGCAGCGCCTCTTCACGAGGATCGCCGGCGTGCACCACCTGCAAGTTGTCCCCAGCCAGTTGCAAGCCCAGTTCCACGGCACGGGCATCCTGCTCGGCGCGGCGCGCGCGGCCGGAGCTGGGGTGGGCGCCGATCGAGACCAGGCTGATGACTTTCGTACTCATGCTCGCTGCCCCTATGCCGCGTCGCGCTGGCCGCCGCTGCGGAAGTTGTCCACAGCCTCGATCAGAGCCTGGAGAATTGCCGAGCTGTCGCCAATCACCGACAGGTCAGCCCGTTTGATCATGTCGCAGCCCGGGTCCATGTTGATTGCCACCACCTTGTCGCAGGCGCCGATGCCCTGCAGGTGCTGGATGGCGCCGGAGATACCCACAGCCACGTAGACCCGCGCCGTAACCCAGGTGCCGGTGGCGCCGACCTGGCGGTTGCGCGGCATGAAGCCATCGTCCACTGCCACCCGCGAGGCACCCTCTGTAGCGCCAAGCGCCGCCGTGGCCCGATGGTATAGGTCCCAGTCCTTGACACCGTTGCCGCCGGAGACGATGAACTCGGCCTCGGCCATGGCGATGGCGGCCGGGTCCACGGCCACCGAGCCAAGGTCTTCGATGCGCGACAAGCTGCGTGCCACGCCTGTGGACAACTCCACCGGCAGGGCTTCATGGCGAGTCTCGCTTACCGGCTCGGCGCATTCGGCGGCGGCCAGGATCAAGCGTGGCGTGGCGCGCTGGATATCCTGCTGGCCTGCGCCAGCACGGCCGATGCACTGGCCATCCTTGACCTGCCACACCCGCGTCGCCGGGCGTTCGCCCAGGGCCGCGCCAAAGCGTCGGCCCAGTTCGCCGCCACCGCTTCGGCTGTCAGGCAACAACCAGTGGCGTGGAGTGAACTGGTTATCCACAGCCCGTAGGCCCTGGACCAGCTGTTCCGGTGCATAACCCTCGAAGGCCTCACCCTCGATGACCAGCAGGCGGTCGACGCCGGCTGTGGAAAAGTTGCTTTCCTTGTGCTCACCGAACACCACGGCCAGCACCGCACCGTCGCTACCGGCCAGGCTGTGGGCCAGGCCGAGCAGGTCACGGTCGTGGCTGCCGAGACGGCCACCGACCATGTCCGGGACCACGGCGATATAGAACGCGGGCGCGGCAACCTGGTGCAGCGGCAGCTGCACCTCGGCGGCGGCTGTGCGCCGCCCACCCACACCAGTGCCCTGCTGTGCGCCGCTGCGGTCGATGCGCTTGAGGCCGTTGGGACCGATGAAACCGGCAGCAATCGCGTGGGGGTTCTTGCGCATCAGCCCATTGGGGCCCATCCAGCTGGTTTGTTGCGTCTGCATGGCCGCATGCAGCGGGTGCAGGCGGTTACGGGCGATCCACTCGGCGCGTGGGTCGCGGCGGATGATGTCGCTCATCAGTGCACCTCCGCAGGTTCACGTTTGGCCGCTGGCGACTTTGCGCTGGCGGGGGCCTCATCTTCGATCAGTACATCGGCGACCAGCTCGGCCAGGTCCTTGATCTGTGGGCGCGGTTCGACCACGCCTTCGAGCATCGCCGTGCACTGCGGGCAGCCCACGGCCACCAGCTCCGCTTCGGTTTCGCGGATATCGTCCATGCGCATGTCGGGGATACGCTGCTTGCCGGGGATATCGGTGATCGGCGCACCGCCGCCTCCGCCACAGCAGCGGGAACGGAAGCCCGAGCGCTGCATTTCGCGTACCTCGATACCGAGGGCCTTGAGCACGTCGCGCGGGGCTTGGTACTCGCCGTTGTAGCGGCCCAGGTAGCAAGGATCGTGATAGGTCACGCTACCGCCCTTGTGCTGGCCGAGGTTGAGCTTGCCGGCGGCGATCAGTTCGGCGATGTAGGTGCTGTGGTGCTGCACCTGGTACTCGCCGCCAAGGGCGCCGTATTCGTTCTTGAGTACATGGAAACTGTGTGGGTCGCAGGTGACGATGCGCTGGAACTGGTATTTGGCCAGGGTCTGGATATTGCGCTTGGCCAGCTGCTGGAAGGTTGCCTCGTCGCCCAGGCGGCGCGCCACGTCACCGCTGTCTCGCTCTTCCAGGCCGAGCACGGCGAAGTCGACGCCGGATGCTTTGAGCACTTTGACGAAGGCGCGCAGGGTGCGCTGGTTGCGCATGTCGAAGGCGCCATCGCCCACCCAGAACAGTACCTCGGTGGTTTTCACCTCTGAGAGCAGCTGCAGGTTGAGGTCGGCCGCCCAGTTCATCCGCCCGCCGGGGGCGAAGCCGCCGGGGTTGTCGGTGGCGATCAGGTTGTCCAGCACCTCGGCGCCCTTGTTCGGCGTGGCGCCCTTTTCCAGGGTCAGATGGCGGCGCATGTCGACGATGGCATCGACGTGCTCGATCATCATCGGGCATTCCTCGACGCAGGCGCGGCAAGTCGTGCACGACCACAGCGTCTCGGCATCCACCAGGCCGTTGACGATCGGCTGGTGCGGGTGGCCGCCATGCTCGCCGATCGGCTTGCCCGGGTACGGGCTGCCGGCGAACCGCGCGTCGGTGCCACCGGCAAGGCCGATGACCATGTCCTGGATCAGTTTCTTCGGGTTCAGCGGCTGGCCAGCGGCGAACGCCGGGCACATGGCCTCGCATTTGCCGCACTGCACGCAGGCGTCGAAACCGAGCAACTGGTTCCAGGTGAAATCCACCGGCTTTTCCACGCCCAGCGGCGCATTCGGGTCTTCCAGGTCCAGCGGCTTGAGGCCCGTGGAGCGGCCACCGCCAAAGCGCTCGGCGCGGCGGTGCCAGGCCAGGTGCAGGGCGCCGGCGAAGGCGTGCTTCATCGGCCCGCCCCAGGTCATGCCGAAAAACAGCTCGGACACGCCCCACAGCACGCCGACACCCAGCAGTGCGACCAGTACCCAGCCGCCCGTGCCTTCAGGCAGGATCCCCGCCACCGGCAAGGTGGCAATGAAGAAGCTCGCCGCGAACATCAGCAGGCTCTTGGGCAGGCGCATCCACGGGCCCTTGGACAGCCGGGAGGGCGGGTTCAGCCGGCGTTTGAAGACAAACAGGGCGCCACTGAACATGATCACCGTGGCCACCAGCAAGGCGTAACCGAGGATCTTGCTGTGCAGGCCAAAGCCATGCACCAGGATCGCCAGCACGGCCGAGAGCACGAAGCCGCCAGCGGTGGCCACGTGGGTCTTGGACATGTACTTGTCGCGCTCGACCACATGGTGCAGATCCACCAGGTAGCGCCGTGGCATGGCCAGCAGGCCACCAAGCAGGTCAACCTTGCTCGGCCGCCCGCGCCGCCACATGCGCACCCGGCGCAGGGCGCCGAGCACCGCCAGGGCGAGGGCGGTGAACAGCAGGATGGGTAGAAGGGTGTTCAACATGGCACGCACCTTTGAGCTGCAAGCTGCAAGCCACAAGCTGCAAGAAGAAGCGGCGTCGCTTCTGTTGCCTGCTTGTACCTTGCAGTCCAGCGCCGCGTTACAGAGTCATTACCGAGCAACCCTCAAGACCTAAGCTGCAAGCGAAGTCGACGTTGACCGCCTTCTCTTGCAGCTTGCAACTTGAAGCTTGCCGCTGCCGTCAGAAGTCCTTGCACAGCCGCAAGGCGTCGTAGATCGCCGCATGCACGTTGCGCTGGGCCACGCAGTCACCGATGCGGTACAGCAGGTAGCCCTCGCCCGGCTGGCTGAGGATCGGCTGCGGCTTGATGGCGAACAGCGCCTCCACGTCGATCTGGCCCTTGTTGCGCGAGCCTTCCTTGAGCGCGTAGTACAGCTGCTCGTCGGGACGCACACCGTTCTCCACCACCACCTGGTCGACCACCCGTTCTTCCTTGGCGCCGGTGTACTCGTTCTCGAGCACCGCCACCAGCTTGTCGCCCTCGCGGTAGACCTTTTCCAGCATCATGTCGCCGGTCATGATCACTTCTTTCGGGTACATGCTGCGGTAGTAGGTCGGGAAGGTGGTGCCGCCCATGGCCACGCCCGGCTTGATGTCGTCGGTGACGATCTCGACCTGGCTGCCCTTGTCGGCAATGAAGTCGGCCACCGACATGCCGGTGAATTCGCAGATGGTGTCGTACACCAGCACGTTCTTGCCCGGCGCGACCTTGCCGTCGAGCACGTCCCAGCTGCTGACCACCAGGCCTTCGGCAGCGCCCCAGTGCTCGTTCTGTTCAAGGAACGAGTGCCCGCCCACCGCCAGCACGATCACATCCGGGCGCAGGTCCTGGATGGTCGCCACGTCGGCCGCAGTGCCCAGGCGCAGGTCGACCTTCAAACGCGCCAGCTCCAGCTGGTACCAGCGGGTGATACCGGCAATCTGGTCACGCTGCGGGGCCTTGGCGGCGATGGTGATCTGCCCGCCAATCTGCTCCTTCTTCTCGAACAGGGTCACGTCGTGACCACGTTCGGCTGCCACGCGGGCCGCTTCCATACCGGCGGGGCCGGCGCCAACCACCACCACCTTGCGCTTGACCCCGGTGGTCTTCTCGATGATGTGCGGCACGCCCAGGTATTCACGGGAGGTGGCGGCGTTCTGGATGCACAGCACATCCAGGCCCTGGTACTGGCGGTCGATGCAGTAGTTGGCACCGACGCACTGCTTGATCTGGTCGATCTGGCCCATCTTGATCTTGGCGATCAGGTGCGGGTCGGCCATGTGCGCGCGGGTCATGCCGACCATGTCCACGTAGCCGCCTTCGAGAATGCGCGTGGCCTGGTTCGGGTCCTTGATGTTCTGCGCGTGCAGCACCGGGACCTTGACCACTTCCTTGATGCCGGCCGCCAGGTGCAGGAACGGCTCCGGCGGGTAGCTCATGTTGGGGATGACGTTGGCCAGGGTGTTGTGGGTGTCGCAGCCCGAGCCGACCACGCCGATGAAATCGAGCATGCCGGTGGCGTCGTAGTACGCGGCGATCTGCTTCATGTCCTCGTGGCTGAGGCCATCGGGGTGGAACTCGTCACCGCAGATGCGCATGCCCACGCAGAAGTCGTCGCCGACTTCCTTGCGCACGGCCTTGAGCACTTCCAGGCCGAACTTCATGCGCCCTTCGAAGGTGCCGCCCCATTCGTCTGTACGCTTGTTGACCCGTGGGCTCCAGAACTGGTCGATCATGTGCTGGTGCACGGCCGACAGCTCGACGCCGTCCAGGCCGCCCTCCTTGGCCCGACGCGCAGCCTGGGCGTAGTTGCCGATCACCCGCCAGATCTCTTCCACCTCGATGGTCTTGCAGGTGGCGCGGTGCACCGGTTCACGAATGCCCGATGGCGACATCAGCGTGGGCCAGTTGAAGCCGTCCCAGCGCGAGCGCCGGCCCATGTGGGTAATCTGGATCATGATCTTGGCGCCATGCTTGTGCATGGCGTCGGCGAGGTTCTGGAAGTGCGGGATGATGCGGTCGGTGGACAGGTTGACCGAGGCCCACCACTCCTGCGGGCTGTCGATGGCCACCACCGACGAGCCGCCGCAGATCGCCAGGCCGATGCCGCCCTTGGCCTTCTCTTCGTAGTACTTCACATAGCGGTCGGTGGTCATGCCGCCGTCGGTGGCATATACCTCGGCGTGCGCGGTGCTGAGCACGCGGTTGCGGATGGTCAGCTTGCCGATCTGGATCGGCTGAAACATTGCTTCGAAGGCCATGACGCTATCTCCGGCTTACAACGGCTTTGTAACGAACAGGCCATCTTCGTGACCTTCTTCCGACCCGCCGTAGACCTGTTCGGCCACGGTGCGGATCGAGCTGCCGCGAGCGGCGAGAATCTGGTCCATGGCGCCGGCGAACCAGCCGGTGAACATGTAGTCGACCTTGCGGCCGCACTTGCCGTACACGTACACGAACGCCGAGTGCTTGAGCTTGACGCTGCAGGTGCCTTTATCCAGGTCGATGTCCTGGATCTCGAACAGGCCCCAGCCACGCTGGCTCAGGCGCTTCATGTAGTGCTCGAACACCGCCACCCCTTCCAGGCCATGGCACTCGGCCTCTTTCTCGCACCAGTGCCAGGCGGACTTGTAGCCGGCCTTGTAGAGGATCTCGGCGTAGGCGTCGGCGCCCAGCACTTCCTCGATGCCCATGTGGTTGTTGACGAAGAAATGCCGTGGCACATACAGCATCGGCAGGGCGTCACTGGTCCAGACACCGGTCTCACTGTCGACTTCGATTGGCAATTGCGGGGCGATCTTGGCCATGGAAACTCAACTCCATACAAATTTTTATTGGTGTGCCCCGGCGTTGCTGGCAGGGGCTTTCAGGCTTGGAGAGCGGCTTACTCGCCCCAGACGTCTTTCAACACGTTGACCCAGTTTTCGCCCATGATCTTGCGCACCACGCGCTCGCTGTGGCCGCGCTTGAGCAGCGTCTCGGTCAGGTTGGGGAACTCGCCGACGGTGCGGATGCCCAGCGGGTTGATGATCTTGCCGAAGTTGGTCAGGCGCCGGGCGTAACCCTTGTCGTGCGTGAGGTACTCGAAGAAGTCCTGGCCATGGCCCTGGGTGAAGTCGGTACCGATACCGATGGCGTCTTCACCGACGATGTTCATGGTGTACTCGATGGCTTCGGCGTAGTCGTCGATGGTCGAGTCGATGCCCTTGGCCAGGAACGGCGCGAACATGGTCACGCCGACGAAGCCGCCGTGGTCGGCGATGAACTTCAGCTCTGCATCGGACTTGTTGCGCGGATGTTCCTTGAGGCCCGAGGGCAGGCAGTGGGAATAGCAGACCGGCTTCTTCGATTCGAGGATGACCTCCTCGGAGGTTTTCGAGCCGACATGGGACAGGTCGCACATGATGCCGACGCGGTTCATCTCGGCGACGATCTCGCGGCCGAAGCCCGACAGCCCGCCGTCACGCTCGTAGCAGCCGGTGCCGACCAGGTTCTGGGTGTTGTAGCACATCTGCACGATGCCTACGCCCAGTTGCTTGAACACGTCGACGTAGGCGATCTGGTCCTCGAACGCGTGGGCGTTCTGGAAGCCGAAGAGGATGCCGGTCTTGCCCAGTTCCTTGGCCTTGCGGATGTCGGCGGTAGTACGCACCGGCATCACCAGGTCGCTGTTTTCGCGGATCAGCTTCTGGCTGGAAGCGATGTTGTCGACGGTGGCCTTGAAGCCCTCCCACACCGACACCGTGCAGTTGGCCGCGGTCAGCCCGCCCTTGCGCATGTCCTCGAACAGCTCGCGGTTCCATTTGGCAATGATCAGGCCGTCGATGACGATGCTGTCGGCGTGAAGTTCGGCTGGGCTCATCAGGCTGTCCCCTTTTATAGAAGTTTGCTGGCGCCGAACCTTGTGCCGACGCTTTGGGGCCAGCATATGCCTGCGGCCCGAGGCGCCCCGATGCAAAAACGACAGGGGGTTTGCCGAAAGCGTCAATGGCCGACCTGACAGGCTCTGGCGCGCCCCTCGGCAATGAGAGCGAGTCTCGACAACGCTGTTTCATGAACATTTTCCCCGGGAGCTATCGCCCGGGCCTGGGCTGAGCGAGAATCCAGCGCATCGTCAGCCTCTTCAGGAGAAACCCGATGAAATCAATGGCATGGCTGGTCTTGCTGGCAGTGGCTTGCGGCGCGCACGCCGCCGAAGAGGAGAGCACCCCCTGCGACAACGTCGAGACCGACCAGCAGGGCTATGCCTGCGCCGCCTACAACAAGCAGACCGCCGAACGCGAGCTGAAGGCGGCCTATGACGACCTCATGCAGCGCATTCGCGACCAGTACGCGGATGAAAGCGACAAGGCCGCGGCGCTGAGCGGCAAGATGGAAGCCGCCGAGAAACTCTGGACGCAGCTGCGTGACGCCGACTGCAAGGTCGAGACCTGGGCCGAGAAACCCGGGAGCAAGGCGTTCGAGGCAGCGTGGGACACCTGCGTGGCGCAACGTAGCGATGAGCGGTCGGAGTACCTGCAGGGCATCGGCCAGCAATGACCTTTGGCCCGCGACGGGCCGCCAAGCGGCCCCCGGGAGTTCCCGCGCCGGGCGCTAGCGCCTGAAGTCCGGCCGCAGCTCCTGGCCATCGATGCTCAGCGTCTTGTAACGCGGCGCCACCAGTTTCACCGCCCCCTCGCGAATACCGTTGGCCAGGCTTTCGAGGTTTTCCATGTTGCCGCTCAGGCTGCCCACCTCGCGCCACTCCCGGTCTTCCCAGGTGAACACGAACAGCTGCGATGCATAGGTGTGCCGGGGGATCATCAGCACTTCGTTGTGCCCGTCGCCATCCAGGTCGACTGCCCACAGGTAGCAGCCCTTGCCACCGCACTGGCTTTGCGCAAGCGTCGCGTCGGCCAATGATTCGCTACTCGATTGCACCGGCCCGAGCCACTCGAACTTCGGGCCATGGTCTTCGGCCACTGTCGGTTGACGCACCTGGGCCATCAGCACCAACAACTGCTGGCGGCGGCCCGCATCGAACAGTTCATCCGTCTGCAGCCGCTGCTCGAGCTGCTCGAAGGCTTCACGCCCCGGCTGGCCGAGGTCGCGATACAAGGTCTCGGCGTCGAACTCGGTGATCGGCGTGTACCCGTTGACCAGGCGCTGGACCTGGTTCCTCGCACTCAATGCCTGCGGATCGAGCAGCGGCGTGTAGAACACCACCACCAGCAGCGCACTGAGCAAAGCGATCCATGGATTGCTCAGGCGCAGGCTGTGCAGCCAGGCCTGGCGCGAGGCCAGCACCGCCCAGACGGCCGCCAGGCCATGCGCCAGCATCACGCCCACCAGCATCGACGCCATGATCCGTGTCGGTGTCAGCCCGTACTGGTCGATACGCAGCCAGCTCGCATAGGCCGCCAGGCCCACCAGCACCGGCAGGCACAGCAGGCTGGCCTCCACCAGGCGCTTGAGCGGCGCGGGGTAGACGCTACCTTGCCGGCCATCCTGGAACACGCCGTTGACCAGGAACAGGTTGATGCCCGCCAGTACCAGCAGAAGGGTGGTCGAATAGCCGGTGTTCCATACCGGTTGCAGGCCGGAGAATGGCAATGTCAGGCTGAACAGCACGGCGATCAGCGCGCTGAGCGGCAACAGGAAGCGGCACAGCGTCAGCAGGATGCCGCGCAGCAGGCCGATGATCTTCTCGTTTTCCCGCCCCATGCGCATGCCCAGCGAAAACACCACCGGCAACACCAGCCAGAGAAACACCGGTGACTCCACCGCGTCCTTGACCTGCGGGATACCCAGCATGCTGAACAGCAGCGCGCACAACCACAGCAGTTGCCAGAACAGGCCGGTCAGCAGCTGTGCCAAGAACACGATGAACACGTTGTTCCAGGCATGCCGGAACAGGTCTTCGTAGCGCAGGCGCAGCCCTTCGCCGGTCGGCCAGGCGAGAATGAACGCGGTACCGATATAGGCCAGCACGACGGCGGCCAGGCACCAGGTCTGCTGCAGCCAGCCCATATGCCCGGTATCGAGGAGCCAGGCACTGATCCCGCTGAGCAGCACGGTCAGGCCCAGTACCAACCAGCCGGTGCCACGCTGCAGCACCGCGCTGCCAAGCAGTTGCAGGTTCACGCCCGCTACCGCCACCGCGACGCACAGGGCTACCGACAGGCTGAAACCCAGCAGCTGACTCTCCCCCTTCACGGTGGTGAGCCACACCACGCCCTGAATCAGGCCGATGACGACGTAGAACAATAAGGAGCGACTTGGCGCTGGCATTGCAAATCCTTTTGGCCAGAGGAGTAGAAGGCGCGCAAGTCTACCGAAACCGGCCCCCTCCACACCAAGGCCTTTACCTTGCGGGCTGGCGGCAGCCAATTATCACAACGCCATTCCCTCACGAGCGCGGCGGTGTAGAATCGGGCTATTCATCGCCAGACACCCCCGGCGGGTTTATGAGCTCTGGTCGAGCCTGCGGCGATCCCGCGCGGTCCTTCGACCCCCATCCGTGCCTGTGGCAACCGGCCTTCGGCGTATTAGGACAAGAGAAGCTCACTCCCTGTTTGGGTTTGCGGAAAAGCACTTTTCTCGCAAAGCCAGTGACCTGATTAAGCCGCCAGGAGCGCTCCATGCCTGATTATCGTTCCAAGACCTCCACCCATGGCCGCAACATGGCCGGCGCCCGTGCCCTGTGGCGCGCCACCGGGATGAAGGACGAAGACTTCAAGAAACCGATCATCGCCATCGCCAACTCGTTCACCCAGTTCGTCCCGGGCCACGTGCACCTGAAGGACCTGGGCCAGCTGGTCGCCCGCGAGATCGAACGCGCCGGTGGCGTGGCCAAGGAATTCAACACCATCGCCGTCGATGACGGCATCGCCATGGGCCACGACGGCATGCTGTACTCGCTGCCCAGCCGCGAGATCATCGCCGACGCCGTCGAGTACATGGTCAACGCCCACTGCGCCGACGCCATCGTCTGCATCTCCAACTGCGACAAGATCACCCCCGGCATGCTGATGGCCGCGCTGCGCCTGAACATCCCGGTGATCTTCGTCTCCGGCGGCCCGATGGAAGCCGGCAAGACCAAGCTGGCCAGCCACGGCCTGGACCTGGTCGACGCCATGGTCATCGCCGCCGACTCCACCGCCTCCGACGAAAAAGTCGCCGAGTATGAGCGCAGCGCCTGCCCGACCTGCGGTTCGTGCTCCGGCATGTTCACCGCCAACTCGATGAACTGCCTGACCGAGGCCCTGGGCCTGGCCCTGCCGGGCAACGGCTCCACGCTGGCGACCCACTCCGACCGCGAGCAGCTGTTCCTTACCGCTGGCCGCACCATCGTCGAACTGTGCAAGCGCTACTACGGCGAGGGCGACGCGTCCGTGCTGCCGCGCAGCATCGCCAACTTCAAGGCGTTCGAGAACGCCATGATGCTCGACATCGCCATGGGCGGCTCGACCAACACCATCCTGCACCTGCTGGCCGCGGCCCAGGAAGGCGAGGTGGACTTCGACCTGCGCGACATCGATCGCCTGTCGCGCAAGGTGCCGCAGCTGTGCAAAGTGGCGCCTAACATCCAGAAGTACCACATGGAAGACGTGCATCGCGCCGGCGGCATCTTCAGCATTCTCGGCTCGCTGGCCCGTGGCGGCCTGCTGCACACCGACCTGCCGACCGTGCACAGCGCCAGCATGGAGGAAGCCATCGCCAAGTGGGACATCACCCAGACCGATGACGAAGCGGTGCACACCTTCTTCAAGGCAGGCCCGGCCGGTATCCCCACGCAAACCGCCTTCAGCCAGTCGACCCGCTGGGAAACCCTGGACGACGACCGCGAAAACGGCTGCATCCGCAGCTTCGAGCACGCCTACTCGCAAGAGGGCGGCCTGGCCGTGCTGTACGGCAACATCGCCCTGGACGGCTGCGTGGTGAAGACCGCCGGCGTGGATGAGTCGATCCACGTGTTCGAAGGCAACGCGAAGATCTTCGAAAGCCAGGACAGCGCGGTACGCGGCATCCTCGCCGACGAGGTGAAGGCCGGCGATATCGTTATCATCCGCTACGAAGGCCCGAAAGGCGGCCCGGGCATGCAGGAGATGCTCTACCCGACCTCGTACTTGAAATCCAAGGGCCTGGGCAAGGCGTGCGCGCTGCTCACCGATGGCCGCTTCTCCGGCGGCACCTCGGGCCTGTCCATCGGCCATGCCTCGCCGGAAGCCGCCGCAGGCGGCGCCATTGGCCTGGTGCGCGATGGCGACAAAGTGCTGATCGACATCCCCAACCGTTCGATCAACCTGCTGGTCAGCGACGAAGAGCTGGCCGCGCGCCGTGTCGAGCAGGACAAGAAGGGCTGGAAGCCGGCGGAAGTGCGACCACGTAAAGTGACCACTGCGCTGAAGGCCTACGCCCTGCTGGCCACCAGTGCCGACAAGGGTGCGGTGCGTAACAAGGCAATGCTCGAAGGGCTGTGAGGCTCTGAAGGCAATAAGAACCGGCGCCTGGTGCGCCGGTTTTTTTATGCCTGAGAAGGCCTCATCGCCGGCAAGCCGGCTCCCACAATGTAATCGCAGGCCTTGGCATTGCACCTGTGGGAGCTGGCTTGCCAGCGATTGGGCCGGAACAGGTTATGCGTATTTCACTGAATCTGCTCCGGCGTCACGATCACCCAGTTCTTGTCCGCCGTCACCGGCAAGCCTTCCTTGGCCTGGGCCGCTGCATTCTTCGCGATCATGCCATTGATCTGATCCATGTACTTGGCCTTGCGGTTTATCCACAGGTGAATGCCGCCTTTGTTCACATCGACGCCGTGGAACTGCATGTAGCCATCGCTGGTTGGGGTATCGCCCCCCACCAGCACCGGCTTCTTCCATTCGTCGATGTAGGTGAGGATGGCCGCCTGCTTGCCCGCCATCCAGGTGGCCGGCGTCCACAGGTACGGGGTCAGCTCCAGGCCTTCGTTGGCCTTGGAATCGTACTGCCCGGCGCTGATCTGCTTGCGCGCCGTGGTCAGCTGGCCACTGGCGCGATCCTTGAGCAGCAGGCTCACACCGATCACGTTCTGTGGTTTGACGTTGTAGCCGTACTTTGGATCTGAGGCGACCATGCGTACCAGCTCTTCGGACGCCGCCGAGATCACATAGACCTCGATGCCGTTCTCCATCAGCTTGTTGTACAGCTCGGCCTGGCCCGTGAACACCTTCGGCGGCTGCACCTCGATACTCTTGACCTGGTCGCCCTCGAAGTAGGTGCTGGGGATCGGCTTGCCCGAGGCCATCAGCTCGTCGACCTGCTGCTTCAGTTCCTTGAGAGTGAAGCCCGAGAACACCTGGGCCACCCAGGGGTAGCAGACCATGTCGTCGAGTTCGCACAGGCGGTAGTAGTAACTGAACAGGCTTTCCTTATGCTCCGCTGTGTCCTTGAATGGGATCAGCTTGAGCGAGGGGTCGAGCTTGTCGCGGGTCAGCAGGCCCTTGTTCTCCATGAACGGCAGCAGTGCCTCTTCGAGGTCGAAGCGGTAGCTGGTGTTGTCCATGTCGAACACCGCGTAGTTACCCTTGTTGGCGTTGGCGGCAATCATCGCGTCGAGCTTCTGCGCGGCTTCGGCCGGCCAGTGCTTGAGCTCGGTGGCCGCCCAACTGCTGGCACTGAGCAACAGGGCAAGGCCGCCGGCAAGGATTTTCGGAGCTGACATCATGTGCGGTTCTCCCAAAGACGTGGCCGCTCAACCCTAGACCTGATTTGTGACAGGCAGGCATGCGCCACCGACCTCGAAGCAACCGCAAACGCCATGTGTATTGCCAAAAACGACCAGGCGTTATTCCATAAACGACTATGTAAATTCCTTTTAGGTATAAATTCGTTTGTTTTCAGGCTGTTAGCATTTCCGTTCGTAATCGCTCACAGAGGCGATGCCTCTTTTGCCTTTTTCCGGAGCTTCAATGAACCTGCCGCTGTCACTCAACCTGCTGGCGTTCCTGGCCCTGCTGCTGGGCCTGGCGCAAACCCACCGCACCGACTGGAGCCTGGCCAAGAAGGTGCTGCTGGGCCTGGCCCTCGGCGTCGGCTTCGGCCTGGTGCTGCACACGATCTACGGTGCCGGGCACCCGGTGCTCAAGGCCACCATCGGCTGGCTCGACCTGGTCGGCAATGGCTACGTCGGTTTGCTGCAGATGATCGTCATGCCGCTGATCTTCGCCTCGATCCTCAGCGCCGTGGCGCGCCTGCACAACGCCTCGGCGCTGGGCCGCATCAGCGTGCTGAGCATCGGCACCCTGTTGCTGACCACCGCGATCGCCGCGCTGATCGGCATCGCCCTGACCAACCTGTTCGGCCTGAGCGCCGAAGGGCTGGTGGCTGGTGCCCAGGAAAGCGCCCGCCTGCAGGCCATCCACAGCGACTACGCGGGCAAGGTCGCCGACCTCAACATCCCGCAACTGCTGCTGTCGTTCATCCCGACCAACCCGGTGGGCGACCTGGCGCGGGCCAAGCCGACCTCGATCATCAGCGTGGTGATCTTCGCCGTGTTCCTGGGCCTCGCCGCTTTGCAACTGATCAAGGACGACAAGGACAAGGGCGAGCGCGCCCTGTCGGCCATCGACGTGTTGCAGGCCTGGGTCATGCGCCTGGTGCGCCTGGTGATGAAGCTCACCCCCTACGGCGTGTTGGCCTTGATGACCAAGGTAGTGGCCAGCTCCAATCTCGAGGACATCCTCAAGCTGGGCAGCTTCGTGGTGGTGTCGTACATTGGCCTGGGCCTGATGTTCGTGGTCCATGGGGTGATCCTGGCGCTGACCGGTGTCAGCCCGCTGCGCTTCTTCCGTAAAGTCTGGCCGGTGCTGACCTTCGCCTTCACCAGCCGCTCCAGCGCCGCCAGCATCCCGCTGAACATCGAGGCGCAGACCCTGCGCCTGGGCGTGCCGCAGTCGATCGCCAGCTTCAGCGCGTCGTTTGGCGCCACCATTGGCCAAAACGGCTGCGCCGGCCTGTACCCGGCGATGCTGGCGGTAATGGTCGCCCCGGCGGTGGGCATCGATACCTTCGACCCGCTGTGGATCGCCACCCTGGTGGCCATCGTCACCCTCAGCTCGGCAGGCGTTGCCGGCGTCGGCGGCGGCGCGACCTTCGCCGCGCTGATCGTGCTGCCGGCCATGGGCCTGCCGGTGGAACTGGTGGCGCTGCTGATCTCGGTGGAACCGCTGATCGACATGGGCCGCACGGCATTGAACGTGAACGGTTCGATGACGGCTGGCGTGGTCACCAGCCAGCTATTGAAGCAGACCGACCAGCAAGTGCTGAGTGGGGATGAACATGCTGAGTTGAGTCACTCCTGAGACATTGCCGGGGCTGCTGAGCAGCCCCAGGCTTTCAGACCTTGTCCCAGACTTCGAAGTCATACGACGGCCCATCCCCTTCAGCAGGTTGTGGATTATTCGAAGCAAGTTGCCACTGTCCGCGATCGAACTCGGGGAACCAGGCATCACCCTGCGGCGACAGCGCCACCCGGGTGAGGTACATCCGGCTTACCAGCCCTTTCTCCAACGCCTGCCCATACAGTTGCGCACCGCCGATCAGCATCAATTCCCCGACGCCCTGCTCCCGCGCCCACTGCTCGGCGCGCACCAGCGCCGCCTCCAGCGAGGCGAACACCTCGGCACCGGCCAGTTGCAGTCCAGGCTGACGGCTGACGACGATGTTCAGCCGCCCCGGCAATGGCCGGCCCAGCGAATCCCAGGTCTTGCGCCCCATGATGATCGGCTTGCCCAGTGTGGTGGCCTTGAAGTACTTGAAGTCCCCCGGCAGGTGCCAGGGCATGGTGTTGTCGATGCCGATCACACGGTTCTCGGCGAGCGCCGCGATCAGGCTGAGGGGGAGTGATGTCTTCATGCCGGCGAGGATAGCACCGGGCGCGTGGGTTATGCTTGCGGCCAGACCTGTGCAATGGAAGAGCTTGTGACTGCACCCACTCCACTCGACAAGCGCTGGCTCACCGAAGCGGTACGCCTGCGCGAGGAACACGCCGGTCCCCTGGAGGACCAGGAGGCCAACCGCCGCGCCCGCCAGCAGGGCGGCGACCTGGCCACGCGCATCGAGGCCCGCGCTCTGTGGCTGGCCGAGCGCGACGGCATGGACACGGCGCTGCGCCACTGGAAGCAGGGCGCACGGCTGGCATTGCTGAGCTTGATGGTCCTGGCTCTGTTCAGTGGCGCCGGCCTGGGGCTGGCGGCCCTGGGCGACGGCCAGCGGCCGGTGAACGTGTTCTGGGCCCTGGGCAGCCTGCTCGGGCTGAATCTCGTGCTGCTGCTTGGCTGGGCCGTGGGTTTCTTCTTCGCCGGTGAGCATGGCGCGGCGCTGGGCCGCCTGTGGCTGTGGCTAAGCGAGCGTTTTGCCCGTGACGCCAAGGCCGCGCAACTGGCTCCCGCGCTGCTGGTGCTGTTGCAGCGCCAGCGCCTGAACCGCTGGCTGCTCGGCCTGCTGGTGCATGGCCTGTGGTCGCTGGCAATGCTCGCGGCGCTGGGCATGCTCCTGGCGCTGCTGGCGACGCGACGCTACGGCTTCGTCTGGGAAACCACGCTGCTTGCCGCCGAACCTTTCATCACGCTGACCCAGGCCCTTGGCGCCCTGCCCTCGCTACTCGGTTTCGCCGTCCCCGACGAGGCGATGATTCGCGCCAGCGGCGACACCCTGCCTGCACTCGATCTGGCGCGCCAGGCCTGGGCCAGCTGGCTGCTCGGCGTGGTGCTGGTCTATGGCCTGCTGCCCCGCCTGCTGCTGGCCGCGCTGTGCCTGTGGCGCTGGCGCCAGGGCCGCGAGCGCCTGGCGCTGGACCTCAATCTGCCCGGCTACGCGCAACTGCGCGAAGCCCTGATGCCGCGCAGCGAACGCCTCGGCGTGCAGGATGCAGCCCCCGACACCCTGCCCCGCTTCGAGGCCGGCCAGCTGGAGCGCGACAGCGGCGGTGCCCTGCTGGTCGGCCTGGAACTGGACGACCAGCGCCCCTGGCCACCCGCACTGCCTCGTTCGGTCACCCATGCGGGCGTGCTCGACAGCCGCGAATCGCGCAACAAGCTGCTCGAGCAACTCAGCCGTTTCCCCCCGGCGCGCCTGGCCATTGCCTGCGACCCGCGTCGCTCGCCCGACCGTGGCAGCCTGGCCTTGCTCGCTGAGCTGGCGCGCAACGCCGGCGCCACGCGTATCTGGCTGCTGCAGGCGCAGCCCGGCCAGGCCCTGGACGCGGCACGCCTGGGCGATTGGCACGAGGCCCTCGACCGCCTGGGCCTGCCCCATGCCGACACCTCGCCCCTGACCTGGCTGGAGCATGGCCATGACTGAGCCGCTGAAACTGGCCGTGGTCGGCCACACCAACGTCGGCAAGACCTCGCTGCTGCGCACCCTCACCCGCGACGTCGGCTTCGGCGAGGTCTCGCACCGCCCCAGCACCACCCGCCATGTCGAAGGCGCCCGCCTGTCGGTGGACGGCGAACCGTTGCTCGAGCTCTACGACACCCCCGGCCTGGAGGACGCCATTGCCCTGCTCGACTACCTGGAGCGCCTCGAACGCCCGGGCGAGCGCCTGGACGGCCCCGCTCGCCTTGAGCGTTTCCTCCAGGGCAGCGAGGCGCGCCAGCGTTTCGAGCAGGAAGCCAAGGTGCTGCGCCAGCTGCTGGCGAGCCATGCCGGTCTGTATGTGATCGACGCCCGCGAACCGGTGCTGGCCAAGTACCGCGACGAGCTTGAGGTGCTGGCCAGCTGCGGCAAGCCGCTGTTGCCGGTGCTCAACTTCGTTGCCAGCAACCAGCACCGCGAGCCCGAATGGCGCGAGGCCTTGGCGCGCCTGGGCCTGCATGCGCTGGTGCGTTTCGACAGCGTGGCCCCGCCCGAGGATGGCGAGCGCCGCCTCTACGAAAGCCTGGCGCTGCTGCTGGAAGAGGCCCGCCCTGCCCTGCAACGGCTGATCGATGACCAGCAGGCCCAGCGCGAAGCCCGTCGCCACAGCGGCAAGCGTTTGGTCGCCGAGCTGCTGCTCGACTGCGCTGCCTGCCGGCGCAGCGTAGAGGCCGAGCCCGCCGCCGAGGCGCAGGCCATCGAAGCGCTGCGCCAGGCGGTGCGTGAGCGCGAGCAACGCTGTGTCGAGGCGCTGCTCAAGCTGTATGCGTTCCGTCGCGAGGACGCCAATGCCGGCGACTTGCCGCTGCTCGATGGGCGCTGGGGCGACGACCTGTTCAATCCGGAGACCCTGAAGCTGCTCGGTGTGCGCCTGGGCAGCGGCGTGGCGGCGGGCGCGGCGGCAGGTGCCGGCGTCGACCTGCTGGTCGGCGGCCTGACCCTGGGCGCCGCCGCGCTTGCCGGGGCCATTGCCGGCGGCGCGCTGCAGACCGCGCGCAACTATGGCTCGCGCCTGATGGGCAAGCTCAAGGGCCAGCGCGAGCTGACGGTGGATGACGCCGTGCTGCGCCTGCTGGCGCTGCGTCAGCAACAGTTGATACTGGCCCTGGAGGCACGCGGGCACGCGGCGCAGGACAGCATCCGCCTCGCGGCGCCGGAGGACAAAGGCTGGCGCGAAGGCAAGCTGCCCGAGGCCTTGCGCAAGGCGCGGGCGCATCCACAGTGGTCGACGCTCAATCCCGGGGCGCGGGTCAACCAGGCCGAACGGCAGGAGCAACTGGAAGCCCTGGTGGCGGAACTGTAGCTCCGTGCGCGGCGATGAATACTCCCAAGTAACGCTTCAGCAAAGGCTTGAGCGTCATTGCGCTAAGGCCGCATCTTGCGCAGCTCCACCAACCGCCGCCGCATCTCTCGATGCCGCTGGCTGTTGAATACCAGCAGCGCGAGCAATGGCAGCGCCAGCAGGATTGCCAGCAACACGGCATTCACTCCACTACCGAGCAGGCTCAACGCCATCAGCAAGGCCACAGTCGGTACAGGGAGCACCACCCATACTGCCCATGTGAAGCCCCGGACCATCGCGAAATGCCCGGAACACAGCAGCAAGACCAGCACCGCGCTGGACATCATGGTGAACAAGGGGTTATCCGGGTGATTGCGCCAGTGACTGTCGATCCACAGAGTCGCTGACAACGCCGCCGACAGGAGGCAAATGAAAAACCCCAGCAAGAACGTCGGGAAGTAACGGCGCATGAAAGTCTGGAATTGCGCAGGCTTCATCATCACTCGATCTCTTCGTATAGCCCTACGGCTATGCTCTGCACCGTGGCACTCCCGGCCAACCCGAAGGTGGCGCCGAGCGAGTCGCGCATCAGGGTCTGCGTGGCGTGGCTGATCTCGGTCGGGGTGTAGCGCTTGGTCATGGTCCCTGCCGCCTGCTGCAACTTGATCTGCCTGGCCGTCAGGCTCGGGTGCTTGATCGACAGCAGCTCGTCGGTCAGCGCCTTGCGCTGCTGGCGGCTGAGGCTCTTGGACAACTCCAGCCAGCTGCGACCCGTGGCGGCCTTGTGTACTTGCAGGTACTTCAACGTGCTCAGGCCCGACGCGCCGACACCCAGCAACGAGACGCCATCGAGCACCATCGAGGCGGCCTGGTACCACTGGTTCTCATCGAGGGCATCGTTAGCCGCTGGGTTGGTCACCTCACGCACCGTGCGCATTACACCGATGCCGCACTGGATGCTGCTGGCGGTGGCGGCGGCGCCACCGACATAGGTCAGTACCAGGCTGGTACCGCCGGAAAAGGGCGCGGCAATGGTGCCACTGAACACCACGAACCAGCCGATCACAGCGCCCGCACAGGAAAGGGTCGTGTTGACCGCCTCCTTGACCACCCGCGACTCGCGCGGATTGTGCTGCAACTGCTGGGTGTACTGGTCAGGTGTCTGGTACTTCTTGATCTCGCGCAGGATCACGCGTTTGGGGCGGATGCTGCAGATCGGTTGAAACTCTCGCAGGGTGACAATGTTGTATTCAGCGTCGATGTACACCACACCGGCACCGACGATACGCGGGTCGGCGTCGATGGCGGCGAACATCTGCGGCAGGTTGATCCGCGCCTGGATACGCTGACGGGCAAGAAACTGGGAGTTGTTGGCCAGGGAATTGACCAGAAGATCTGTCACGAATAGGTTTCCTTGCACAAAGCCTGGCCAAGTCGCATGACCTGCAGGCGTGGGCTTGCCCCGCGCCTACAGGTCATGCAAGCAGCCTCAACGGATCACACGTTCGGGCACGGCACCGGCGCCCAGTCACCCATGTCCGGGTTGCGGCACATGGCGTTGACCTGGTCGGCGCCCGCCTTGGCCACCTGCTGGGCCTCGGCTTTCTTGCCGTTGGCGTTCTGCAGGGTCTTCTCGGTGGCCACCGCTTCCTGTGGCACCTTGGTGTTGGTCTTGGCCGGCTGGACCTTCTTCACATCCTTCTTCTTGCCGGTGGTTGCCACCTTCGGCGGCTCGGCCACTGCGACCACTTCGGTGCGCTGCACGCCCACCTGCTTGAGGTCCTGCTCGTAGGCCTGGGTGTAGTTGTTGAGGTTCTCACCCAGACGCCCGTTCACGGTGGTCAGCAGGTTGTTCGACTCCTGCAGGCCGGCGACGATCTCGGCCAGGCGCTTGCGGCCCTCGGTGTCGTTGATGCGGCCAGCCTTGCGGTTCTGGATCAGGCTGGCGAACTCGCGCTGGTAGCAGCTCTGCGACGACTTGGCGTAGGCCGTGGTGCGGTCCATGTCGGCCGCGCTCTTGTCGATGTCGGTGGCGTACGAGGCGATGCGCTGCTTGTCGTCGCTGATCTGTTTCTGGCGCTCGGTGTAGTAACCGGCCGCGCCGCCAACCAACGCGCCGCCAGCGGCACCGATGGCGGCATTGCGGCCGCGGTTTTCCTTGTCGACCAGGGCACCGGTGAGGGCACCGCCGACCGCGCCGAGCAGCGCGCCGGTGGCGACCGAGCGGGTCATGTCACCGTCGGTGGAGCGCAGGTGCTGCACCGGCTCGTAGCAGTTGGGGTAGTACTCGACCTTGGTCGTGGCGCCAACCTTGGACGCCGGCGAGCTGGCGCAACCGCTCAACAGCACGGTGCTGAAACCGGCTGCCAGCAGCAGTGCGGTACGGGCCTGGGATGCGGTGATCAGGGGTTTGCGGGTGAACATGGTCTGGTTTCTCTTCTTGGGTTTCTGGGTGACCGGGGGCTTCGTGCCACCCGGGAGTCCTTTCTGTCGAAGCTGTCCTTAGGGTCGCGGGGCGGCCGATGCCAGCAGCTCCTTGAGGATCGTCGCCGGATCGGCCCGCCGGTTCTGGCGGTACTCCCCGACGTGGCGGACGAACAGGGTGGCGCGGGTGACCAGGCTGTTGCCCAGCACCGGCTTGCGATTGAGCTCTTCCTTGACCCGCTGGAACTGCGCCTGGATCACCGCGTCGGTGTAGCGCGTGCCACTGGCCAGGTTGTCGATGTAGATCGCCACGGCGCCGTCGAGGGCGGCGCGGCCATTGGCGATGGCGGCGCCGTACATGCGCGCGCTGGTCTGGTCGCCGGAAGCCTCGGCCTTGGCCTGGGTGTTCTGCAGGTTGGTCAGGCGGATGTTGTAGTTGTTGACGGTTTCGGCCACCAGGGCGGCGGACTGGATCAGGTTGCCGGCCGCTTCCTCGCGCTGGCGGGCGATCAACGACACGTTGCGCTTGAGCTCTTCGTTGACCAGCCCCAGCTCAGCCTGCTGGCGCGGGTCGGTGGCGGCGGCGATGATGCTGTCCAGGCGCTTGGTCGGGTCCTGGGCGGCGTCGATGTCGTCGGTCAGGCCGGCCAGGCGACCTTCCTTCTGCCACTGCTCGAACAGCTCCTGGTAACGCGAGCGCGGCGCCGACAAGGCGCCGATGGCCACGCGCAAACCAGTGGTCTCGTTGCGCTGCTCGGTGCCGTCTACGCCGAACAGCGGGTACTCGCGGCGCATGCCGGTGAACAAGGTGCCCTCGCCTTCTAGGTAGTTGCCGCCCTTGACCACGAAGCCGCCGTAGGCGCCCTGCAGGCGCCCGGCGTTGACCAGCTGGAACGACTCCTGGACCATCTCGGCGGCGTTGCCGATCACGTCGAACAAGCCCAGCGGATTGGGTTGTTTGGTGCCGATCGGCATCAGCCGCGCCGCCTGCCCGGTACCACCGGCGACCTGGTTGAACACCGCGAAGTCGCCCAGCGGCCCTTCGCTGTCGGCGCCTTCGACCTTACGCGGGAACAACCGCCCTTCCAGCTCCTGGCGGCTGACCGCCGAACCGCCACGGGCGGCGAACTCCCATTCCACCTCGGTGGGCAGGCGCACGAAGCCCACGCCACCATCCTCGGCCTTGCTGCCTCGGCCGCTGACCGGCAGCAGGTCGCGGTGGTGCTTCATCAGCCAGGCGCTGTAGACGGCGGCGAAGCGTTCGGCCTCGAAGCGCGACAGTTTTACCTTGGGCAGGCGCCCCGCCGCGTCGTTGTTCGCCTCGCAGGCCGGTGCCGCGTCGCCGCCGGCCAGCGACGGCGCCTGGGCCATCACCTGGGCGTATTGGCGGGCGGTCACTTCGTACTTGCCGATGAAGTACATCATCGGCGTGAGCGGGCTGCCTTTCTCGACCTTGGGCAGGCTCGGGCCGACGGCCTTCTGCCACTGTGGCGCCAGGTCCTGCAGGCTGAACTGGCCATTGATGAAGTCGCGCCGGTAACCGGAGATGAACGACTGCTTGTAGCCGGCCTCGCCTTCGCTGAACGGGTAGCCGAGGTTGACCTCGCGGTCGTCGAGGCTGCCCTGGGCCAGCACATAGACACTGCGCAGCACCAGCTCACCGCCACAGGGCAGCGGCAGGCTGACATCGCCCGGCAACGGCTTGGGGTTGTCGAACTTGCTTTCAGTCCCCGGCTGCGCCTGGGCAACTGGCTTGGCCTTGTCGTCGCCATCGGCCGGGGAACAGGCGCCCAGGCTCAAAGCGGTCAGGAGCAGGGCGGCAGCCCCGAGGCGGCGATCAGACATCACGTATTCCTTGGCAAGCCTCGATGCGCGCCACCCGCCAGCCGCCCAGGGCGGCGGCGGCGGTGCTGGCCAGCAGCACGGCACACAACGCAACGAGGTAGTGCATGGGCAGCAGGTGGCTGGCGAACTCGCCGGGCACCTGCATGAAAAGTCGGTTCAGGCCGTGTTCGGCGAGCAGGTACAACAGCCCTGCCACGGCGGCGGCCAGCAGCCCGCTGTAGAGCGCCTGGAGCACCACGAACAACAGCAGCGCAGCAGTGCCGAAGCCCAGCAGACGCAGCACTGCCAGCTCGCGCTGCTTGCGCTCGACCGCCGCGACTGCGCCTGCGGCGATGGCCGCTACGGCGCCGGCCACAGCCAGGCTGGCGATGATCCAGAACACCAGGTCGAGATTGCGGCTGAGCGATTGCACCTGGGCGATCTGCGCGGCCTGGGTCGAGACCAGCAGCTTGCGTTCGACGAAGAACTGGCGCAGCGGCTCGACATCGCTCAGTTCGCGGGCATACAGGCGGAAGGCCGGGTACACCCGCTGCGCCGCGCTGCCTTGCGCCTCCCCCTGCCAGCCCAGCGCAGCCACGGCGCGGCCATCGCGGTAATCCTCGACGGCTTCTAGCAGTTGCAGCGAAGCAAACAGGCCATCGCGCTCGAACGCTGCCAGAGGCAGCACGCTGCTGACCTGCAGGCGCGTGCGTCGCCATTGCATCTGCCCGGCCTGCTGGCGGCTGAAGCTGGCCTGCAGTTCGTCCCCGGCCCTGGCACCGAGTTTTTCCGCAGCGGTAAAGCTCAGCACCACCTGTTGCAGGCCATCCGGGGGAGCGACCTGCGCCAGCAAGGGGTCGCCCTCGGCAGTGGGCAGCATCTCCACTGTCAGGCCACGTCCATGGGCTGGCAGCAACAGCTCGGCGGTGGCAGCGATCTGCCGGGTGCGCGGGATGGCAAAGGCCACTCGCGGGTGCTGGGCCAGTTCCTCGATGAACTCGGCGCGAAAGCGCCCACCGCCCAGGGGAATGATCTCGCGCACACCCGGGTCGCGCTGCAGGCGCTCGGTCAGGCTGCCGACCAGTCCGAACTTCAGCCCGAACAGCACCAGCAACGGCGCGATCACCGCTACCAGCGCGAGCACGGCGCACGCCGACAGACGCGCATCGTTGCGGTAGTCCTGCCAGGCCAGCCCGGCGATCAGCAGCGGGCGCATCAGGCGGCCCTCTCCAGGCTCGCCGTGACGCCGCCGTCGGCGTCGCGCCGGCAGGCCATGCGCAGCACCGTCAGCCCGGCCTGGCGGGCCAGGGCTTCGTCATGGGTGGCGACCACGCAGGTCACCTGGCGCGCCTCGGCCTCGCGCAACAGCAATTGCATCACCCGCTCGGCGTTGACCGGGTCGAGCGCGGCGGTCGGTTCGTCGGCCAGCAACAGCGTCGGGCCATGGGCCAACGCACGGGCACAGCTGACCCGCTGCCGCTGGCCGATGGACAGGGTCGCGGGCTTCTTGCCCAGCTGGTCGTGCACATCCAGCGCTTCGGCCAGACGCTCGACGCTGCCGTCATCGCCGAGCCCCAGCAACTGGCGTGGCAGGCGGATATTGCCGCGCACATCGAGAAAACCCAGCAACCCACCGGCCTGCAGCACATAGCCCAGGTGACGGCTGCGCCAGCTGGCCAGGCGGTCGAGCTGCCGGGCACGCCACAGCCCGGCGACATCCTCGCCGCCCAGGGCGAAGCCCTGCGCCGCATCCGGCGCCAGCACCAGCGCCAGCAGGTCGAGCAAGGTGCTCTTGCCGCAGCCGCTGGGCCCGACCAGCGCCACCCGCTCGCCCGCCGCAAGGTGCAACCGGTCGATCTCCAGGCTGTAACGCTGGGCACTCTGCCCGCGTGTCTTGCGCACCGAGTCCAGGCGGATCATCACGGCAGCGTCGACAGCGGGACACGGTACAGGGCGTCGCCCGGCTCGGCCTTGCCGAAGCGCACCCAGTTGGCCATGTCGTTGTGGAAGGTTTCGTACAGGCGGATCTTCGAGTCCAGCTCGTCGATGAAGTCTTCCTGCTCGGCAACCGACAGCGACAGCCACAGGTCCTGGGTCATGCTCAGGGACTTGCTGCGGTACGGCAGGCCATCGAGGTATTCGCCGAGCACGCCGCCCTGGGCCAGGTTGGCGCCCTTGCGCAACGCGCCGGGGTCGCGGCTCATGTAGGCACTGGCGCTGGCAATTTCGTTGAAGAAGTCGCCCGGCGAGCTGCGGGTCTTGCGCGCGGCATCGACGATCAGCTTGAGCGACTGCTGCAAGTCGTTGAGCTGCAGCTTGGTCAGCATCACGCACACCTGCAGGGTCGGCAGCATCGGGTTGGTCAGGTCGCGGTCGGCGGTCCAGGCGCTGACCAGTTGCGGCGCCTGGCTGGCGCCGTGGCGGCCAAGGAAGTCCATGTGCATGGCGTAGCCGATGGCCTGCGACTTGGCCGCCAGGCTCGAGGCCGAGGTCAGCAGCGGCACGGGTTGCGGTTGCTGGTTGCGCACCTGGTGCACCAGGTCGGCAAAGGTCGAGCCGATCTCGCGCACGCGGTCGCCGAAGGCACCGACTTCACCGCCCGGCACGCTGACGTAGAGGTCGCCGATCTGCGGGTTGCTGTCGGCGGTGAGCACACGGTACTGGGTCTCGGCCGCGCCGTGGTTCTTGAGCCCGGCGGGGGTGCGCAGGTGCAGGGCGTAGATCTTGATCTGCTTGCTCAGGGCGGCCTGGCGCACTTCGGCTTCGTTCATCTGGGTGCTGCTGAACGGGTCGTTCTTGCGCAGCGCGCCGGCATCGCTGACCAGCAGGATCAGACGCCCGCCGTAGCCGGACCAGTCCATGCCCTCGACCGCCTGCATCACGCCGGCGAAGGCGTCCTCGTTGAACGAGTGGCTGGAGACGCTGGTGGCCTTGACCTGCGAGGCGGCCTTGAGGAAACGCGCCGGATCGCGGCCCTGCTCCAGGCTGACCAGGGTCTTGCTCAGGTACTCCAGGCCCGGGGTGCGCTTGACGCTGTTGCGAAAGCCGACCAAGCCGAAGCTGACGCTGTCCAGCTCGCCACGGGCCGCCAGTTGCTGTTGCAGCTCGCTGACCACCTGGCGCACCCGATCGATGTACGGCTGCATGGACACCGAAGTGTCCACCACCAGGACGATGCCGGTACGGAAGCTGTTGTCGCCGACCGCCGCGACGCCGGCCGCCTTGGGCGCGCTGTCGCGGGCGCTGGCACCGGGGTCGATGGAGGCGATGTTAAGCAGTTGCACCGGCTGGCCGCCGGCGTCGAAGCTTTCGCGGTAGTCGAAGATTGGCATCAGGTAGAACTGGTTCTGCGGCACGGCGCTGGCCGCCGGTTCCAGGGCCATCACCTGGGGCACCTGGTCGGGGTTGTTCTGCGCCTTGAGCAGGCTGTCGCGAGCCAGCGGGGTGTCGTCGAGCAGATGCTGCACATCGTCCACCTGGCGCATGAACATCACCGGCGAGCGGCCCGAGCGTTCGGTGAACTTGAGCACCAGGCTCTGTTTCCAGTCGCTGGTCTGCGCAGCCGGCAGCCAACCCTCGCGCTGGCCGTCGCTGGCGGCGCCGACCTGGACCCAGGCCTGGCCGCCGACGTCCTTGCGCTGGTAGACATAGAGCACGGAGAAAGCTGGCAGTGTCTCGCCCGAGGCATCGCCAGGCTGGGTCACCAGCTGGGCATCAGGCTTGGTCAGCACACGCTGGAACAGGGTCTTCTTGCCGGGCATCAGCAGTGGACGACCGTCGTCCGAGGCGGCCACCGGTGTGACTTTGGGTTCGGTGGGGGCCACGCTGTCGGCGGGCGCCTGCACCACCGGCGTTTCAGGCGCGGGCGCGTCATTGCCACCGAGCAACCAGAAGAACGCGCCGCCCAGCCCCAGCGCCGCCGCGATCGCCACCGCCAGCACGGCCTTGGCCGGCTTGTTCGAGGCGGGCTTCACAGCGGGCGCTGGCTTGGGTTCGGACCGCCGGGCAGGCTCGCTCACGGGAGCGGCAACGGCTTGCGGAATATTAATGGACACCGGCTGCGGGATGGCTGGTGGCGGGATCGGCAGCGGACGGACCAGGGTGCTGTCGTTTTCCTCGACCGGCGCCTGGACCGTCAGGCGATCCAGCGCGGCCAGCAACGCCGCCGCGTCGGCGAAGCGCTCGCTGGGATCCTTGGCCAGCAGACCGCGCAGGATGTCCTGGTAGCGGCCATGTTCGATGGGCAGTTCCGGCAGCGGCTCGGTCAGGTGCGCCAGCGCCGTGGACAGCGCATCGGTGCCGGTGTACGGCAGCTTGCCGACGAGGATTTCGTACAGCACCACACCCAGTGCATACAGGTCGGCGCGCCCGTCGATGTCCATGCCGCGCGCCTGTTCCGGGCTCATGTAGCTCGGCGTGCCGACGGCGAAACCGGCCTGGGTGAACTGGGTGCGGTCATCCAGCGACTTGGCGATGCCGAAGTCCGATAGCACCGCGGTGCCATCGGCGCGGAACAGGATGTTGGCGGGCTTGACGTCGCGGTGCACCAGGCCCTGGGCGTGGGCATAACCCAACGCCTGGGCGATCTGGCGCACGTAGACGAGGCCCTGCTCGGGCGTCAGCCCCGCGGCGATCCGCTCCTTCAGCGTGCCGCTGGGCAGGTACTCCATGGCCATGTAGTACAGCTCGCCGACGTTGCCGATGTCGTGGATGGTGGCGATGTTCGGGTGCGCCAGCCGCGCCAGGGTTCGGCCCTCGCGCAGGAAGCGCTCGCAGAAGGTCGGGTCGGCGGCCAGGCTCGCCGCCATGATCTTCAGCGCCACCTTGCGCTCCAGGGAGCGCTGGGTGGCGAGGTACACGCTGGCCATGGCGCCCTGGCCAAGCTCGCTGTCGATGTCGAATCCGGGAATCTGCATGTCCATGGTGTCTTCAGCTGGCCTTCACGACGACGGCGGTGATGTTGTCGGGGGCGCCACGGGTCAGCCCCAGGTGTACGAGACTGCGCACTACCTCATAAGGGTCGGCGTGGCCGAGCACCTCGGCGATCTCGTGGTCCTCGGCGGTTTTGTTCAGGCCGTCGCTGCACAGCAGGTAGGTGTCGCCGGGCTGCACCTGCAAGGCAACGGCCTGCAGCTCGAGGTGGTCCTCGACGCCGATGGCGCGGGTGACGATATTGCCGCGAGGGTGCACACGGGCTTCGGCTTCGTTGAGCAGGCCGCTGTCCTGCAGCTCCTGGACATAGCTGTGGTCGTGGCTCAGGCGCTCGATGCGGCCGTCGCGCAGGCGGTACAGGCGGCTGTCGCCGGCCCACAGGCCAATCGCCTGGTCGCCACGCGCCGCCAGCACCACCACCGTGCTGCCCATCATCGCCACGCCACGGCGCACGGTTTCCTCGCGCACGATGCCGTTGACCCAGGCCAGGCCGTCGCGCACCTCGCCGCTGAAGTCGTCGAGCGAGTCGAGCATCGGCAAGCTGCGCAGGCTGTCCATGGCCAGGCTGCTGACATAATCGCCCGCCGCATGGCCGCCCATGCCGTCGGCCACCGCCCACAGGCCTGCCCAGGTCAACTCCAGGCAGGCGTCCTCGTTGATCTTGCGCACCATGCCGACATGGCTGTAGCTGGCCGCTGTGTACTGCATGCCGGTCATCCGATCCGCGCCTCGCTACCCAATAGAAAACCGGCGAAATCCTCGCTGCGCGGCAAGCCCGCGCAGCGCATCAACCCCGGGGCGATCCGTTCGGAACCCTTGCCCCACCAAAGGCTCATGCCTTCGCAGGCGCATTCGGCCAAGGCCAGTGCGCGCCCCTGCGGCGTGGTCGCATCCAACCGCTGCAACCCGCCCACCGTCACACGCGGTTCTTGCACAAGCGGCCTCGCGAAGCGAAACGGCTGCAAAGCGGCCTCGAACGCCTCGAAGACGGCACCCGGCTCAAGCGTCGCCAGCAAGGTTTCCTCGACCGCCTCGAACCATTCCTCGGCCCCGGCCACCACAGGCGCCAGCGGCTCCCCCGGCTCCAGCACCTGGGCCACGGTCAGCGGGAAGTACCGCCCCACCCGGTCGATGCTCGGCATCAGCACCCCGACCACCCCCTCGGGCCCGCAAAGCCCCGGCGCCAGGGCGAAACGCCACAAGGGGCTCACCAGATAGGCCTCGAGCCAGCGCTCGCCCAGGGCCTGCTGGCTCGCCTGGATCCCCGCCGCCAGCCACTGGTCCCAGGGCTGGATGAAACCGTGCGGCAGGCCGCGGCTGACAAAGTCGCCGCGCCAGGCCAGCTTTCCGTAGAAACCCACGTCGTTCACAGATGCTCCGGCAGGCTGAAACCGCTGAGCACTCGGCTGCGGAACGGGTTGAAGGCGCTGCTGGCACGCAGCTCGTAGGACACGCTGGCGCCGTCGACGCGCAGGCGCAGGTTGAAGCGCTCCGGCGAGCCGCCGGCCACCAGGTCGGACTGGTCAAGCAGGCGGAACCAGGCCCACGGCCCTTCCACGGTCAGCCCCGAACGGCCGGAGGCCGACGGTGGCGAGATCGACAGGCGCACCACGCCGATGCTGTTGGGGTTCGGCCACTGCAACGCCACCGGCCGGCTCGGGCCGTGGTCGTAGCTCACCTGCTGGCCGTCGAGGTCGAGCAGGAACTGGGTGATGGTCGCGTCCATCGCCACCGGCTTGAGCTCGAAGCGCACCCCCGGCTGCACGCCGTTGCTGTTGCGGAAGAACGCGTCGCGGATGCTCGCCGCGCGCTGGAAGGTGTACAGCACGTTGCTGTTGATCCCCAGCTTCTGCGCCGCGCCGGGCTGCCAGCTCCAGGGCGTGCTCGACGTGTTGACGTAGGGTTGCAGGTACTTGCGGAAGTAGTTGTCCATGACCCCGCCGACGCCGAAGAACAGGCCGAAGTCTTCCAGGGTCGCATCCCGCGAACTGCCGGCCACCAACGGGTAGCGGCCGCTGAGGGACTGACGGTAGACATTGACCACTTCGCTGGTCCAGGCGGCGTTGAGCTGGTTGCGCACCCCACCCATGACCAGGTTGTGGGTCGAGCCAAGCACCGAGCTCACCAGGTTCTGCACCACCTTCGGCTGACGCGCGGCCCCCAGGGCAACACGCTGCGCCGCGGCCTGGGCCTGGTTCTTGGCCTCGCCCAGCAGCGCGTCGCCGCTGGCGCCGACCATGGCGCTGACCTGCACGTACAGGGCGTTGAGGTCGGTAAGCAGGCCATCGATGGCCGCAGGCTGGCCTTCGCCGGTTTCCACCAGGCCGGCCAGCTCGGCGAAGTGCGCGGTGACCGGGTCCACCTCACGGGCGGCCGGGTTGTCGCTGGGCAGCGGCGCATCGCCGAGCAGGCCGCCCAAGCGTTGGCGCAGTTGATCGACACCGGCCTGCTCGGCTTTGGCCTGGACCTTGTCGAGGGTGGTCGGCTGAGCCAGGTTGGTCTCCTTGGCGACCGCCTGCAGCAGCTTCTTCATCGGCGATGTCGGCCCGGACAGCACCCGCAGCACATCGGCGGCCTGGCCGACACTGGTGATCGGCACGAAGTCCAGGTCGGCCAGCAAGGCATCCCAATGGCGGATGTAGTCCTGGTAGTACAGCTGCAGCACATCGTCGGCCAGGCGCTTGGCATCGGCCGACTCGCTGGCCTCGCGGCCCAGCACCCAGCGCTCCTCGGCCAGGGTCTCGCTGTGGGCCAGGCTGGCGGCGAGGAAGGCCTTGCGGTAACCCTCGACGGTGAAGATACCCGGCAGCGGCTCGCTCAATGGCTTGCCGTCCTTGAAGCGGAACACCAGCGCGGCGTCACGCCCGGCGGCATCGCTGACCCGGAAGTCGCTGACCCCGGCGGGCAGCTTCTGGCGCTTGACCCGGTCGTAGACCCGTTGGGCCACCGGCAGTTGCTGCAGCTGGCGACGGGTGTCGTCGATCAGGCGCTGGTCCAGGCGGGCGTTCGGCGGACGCTTGTCGAACAGCGCCGCCAGGTGCTGCTCCAGGGCCTGGCGCAGGTCCGGCGCCAGGTCGCGCGGCAGGCTGCGCTCCCAGTCCAGGGTGACCCAGGCCTTGATGAACTCGGCATCGTAGTGTTCGCCGTCGGCCAGCATCAGGTAGGCCTTGAGCCCCTCGTAGAGGTAGTCGGACGGACCACCGCCGTACAGCTGCTCCTCGATGCGGGTGACCAGGCGCGGGGCGAAGATGGCGATCAGCAGCTTGCGGTAGACGCTGTCCGACTCGCCTTCGAGCATGTCGCCCTGGTACAATCCCAGGCCCTCGGCCCAGCCGGGCGGATCTTCGGCCAGGCGGCGCACGCCATTGAGCAGCGGCAGCACTTCGACCACGTTGCGCTGCGCCGGGCTCAGCTCCTGCACGCTCTTGCCCAGTGGTTTGAGGCGGCTGTCGACCTCGGCAATGTATTGCTGGTTGGCGCGGTAGCTCAGGGTCCACAGGGTACCGACCACCAGCACCAGGGCCACGCTCAGGGCCAGGGCGCCACGGGCGATCCACTTGCGCCGCTGCTCGACCTTCGGGTTGCTGCCGACCAGGCCGCGCTCGGCGAAGGCCACGGCGCTGAACAGCTTCTCGATGAAGTAGCTGCGCCCGGTGCCGTTCTGTCGCGCCAGGTGGGCACGGTCCAGGCCCATGCTCTGGGCCATGCTGCCGATCAGGCGGTCGATGGGGCTGCCTTCCTGGGTACCGCTGGTGAAGTACACACCGCGCAGCAGGGCGCGCTCTTCGAAGGCGTTGGGTTTGAAGATGCCGTCGAGGAAGGTTTTCAGGTTGCCGCGCAAGGCGGCGAACTGCTGGACGAAGCCGTAGACCAGGTCGCGCCGCGCCGGATCGCGCTCCTGCTGCAGGCGCTCGACCAGGCGTTGGTTCAGGCGCTGCTCCAGCAAGGCGAATTCATTGCCGAACTGCGCCAGCGGTCCGTCGCCCTGCTGGCCATCGTCGAGCGGGAAGGTCATGCCCCACACCTGGGCGCGCTCCTCCTTGCTCAGGGTGTCGAAGAACTCCATGAACCCCGGCACCAGGTCTAGCTTGGTCAGCATCAGGTAGATCGGGAAGCGCACGCCCAGCTGGCTGTACAGTTCCTGGATGCGGGTACGGATCGCCGCCGCATGGGCGGCGCGCTCGGCGTCGCTGCCCAGCAGCAGGTCGGACAGGCTGATGGCGATGAACGCGCCGTCGATGGGGCGGCGTGAGCGTTGGCTCTTGAGCAGGTCGAGGAAGCCCAGCCAGGCCGCCTTGTCCACCTGGGCATGGCTGTCCTGGGTGGTGTAGCGGCCGGCGGTGTCCAGCAGCACGGCCTGGTCGGTGAACCACCAGTCGCAGTTGCGCGTCCCGCCAACACCACGGATGGCGCCTTCGCCCAGCTGCGCCGCCAGCGGGAAGTGCAGGCCGGAATTGACCAACGCAGTGGTCTTGCCCGATCCGGGCGGGCCGATGATCACGTACCACGGCAGTTCATACAGGTTGCGTCGCTCGTCGCCGCCCAGGCGTGCCTTCTTCAGCAGCACCAGGGCTTCGTCCATGCGCTGGCGCAGGGTCGCCAGTTCTTCGGCGGTGGCCACGCTGGCGGGGTCCGGCGCGGTCTCCGCAGCCAGGCTCTGCATGACCTTGGCCGCCTGACGGCGGGCCTGGACGATGCGCCACACGCGGTAGGCGATCCACACCGTGAACAACAGGCCGATCAGCACCAGGCGCGGAGCGGCAGGCACCAGCATGTCCAGCAACGGGCCGAGGAACCAGATGATCAGGCTCAGGGCCAGCAGGCCCAGCAGCGGAATCACCCAGCGAATGACAAAACTGAAAAACGCCTTCACTCGACGCCCTCCGCCAGAACGGTGATTTCAACCCGGCGATTCTTCGCCCGGCCTTGCGCGCTGTCGTTCGACGCCAGCGGTTCGGTGTCGCTCAGGCCCTGCGCGGTAAAGCGCTCGGGCTGGCCGGTGCGGGCGGCGAGGAGGTTCTTCACCTCTTCGGCGCGGGCCTGGGACAACGCCCAGTTGGACGGGAAGCGCAGCGTGGCGATGCGCTGGTTGTCGCTGTGGCCGGTGACTTTCACGTTGCCTTTCACTTTCGCCACGGCTTCGGCGATGCGCAGCATCAACGGCTCGAAGTCGCCCTTGATGCTGGCGCTGGCCGAGGCGAACAGTTCGTCGCCACGGATGGTCACCACCGAACGGTCCACCGCGTCCTGCACGGCGACCCGCCCGGCCTTGATGTCTTCGGCAAGGAAACCGGCCAGGCGCGGACGCTCCACGGGCTTGGGCTGCACCACCGGACGATCCATGGCCTGCACCGGGATCTCGCCCAGGGCATGAATGCCGCGGAACACCGGCTCGGCGTCGGCCGCCAGCTTCAGGCGCAGGCCGAACAGCACCAGCAGCAGCAACGCCAGGGCCACCGCCAGGCCGACCCAGGGCGGCACGAACTGCGCCAGGCGATCGCGGGCCACGGTGACACCGCGCCAGTGCGGCGACAGCTCGCGCTCGAACTCGCCACGGGCGCTGCGGATAGTCGCGGCAGTGCGCTCGCGCAGGGCCTCGAGCTGGGCGCGGCCACCGTTCATCACCCGGTAGCGGCCTTCGAAGCCGAGGCTGGTGCACAGGTACAGCAACTCCAGCAGATGCAGGCGTTCACGCGGGCTCTGCAGGCAATGTTCCATCAGCTGGAACACCTTCTCGCCGCCCCAGGCCTCGTTGTGCACGGTGATCAGCAGGCTCTGCTTGCCCCAGTCGCTGGCGCTGCCCCAGGGCGTGCTCAGCACCGCCTCGTCGAGCGCGGTGCACAAGGCATAGCGCGCCAGCAGCACCTCGTTGCGCGGCACCCCGGCGGCCTCGGCGCGCTCCTCGAACTGGCGCAGGTAGGCCAGCAGTTGCGCACGCAGACTGGCCGGGGCCGGATGGGCGATGGTGTTGCGCAGGCGCGTGAGCAGCGCCAGCAATGGACCGGCCGCTTGCTCCAGCGGGTTCAGGCCCGCCGCCTGCCCAGGCGCCAGCGGTTCGGCCGGCACGTTCAGGGGTGGCGGCGGCGCAGCTTGCGCAGGCCCCGGCGCGGCCGGTTGCGGGCCACGGCCACCGGGGCGCGGCATGAACTGGGTGCGGTCGTTGGCGAGCGGATCGTCCGATTGCATCGCGGCTTATCCTCGAATGGCCCAGAAGGCCAGGTTCAGGCCGGGGAACTCGCCGGCGACGTAGAAGGCAAAACCACCGGAATGCTGCAGCTGCTTCCAGTGTTCGCTGCCCCGGTCGAGCTCGAAGTAGGTGGAACCGGCATGGAACGGAATCTGCCGTGGCGCCACCGGCAGCGGCAGCAGGCCGATGCCCGGCAGTTGCAGGTTGACCAGGTCGCGGATGTGCTCCACCGCGCCGATCTTGCTCTGTTGGCCAAAGCGGCTGCGCAGGGTTTCGCTGGGCACGTCGGCGCGCACCACCAGGATGAAGCTGGCGCTGTCGAGCAGGCTGCGGTCGGCGAGCATGCCGACGTGGATGCCGTAGGCCTTCTCGACCAGTGGGATGGCCACGGCCTTGCTGTCGATCAGCATCGACAGCGCCTCGCGCAGCGCGGCCATTACCGGGGCAAAGGTCGCCGCCAGGTCGTCGTGCTGGTACACCGGGTAGCTGTCCGGACGGCGGCCATCGCGGGTGAAGGTGGCGAACTCGCCGGCCAAAGCCACCAGCTCGCTGTACAGCCGCTCGGGGTGCAGCGGCGTCAGCTGGTTGAGGTGCTCGACCAGTGGCTGGGCGCGGTTGACCAATTGCAGCAGCATGAAGTCGGCGATCTCCGAGGCGCCGCCATTGGCCGAGGCGACCACGCGCCCGGCCAGGGCTTCGCCGCGCTGGTGCAGCAAGCCCAGCAGCTCGCCACGAAAGCCTGAGAGCGGGTTGCTGGCGGCCACGTCAAGCAGTGGCGGGATGTAGCTGTCATCCAGCACCAGTGCGCGGTCGGCACGTTTCTCGCGGATACGCACCACGCCCAGCGCGGCATAGTCGCTCAAGCCATCCTCGGCGCGCAGCAGGCGCAGTGCACGGCTGCCCAGGGCAAGCGGCGCGCGGTTCTCGAACGGGGCGTTGTCGTCGCGCACTTCGCTGACACGGCTGACGTAGCGCGCGCCGTCAGGCACCTCGCCATCGTCGACGGTATCGCGGGCGCCGGCACGCTTGAGCGGCAGGCCGAGGTGGATCACACCGTTGCGCAGGTCGTCGGGAATCTCCAGCGGCGCGGGCGGCAGGTCGTCACGGGGAATATCGAACGGCGTGCCATCCGGCAGCAGGCCACGGGCGCTGAGGATCGCCAGCTTGCCTTGGGCCAGCAGGCCCTGATCGATCAGCAGTTCGGAAAACCCCCAGGCGGCGGCGCTGAGCGGCCGACTGCGGGCATCGACGAAGTTTTCCAGGTAGCGGTCGTGCTGCTGGAAGTGCTGGGTGGTGATGAACATCCCTTCCGACCAGACCACGCGATTGTTCCAGGACATGCTTTCTCCGATTGCCTAGCGGGCAGGCTCAGGTTGTGGGGCGGCCACGGCGCTGCGCACGGCGCGCACATCGAGGCTGATCTGATAGTCACGGGGCGGTACCGGCAGCACGCTGCGCCACTGGGCGCGATCGACCTCGCGGTAACCAACCACCAGGCCGATCTGGCGCGTGGCCGGGTCGAGCGGGCGCTCCAGGCGCAGCTGCTCGCCGGGCTGGAGCAGGACTTCGTCCTGGTCGATCAGGTCGGCGGCCAAGGTGGCCTGGGCGCGTTCGGCCAAGGCGAAATAGTCGGCGCGGGCGAAGGCGGCGCTGTTCTTCAGCTCGTAGATGCGCACCCGTACCGGCGCGGGCATGCCGCCGGCACCGGGGTTGAGCCCGGCGGCGGCGCTGAAGTACAGGGTGACCCCCGTGGCGGGCGCCGCCTCGGGGGCTGGCTCGCTCGGCGTGTCCTTGCTGCAGGCACTGAGCAGCACCATGGCCAGGGCTGCGATCAGTCTTGTTGCACTCATCCTCGTCCTCATGACGTCTTGTGTTCTTCCTGTGTCCCGGGCATTGGCCTCAGGAACGTTGAATGCGTTGGCTGTGGGCCTCGTAGGCGCGGCTGAACTCGCGGCCGAACAGGTCCTGGAAGTCGTCTTCGGCTTCCCGGGAAATCTGGCTGTAGAGCTCGGTGAACTGCTGCCAGCAATGGGCCTGGCGTGAACCGCCGAACAGCTTGGCCAGCCCGGCCGCTGGCGCCAGGCGTTCCTCCAGGCGGGCGGGTTCGAAGCGTTTGAGCAGGTGCTTGAGCGCCGCCTCGATACCCGCCATCACCGCCAGTTGGTGGGCGCGCAGGTCGTCGAAGCTGTCGCGTACCGCCTGGTCGGGGGCCATGAACGCCTGGTTGCCCTCGCGCAGCAGCAACAACAGCGCTTCGTCGGCATTGGGGGCGAACTTCAGCGGGTTGTTCTGTACCGGGGCGATGGTGGTCTGCTGCATGCGGAACTCGCCTTTGAGGCTGCTGCGCGCGCGCAACACATCGATCAGGCCCTCGACCATGAGCCGGTAGCTGCGGCCAATGGCCTCCATCTGCGCGGCGGCATCGACGGCGTCGATGCGCAGGTGCTCGATGCCTGCGCCACGCAGGAAAGCCTGGAGCAGCGCATCGCTGTCAGCAGGCGCGGCAACCGTCACGACGGGTTGCGGCTGAACAACAGGCTCGCTCGGGGTCAGTGGCTCCGGCAGCGGCGGTGGCGGTGCTGGCGCCAGTACAGGGGCGGGCTGGATAACAGGTGCCGGGGTTTCATCGAACAGATTCCAGTCATCCGGGATCACGCCCGGCGCGCCGGGCATGGCTACCGGTAAAGGCGCGGGCGGCGGCGCCACCGGAGTGGGCGGTCGAAAATCATGCTGCTGCGCGGGGACATGATCCGGCTGGCTGACAGGCGGCACGCTGGAAGGGCCGAGAAAATCGAACAGATCCGGCAAGGTGTCGTGGCTCGACGCCCCCTGCAGGAAGGCGGCGGGTGCACCGGCGATGGGCGCGCTCGGAGTGGCCACCTGGTTGGCCATCAAGGCCTCGAAACTATGGGCCTCGGACTGCCCGGCAATCGGGATCGACAAGCCGGAATCAATACGTGCCTGGATCTCGTAATCGCCAATTCGAATAACTTCGCCGTCCATCAACGGCTCACTGTTACCGCGACGCAGGCGAATGCCGGCATGCACCAATTCCACGCCATTGGTGCTGTTATCGGTCAAATAGTAGCGACCATCCTTGAACTGGATCACACAATGTTTCGAAGAAACAAGGCGTTCCGGATCGGGAAGTACCCAATCATTATCCGCGGCCCGACCGACGCTGATGGCACCGTTTTCCAGCAACTTCTCCGGGCACTGCCCCGGGGTGATCTTGTGATAACTGGTAATGGTCAGGCAAAGTGCCATCATGCCTCCTTGCATATATATGAAACACTCATCCATCCATTTGAGTGGATAAACGAGCCCGACCTGGCATTTCGACCAAGCCCTTTGAAATCAAGGGCTGGATGCCAAAACACGCTTCCCGGAAGGCCGTATTAAACCCTATCGGCAAGGCACTTTGATGGCACCTGACCAATGGACGCCAAGGGTTGCCAACTGGTTCACAGTCGCCTTGCGCGGCGCGTAGCTTACCTTGACAGCAATTTGGAAATAAACCATAAATGCGCAACTTAAGAGTGCCAAAGTGATATCACCGTGATATCAACTTCGCATTCTTTGACAAGTTTGTGCGCCAATTCACATTTGCAACTTGGCGCATACGAAGCCCTCGCCAAGGGCCGATATGGAGATCGATTTCTGGTGAACTCACCGCAGCTGCTCGCCGCTGTTTCCGCAGACTTCCCGTGCGGCGATGACCTCGAATACGACGCCGATTTCCTGCAACTGGAACGCGATGCCCAGGGCCGCCCCGAGCGCGTGATGGGCGATGCCGTGCAAGCAGCCGAACCGCCGCAGTGGCGCGCCATCGAACAGTCCTGCACCGACCTGCTGCAACGCAGCAAGGACCTGCGCATCACCCACTTTTTGGTCCAGGCCAACCTGGCCCTGCACGGCCTGCCGGGACTGGCCGCCAGCCTCGAGCTGATCCGCGACTTGCTCGGCGAATACTGGCTGCACCTGCACCCGCAGCTGGATGCCGCCGACGACAACGACCCTACCGTTCGCATCAACGCCCTGGCCGGCCTTACCTGCGACACCAACATCGGCCTGCTGCGCGACGCCGTGCTGGTGCGCTCCCGGGCGTTTGGCCCGGTGACCCTGCGCGCCGCCCTGCATGCAGCCGGTGTGCAGCACTTCGCCAGCGAGCAGCTGAGCGCAGAGGAACTGGCCGCCGCCCTGCGCGATGCCGACCCCGAGCAGCTCGAACAGTGCCGCCAGGCGCTGCAACTGGCCCGCGACGCCCTTGACGTCATCGAGAGCCGGGTCAATGACCAGGTCGGCTCGTCCAGCGGCGTCGATCTGTCCGCGTTGCGCCAGCCGCTGCGCCAGGTCCAGCAGGTGCTGGCCGACTACAGCCCGGAAGGCGCAGCGCCGCCTTCGAGCAGCAGCGAAGACCAACCCGCCAGCAGCAGCCATGACGACCGGCAACCCGTTGCCAGCGCCGCCGCGCCACGCCCGACGGCGCGGCCCGGCGAAGTGAACAGCCGCGACGACGTGCTGCAGAGCCTCGAACGCCTGCTGCAGTACTACGCCCGCCACGAGCCATCGAGCCCGTTGCCGGTGCTGCTGCGCCGGGCGAAGAACCTGGTCAACGCCGATTTCGCGACCATCGTCCGCGACCTGATCCCCGAGGGTCTGTCGCAATTCGAGAACCTGCGCGGCCCCGAAGGCGACTGACGCCTCGACACCGCATCAACACCGACGCCTGCAACAAGCAACGCCGCCTTACCGGCGACCAGGAGGAACAACGTGGCGAAAGACAGCTCCCAGAAGTTCATCGCGCGCAACCGTGCGCCGCGGGTGCAGATCGAATATGACGTCGAGCTGTACGGCGCCGAGAAGAAGGTCCAGCTGCCCTTTGTCATGGGCGTGCTCTCGGACCTCGCCGGCAAGCCCGCCGAGCCACTGCCGGCGGTGGCCGACCGCAAGTTCCTGGAGATCGACGTCGACAATTTCGACTCGCGCCTCAAGGCCATGAAGCCCCGCGTGGCGTTCAACGTGCCCAACGAGCTGACCGGTGAAGGCAACCTGAGCCTGGACATCACCTTCGAGAGCATGGACGACTTCAGCCCCGCCGCCGTGGCACGCAAGGTCGACGCGCTGAACCAGCTGCTCGAGGCCCGCACCCAGCTGGCCAACCTGCTGACCTACATGGACGGCAAGACCGGTGCCGAGGACATCATCCTCAAGGCCATCAAGGACCCGGCCCTGCTGCAGGCCCTGGCCAGCGCGCCGAAACCCGCCGACACCGAGCCGAAGGCCTGAGGAGACCGACCATGAACGATCCGTTGCGCGACAGCCAGGCCCCGCAGGCGGCCACCCAGGACCCGAGCGAGTTCGCCAGCCTCCTGCTGCAGGAATTCAAGCCCAAGACCGAGCGGGCCAAGGAAGCCGTCGAGAGCGCCGTGCGCACCCTCGCCGAGCAGGCCCTGGCGCAGACCAGCCTGGTGTCCAACGATGCCATCGGCTCGATCGAGCAGATCATCGCCGCCATCGACGCCAAGCTCACCGCCCAGGTCAACCAGATCATCCACCACGATGACTTCCAGAAACTGGAAAGCGCCTGGCGTGGCCTGCACTACCTGGTCAACAACACCGAGAGCGACGAGCAGCTGAAGATCCGCGTGCTCAACATCTCGAAGAACGACCTGCACAAGACCCTGAAGAAGTTCAAGGGCACCGCCTGGGACCAGAGCCCGGTGTTCAAGAAGCTCTACGAAGAGGAATACGGCCAGTTCGGCGGCGAGCCGTACGGCTGCCTGGTGGGCGACTACTACTTCGACCAGTCGCCGCCGGACGTCGAGCTGCTCGGCGAGGTGTCGAAGGTTTGCGCCTCTATGCACGCGCCGTTCATCTCCGCCGCCTCGCCGACGGTGATGGGCATGGGCTCGTGGCAGGAGCTGAGCAACCCCCGTGACCTGACCAAGATCTTCACCACTCCGGAATACGCCGGCTGGCGCTCGCTGCGCGAATCGGAAGACTCGCGCTACATCGGCCTGACCATGCCGCGCTTCCTGGCGCGCCTGCCCTACGGCGCCAAGACCGATCCGGTGGAGGCCTTCGCCTTCGAGGAAGACACCGACGGCGCCGACAGCAGCAAGTACACCTGGGCCAACGCCGCCTACGCCATGGCGGTGAACATCAACCGCTCGTTCAAGCACTACGGCTGGTGCTCGCGCATCCGCGGCGTGGAATCGGGTGGCGAAGTCGAAGGCCTGCCAGCGCACACCTTCCCCACCGACGAAGGTGGCGTGGACATGAAGTGCCCGACCGAGATCGCCATTTCCGACCGCCGCGAAGCGGAGCTGGCCAAGAACGGCTTCATGCCGCTGCTGCACAAGAAGAACACCGACTTCGCCGCCTTCATCGGCGCCCAGTCGCTGCAGAAACCGGCCGAGTACGACGACCCGGACGCCACCGCCAACGCCAACCTGGCCGCGCGCCTGCCGTACCTGTTCGCCACCTGCCGCTTCGCCCATTACCTGAAGTGCATCGTTCGCGACAAGATCGGCTCGTTCAAGGAAAAGGACGAGATGCAGCGCTGGCTGCAGGACTGGATCCTCAACTACGTCGACGGCGACCCGGCGCACTCCACCGAGACCACCAAGGCCCAGCACCCGCTGGCGGCCGCCGAAGTGGTGGTCGAGGAAGTCGAAGGCAACCCGGGTTACTACAACTCGCGCTTCTACCTGCGCCCGCACTACCAGCTCGAAGGGCTGACCGTGTCGCTGCGCCTGGTGTCGAAGCTGCCTTCGGCCAAAGGGGCCTGATCATCGCGGGCCAGCCCGCTCCCACGCTGGGGGCGGGCTGCCCGCGATTAGCCACTCAACGCTAACCGACGCGAAATCCCGAGGACATCATGGCTGTAGATATTTTCATCAAGATCGGCGACATCAAGGGCGAGTCCCACGACAAGGCCCACAAGGACGAAATCGACGTGCTGAACTGGAGCTGGGGCATGTCCCAGTCCGGCAACATGCACCTGGGCAGCGGTGGCGGCTCGGGCAAGGTCAACATCCAGGACCTGTCCATCACCAAGTACATCGACAAGTCCAGCCCCAACCTGATGGCCCACTGCTCCAGCGGCAAGCACATCGACAAGGTCAAGCTGACGGTGCGCAAGGCCGGCGGTGAAAGCCAGGTCGAGTACCTGATCATCAACCTCGAAGAGGTGATCATCAGCTCGCTGAGCACCGGCGGTTCGGGCAGCGACGACCGCCTGACCGAGAACGTGACCCTGAACTTCGCCAAGGTCACCGTCGACTACCAGCCACAGAAAGCCGACGGCACCAAGGAAGGCGGCCCGATCAAGTACGGCTGGAACATCCGCTCGAACGTCAAGATCTGATAGACCGCGCCCGTGCCGCGCCACCGTGCGGCGCGGGTGCACCTCCCCACGCGTCACCCGCTCACGGTGAACATCATGGCCAAGCCTTCTTTCATCAACCTGTGGAATGCCTACCCCAGCGTGTCATCGCCCTGCGACGGTGGGTGGGACAACCAGTGCGCCATCCGCATGAGCATCGCGCTCAACGGCGAGATGAGCCTCAAGGTCAACAAATCGACCTATACCGAACCCAAGTGCGCCCACGACCATGCCCGTGGCGCCGAATCCCTGGCCAACTGGCTGGAGACACGATTGTTCTACCCGCTGAAGATTGCCGGTACCGCCAAGGCCCGCGACGCGCTCAAGGGCAAGACCGGGATCATCTTCTACAAGGACTGCTTCGCCCGCAACGGGCAAAGCCAGGAGAACCGCACGGGCGACCATATCGACCTGTGGAACCGCGGCCTGACCAAAGGTTTCTCCGACCACAACTACCAGTCGAAGCAAGTCTGGTTCTGGGAGCTCACATGACCCGCGCTGTCCTGGCCGGTGCCCTGCTGCTGGCCCTGAGCGCTTGCGCCGACGCCGAACTGCTGAACGAGGCGAACCTGGGCGGGCAGGCCGTGAAGCTGAGCGAGAATGCCGGCCAGTGTGTGCTTGATCGCGGCGAACAGCGCCTGGCGCTGGACATGCAATGGCCCTGCGGCCTGAGCCCGGACCGCGCCGGCAAGGCCCGGGTCGAGCAGTTCAATGGCACGCCGGTGGTGCTGGTGACCCATGTGCAGCCGCACCCGACGCTCAAGGGTGAATGCCTGAAGACCTCGCGCGCCGTGCGCCTGACCCAGGCCGGCCTGGAAGCCTCCACGCCCGCGCCGAGCGCCTCCTGCGACACCGGCTTCGAAGACCAGAAAATGTTCACAGGGATGTTCCAGTGGTAGCCGAAATCGCCACCCGCGACCGCCTGCAGCCTTCGCTGCTGGATCGCCTGACCGACGATGACCCGGGCAACCCACAGGAAGCCCCCGACAAGCGCGTGCTCAGCCTGCAGCAGCTCAAGGCCTCGGTACTGCGCGACCTGGCCTGGCTGCTCAACACCACGTCGCTGCTCGACACCGGCGCCACGCTGAACTCCCCGGCCGGCGCCTCGGTGATCAACTATGGGCTGCCGGCATTGGCCGGCAACAGCGCGTCGAACATCGACCTCAACGCGCTCGAACGCATCATCCACCAGGCCATCGCCACCTACGAGCCGCGCATCCTCGCCCATACCCTGAAGGTACGGGCCCAGGCCGCGCCCGGCGAGATGAACGCCAACGCCCTGAGCTTCGAGATCGAAGGCGACCTGTGGGCCCAGCCGGCGGCCCTGCCGCTGCTGCTGCAGACCGACGTCGACCTAGAATCCGGGCACGTGCGCGTGGCCCCCGCCGACCGCCGGAGGCGCGCATGAACCCGCGCCTGCTCGAGCTGTACAACCAGGAACTGCAGCACATCCGCGAGGGTGCCGCGGAGTTCGCCAAGGAATACCCGAAGATCGCCGGGCGCCTGACGCTGTCCGGGATCGAGTGCGCCGACCCTTACGTCGAGCGCTTGCTTGAAGGCTTCGCGTACCTCACCGCGCGGGTGCAGCTCAAGCTCGACGCCGAATACCCGACCTTCACCCACAACCTGCTGGAGATCGCCTACCCGCACTACCTGGCGCCGACCCCGTCGATGACCGTGGTGCAACTGCAGACCGATCCCGACGAAGGCTCGCTGGCCGCCGGGTTCCAGCTACCCCGCGACAGCGTCCTGCGCGCCAATCTCGGGCGCAATTCGCAGACGCCCTGCGAATTTCGCAGCACCCAGGACGTCACCCTGTGGCCGTTGCAAGTGGCCCGGGCCGAGTATTTCGGCAACCCCGGCGCCGTGCTCGGGCGCCTGGCCGCCAGCGAACCGAAAGCCCGCGCCGGGCTGCGCCTGACCCTGCGCAGCGGCGCCGAGATTCCGTTCTCCAGCCTGCCGCTGACGCACTTGCCGCTGTACCTCAACGGTGCCGACGAAACCCCGTTCCGCCTGTACGAACAACTGCTCGGCAGCGCCTGCGCGGTGTTCGCGCGCCAGCCGGGCGCCGACTGGGTCGAACGCATCCCGGTCGAGGACGCCTTGCTGCCCTGTGGCTTCGATGACCGCGAAGCGGCGTTGCCGGTGGTGCCGCAGGCCTTCCAGGGCTACCGCCTGCTGCAGGAGTACTTCGCCCTGCCCCAGCGCTACCTGTTCGTCGACTTCGCCGGGCTCGAGCGCGCGGTCAAGCGCTGCGACGGCCAGGAGCTGGAGCTGCTGGTGCTGTTCGAGCGCATCGATACCGCGCTGGAAAGCAGCGTGGGCCCTGCCCAGTTCGTGCCGTTCTGCACCCCGGCGATCAACCTGTTTCCGCGCCGGGTGGATCGCATCCACCTGACCGACAGGGTCCACGAGCACCATGTGATCGCCGACCGTACCCGGCCCACTGATTTCGAGATCCACTCGTTGCAGCGGGTCACCGGCCACGGTACCGGGCCGGACCAGGAATTCCTGCCGTTCTACGCGGTACGCGACCCGTCGCGCTATGGCCGTGACCAGGCGTATTACCTGGTGCGCCGCGAACCGCGCGTGCTCTCCAGCGAGCAGCGGCGCAACGGTACGCGCTCCAGCTACATGGGCAGCGAGACCTTCGTCAGCCTGGTCGATGGCAACCAGGCGCCGTACCGTCATGACCTGCGCCAACTGGGCATCAGCGCGCTGTGCAGCAACCGCGACCTGCCGCTGTTCATGAATGTCGGCGACGGGCGCAGCGACTTCAGCCTGGCCGACAGCGCCCCGGTATCCGCCGTGCGCTGCCTGGCCGGCCCCAGCCGACCGAAGGCCAGCCATGCCCACGATAACAGGGCCTGGCGCCTGATCAGCCAACTGTCGCTGAACTACCTTTCGCTGGCCGAACAGGGCCAGGGCGCCGCCGCCCTGCGCGAACTGCTGCGCCTGTACGGTGACCAGCAGGACAGCGCCCTGCAGCTGCAGATCGACGGCCTGCGCGAAGTCAGCTGCAAACCCTGCACGCGGCGCCTGCCGATGCCCGGGCCGATCGTCTTCGGCCGTGGTCTGGAGATAACCCTGACGTTCGACGAGAACGCCTTCCGCGGCACGGGCGTGTTCCTGCTGGGCGCGGTGTTCGAGCGCTTCCTGACCCGTTACGTGTCGATCAACAGCTTCACCGAAACCGTGCTGCGCACCAGCGAACGAGGCGAGATCATGCGCTGGAAAGCCAAGCCCGGGCGCAGGCCGAACCTGTGAACACGCTACAGGCCATGCAGGCTGAGCCCTGGGAGTACGACTTCTTCCAGGCGCTGCGCCGTCTCGAGGCGGAGAACCCCGAGCTGCCCCGCTTCGGCCACTCGCTGCGCCTGGCTGACGAACCGGTGCGCCTGGGCCAGCGCCTGGACTGCGGCTTCGCCCCGGCGACCCTGGCCTCGGTCACGGCCAACGACGACCAGCCAGCGCGCCTGGAGCAGTTTTTCTTCGGCCTCGGCGGCCCCAACGGCCCCCTGCCGCTGCACCTGACCGAGTACATGCGCGAGCGCCAGCGCAACCACGCCGACCCAACCAGCAAGCGCTTTCTCGATGTCTTCCACCACCGCTTGCTGAGCCTGTTCTATCGCGCCTGGGCCGAGGCCCGTCCAACCGTCAGCCATGACCGCCCGGGCGACGATTACTGGGCCGCGCGCCTGGCCGCCCTCAGCGGCCGCGGTCAACCGGAGCTGCAAGGCCAGGGGCCGCTGGCCGATACCGCCAAGCTGCACTGGTCCGGTCACCTGGCCGCGCAGACCCGCTACCCGGATGGCCTGTGCAGCATCCTGGCCAGCTACTTCGGCGTGCCGGTGAAGCTGGAGGAATACGTCGGCCAGTGGCTGGAGCTGCCTGAACGCAGCCAGCTCGGCGTGCGCGCCAACCGCCTGGGCGTCGACCTGTGCCTGGGCCGCTACGTCTGGGACCGCCAGCACAAGTTCCGCCTGTGCCTGGGCCCGCTCACCCTTGACCAGTACCACGCCCTGCTCCCCGGCGGTCAGGCGTTCGTCGAGCTGGCTGCGTGGGTCGCCGAGTACCTGGGCCAGGAGCTGGACTGGGACCTCAACCTCATCCTCGCGCAGGGCCAGGTGCCCGCGCTGCAACTCAATGCCGGCCAACGCCTGGGGTTCGACACCTGGCTCGGCCGGCCGTCGCACGATGCCAACGACCTGAAGCTCGCCCGGTACTACGCCGAGCGGCCGGTCAACGCCCCGCCAACAAGGAGTCAGGACCATGGGTGAAATCAGCCGCGCCGCGCTGTTCGGCAAACTCAACAGCGTCGCCTACAAGGCCATCGAGGCCGCCACGGTGTTCTGCAAGCTGCGGGGCAACCCCTATGTCGAGCTGGCGCACTGGCTGCACCAGTTGCTTCAACTGCAGGACAGCGACCTGCATCGCATCATCCGTCAGTTCAACATCGAGCCGGCGCGCCTGGCCCGCGACCTGACGGACGCCCTGGACCGCCTGCCGCGGGGCTCGACGTCGATCACCGACCTGTCCTCCCAGGTCGAGGAAGCCGTTGAGCGCGGCTGGGTGTACGGCAGCCTGATGTTCGGTGAAAGCCAAGTGCGCACCGGCTACCTGCTGGTTGGCATCCTCAAGACCCCGAGCCTGCGCAACGCCCTGCTGGGGCTGTCCAGCGAGTTCGCCAAGCTGAAGGTCGAGGCCCTGAGCGAACGCTTCGACGAGTACGTCGGCGATTCGCCGGAAAACAACCTGGCCGCCAGCGATGGTTTCAGCGCCGCCGCCCCCGGCGAGGCCAGCGGTGCCGTGGCGCCGGCGGCGATGGGCAAGCAGGAGGCGCTCAAGCGCTTCACCGTCGATCTCACCGAGCAGGCGCGCAGCGGCAAGCTCGACCCCATCGTCGGCCGTGACGAGGAAATCCGCCAGCTGGTGGACATCCTCATGCGCCGCCGCCAGAACAACCCGATCCTTACCGGCGAGGCCGGCGTCGGCAAGACAGCCGTGGTCGAAGGCTTCGCCCTGCGCATCGTCGCCGGCGACGTGCCGCCGGCCCTGAAAGACGTCGAGCTGCGCAGCCTGGACGTCGGCCTGCTGCAGGCCGGCGCCAGCATGAAGGGCGAGTTCGAGCAGCGCCTGCGCCAGGTCATCGAAGACGTGCAGGCCTCGCCCAAGCCGATCATCCTGTTCATCGACGAAGCCCACACCCTGGTCGGCGCCGGTGGCGCGGCCGGCACGGGCGATGCCGCCAACCTGCTCAAACCGGCCCTTGCCCGTGGCAGCCTGCGCACCGTGGCGGCGACTACCTGGGCCGAGTACAAGAAGCATATCGAGAAGGACCCGGCGCTGACCCGGCGCTTCCAAGTGGTCCAAGTCGACGAGCCGAGCGAGGCCAAGGCGCTGCTGATGATGCGCGGCGTGGCCTCGACCATGGAGAAGCACCACCAGGTGCAGATCCTCGACGAAGCGCTGGAAGCCGCCGTGAAGCTGTCGCACCGCTACATTCCGGCGCGCCAGTTGCCCGACAAGTCGGTGAGCCTGCTCGACACCGCCTGCGCCCGCGTGGCCATCAGCCTGCACGCGGTGCCGGCCGAGGTGGACGACAGCCGTCGGCGCATCGAGGCGCTGGAAGTCGAGCTGCAGATCATCGCCCGCGAGGCCGCCATCGGTGTGAACACCGGGCAACGTCAGCCCCAGGCCGACAGCCTGCTGGCCGAAGAGCGCGAGCGCCTGGCCGCCCTGGAAAGCCGTTGGGCCGAGGAGAAAGCCCTGGTCGACGAGCTGCTGGCCACCCGCGCGCAACTGCGTGAACAGGTCGGTGTGGTCGATCAGGAAGTGGACGTACAGGGCAGCCATGAGCTGCGCGAAAAACTCATCGACCTGCAGCAGCGCCTGAGCCAGCTGCAAGGCGAGAGCCCGCTGATCCTGCCAACCGTGGATTACCAGGCGGTGGCCTCGGTGGTCGCCGACTGGACCGGTATCCCGGTGGGGCGCATGGCGCGCAACGAGATCGAGACCGTGCTCAACCTCGACTCGCATTTGGCCAAGCGCATCATCGGCCAGGATCACGCGCTGAAGATGATCGCCAAGCGCATCCAGACCTCCCGCGCAGGCCTCGACAACCCGAACAAGCCGATCGGTGTGTTCATGCTCGCCGGCACCTCCGGCGTGGGCAAGACCGAGACCGCCCTGGCCCTGGCCGAGGCCATGTATGGCGGTGAACAGAACCTGATCACCATCAACATGAGCGAATTCCAGGAAGCCCATACCGTCTCGACCCTCAAGGGCGCGCCACCCGGCTACGTCGGCTACGGCGAAGGCGGCGTGCTGACCGAAGCGGTGCGCCGCCGCCCGTACAGCGTGGTGCTGCTGGACGAGGTGGAAAAAGCCCACCCCGACGTGCATGAAATCTTCTTCCAGGTGTTCGACAAGGGCGTGATGGAAGACGGCGAAGGCCGCCAGATCGACTTCCGCAATACCCTGATCCTGCTCACCACCAACGCCGGCACCGAGCTGATCGCCAACACCTGCAAGGACCCGCAGGCCCTGCCCGACCCCGAGGCCGTGGCCACTTCGCTGCGCAAGCCGCTGCTGGAGATCTTCCCGCCGGCGCTGCTCGGTCGCCTGGTGACCATCCCCTACTACCCGCTCAGCGACACCATGCTCAAGGCCATCACCCGCCTGCAGCTGGAGCGCATTCGCAAGCGTGTGGAAGGCACCCACAAGGTCGGCTTCGCCTACGACGACGAGGTGGTCGAGCTGATCGTCTCGCGCTGCACCGAAACCGAAAGCGGTGGCCGCATGATCGACGCCATCCTCACCAACGGCCTGCTGCCGGATATGAGCCGCGAGTTCCTCACCCGCCTGCTCGAGGGCAAGCCGCTGGCCAGCGTCAGCATCAGCCGTCGCGACAGCGACTTGCACTATGACTTCGGCGCCGCCGACTGACAGGACCGACCATGCTGTTCAAGCAGTTCACGCGCCTGGCGCAAATCAACAGCCCCCTGGGGCCGGACAAGCTGATCCTTGCCGAGATGGGCGGCAGCGAGGAGCTTGGCCGCCTGTTCGACTACGAGCTGCAGCTGACCAGCGACGATCCGGCCATCGACCTCAACCAGCTGCTGGGCAAGCCCATGAGCCTGAGCGTGCAGCAGAGCCTCGGCACATCGCGGCACTTCCACGGCATCGTCGCCCGTTGCAGCCAGTCGGTGGATCAGGGCCAGTTCGCCAGCTACCGCGTCACCCTGCGCCCTTGGCTGTGGTTGCTGACGCGCACCAGCGACTGCCGGATCTTCCAGCACCTGAGCGCGCCGCAGATCATCAAGCAAGTGTTCCGCGACCTGGGTTTCTCGGATTTCGAGGACCTGCTCAGCCGCAACTACCGCGAGCGCGAGTACTGCGTGCAGTACCGCGAGACCAGCTTCGACTTCGTCAGCCGGCTGATGGAGGAGGAAGGCATCTACTACTTCTTCCGCCACGAGCAGGAACGCCACGTGCTGGTGCTCGCCGACGCCTATGGCGCGCACCAGAAAGCCCCCGGCTACGAGACCGTGCCCTACTACCCGCCGGACGGCCAGCACCGCGAGCGCGACCACATCAACGACTGGCACCTGGCTCAGGAAGTCCAGCCCGGCTCTCTGGAGCTAAACGACTACGACTTCCAGCGCCCCAGCGCGCGCATCGACGTGCGCTCGGCCATGCCCCGGCCGCACCAGGCCGGCGACTACCCGCTGTACGACTACCCCGGCGCCTACGAGCAGACCCAGGACGGCGAGCACTATGCCCGCACCCGCCTGGAGTCGCTGCAAAGCCTGCACGAGCGTGTCGAGCTGCGCGGCAACGCCCGGGGCCTGGGCAGCGGCCATCTGTTCAGCCTGAGCAACTTCAGCCGCCAGGACCAGAACCGCGAGTACCTGATCGTCGCCGCCCGCTACTACGTGCATCAGGAACGCCTGGAAAGCGGTGGCGGCAGCGGCGCGGCGCAGTTCGAGAGCAACCTGAGCTGCATCGACGCGCAGCAGAGCTATCGCCCGGTGAGCAGTTCGCTGCGCCCGATCGTCAAGGGGCCGCAGACCGCCGTGGTGGTCGGCCCGGCTGGCGAGGAGATCTGGACCGACCAGTTCGGCCGGGTCAAGGTGCACTTCCACTGGGACCGCCACGACCAGTCCAACGAGAACAGCTCGTGCTGGATCCGCGTATCCCAGGCCACGGCCGGCAAGAACTGGGGCTCGATCCAGGTCCCGCGCATCGGCCAGGAAGTCATCGTCAGCTTCCTCGAAGGCGACCCCGATCGGCCGATCATCACCGGGCGGGTGTACAACGCCGAACAGACCGTGCCCTACGACCTGCCCGGCGGCGCCACCCAGAGCGGCATGAAGAGCCGTTCGAGCAAGGGCGGCAGCCCGGCCAACTTCAACGAAATCCGCATGGAGGACAAGAAGGGCGCCGAGCAACTGTACATGCATGCCGAACGCAACATGGACACCGTGGTCGAGCAGAGCGAGACGCTGTCGGTGGGCATCAACCGCACCCAGACCGTCGGCATGCTCGAGACCATCACCATCGGCCAGGACCGCATCCGCGCCGTGCGCCGCGACGACATGCTGCTGGTCGGCGCGAGCAAGACCGACAGTGTCAGCACCAGCTACCTGATCGAAGTCGGTGAGAACCTGCGCCTGGTCTGCGGCAAGAGCGTGATCGAGCTCAACGCCAGCGGGCAGATCAACATCAGCTGCGAGCAGTTCAGCTTCCACGCCAACGCCGACGCCGAGATCAACACCGGCGGCACCCTTGACCTGAACGTGGGCAGCGGCGCGCAGACCGACCCGAACAACCAGGGCGTGAAAACGGCCATCGACGGCGCGGTGAAGGCCCTCTTTCCCGGCGCCGGCAAGTAACGAGAACAAACCATGAGCTACCGCGTCAACGAATTCCGCTTCGCCCTGCCCGATGCGCAGGTACGCGACACCAGCATCAACATCCTGCGCTTCGAAGCCCTGGGCACCTCGCTGATCGTCAGCCGCAGCCTGCTCGAAGAGGGCGAGACCCTGCAGAGCAACTTCGACGGCCAGTTGCAGCGCCTGCAGCAACAGGTCAAGGACCTGCAGTTCCAGCCGGCCCGCGCCACCCAGGTGGGCGCGGCGCAGCCGATCGAGGCGATCGAGCTGAGCAGCCAGTTCAGCAAGGGCCAGGAAAAGGTCTACCAGTACCAGCTGGCGCTGGTGCTGCCGGGCACGCGCAAGATGTTCGCCCTGAGCTACGTCAAACCCACTCCCCTGGGCGAGGCCGAGGCGACGCACTGGGCGGCGCTCAAGCAGTCCCTCGACTTCGACAACCTGGGCTGACCCCGCACCATGTCCGACGCTCTCTGGGCCGCCCGCGAAGGCGATGCGCTGCTGCACACCTCGGTGATGGCCGACATCATCGGCGGCGTGCTGGAGGTCGCCGCCAACGTCGCCATCGGCGCTCTGGCAACCGCTGCGGTGGCCGCGGCACTGGGCCTGACAGTGGTCACCGGCGGCCTGGGCTGCTTCGTGCTGGGCGCGGTGGTGGGCTTGGTGGTCGGCGTGGTCATGGCCAAGACCGGCGCGGACACCGGGCTCAGTCGATTATGCGAGGGCATCGGCAACGCCCTGTTCCCGCCGACCGTGCAAGCCACCATCGCCAGCGGCTCGCCCAACACCAAGACCAACGGCAAGCGCGCCGCGCGCGCGGCCGGCGTGGTCACCGCGCCCTCGGCACCGGCCAGTGGCGAGGGCGGTGGCGCGCAGGCCGAGGAACAGGAAGAGACCTTCCTCGACATGGCCAAGGGCTTCTTCTCACAGATGTGGCGGCCGACCGTCGCCAGCCCTGCGGCCAACACCCAGGAAGCCCCCGACGACAAGGTGCTGTGCACCAAGCACCCGCCGATGCCACCGCAGTACCTGGCCGAGGGCTCGAGCAAGGTATTGATCAACGGCCACCCGGCCTGTCGCAGCGGCGATCGCAGCACCTGCGAGGCGGTGATCGTCGATGGCGGGCTGGTGTCGAACAACGTGCGCATCGGCGGCGGGCCGATCGTGGTGCGCGAGATACGCAGCGGCAAGACACCGGGGATCGGCCTGGCGATCACGGCGTTGATGATGTTGCGGGGGCGGGGGGGGAAGTTTTATAGCAAGTTTGGGTGCATGCTCGTCGGAGGCGTGGTCAGTTTTGCCAGCAGCCAGGTGACCGCCGCCCTGACTTCGGCCATCGTCGGCTCGCCAAACCCTGTCCACGCGCCTACTGGCGCGAAGATCCTGAGCGACGAACACGACCTCGACTTCACCCTCCAGGCCATGATCCCACTGGACTGGCAACGCTACTACAACAGTCGCGATGAACGCCGCGAGGGTCTGTTCGGTGCCGGTTGGAGCGTCCCCTATGAAGTGTCTGTAAGGGTCGAGCACGACCGTCTGCTGTATACAGACGAGCAAGCTCGTGTCATCGACATGGGAATGATCGCCCTCGGCGACGCCGTCTTCAGCGCTGGCGAAGGCATCAGCGTGCGACGCGCCCTTGATGGCGAGCTGCTGATCGAAGACATCAGCAGCGGCCTCTATCGTTTGTTCGAACCCAGTCCACAGGACGCCAACCACCTCCGTCTGGCGAAACTGGGGGATCGCAACGACAACCGCATCCACCTGGACTATGACGATCTCGGGCGCCTGATGTGGCTGCGCGACACCTTTGACCGCGTGCGGATCAAGCTGCACTACAGCGGCGCTTGGCCACGTCGAGTCAGCCATATCGAACGGGTGTTCGTCGATGACGATGCTGAAACGCTCGCCAGCTATCGCTACGACGCCGCTGGCGATCTGGCCGAGGTCCACGATGCACTGGGGCAATTGCAGCGTCGATTCATGTATGACGAAGGTCGGCGCATGGTCGGGCATCAAACAGCCAATGGCCTGCTTTGCCATTACCAGTGGCAGAAACTGGACGACTGGCGGGTGATCCGGCACTGGACCAACGCCGGCGACGAGTATCACTTCGAATACGATATCGAGGCTGGCATCACCTGCATCACCGACCCGCTGCTACGCACCAGTGTGCGGCGCTGGAACGCGCAGTTCCAGATCATCGAGTCGAGCAACGCGCTGGGCCAGACCTGGCGCTTCCACTGGAACGATGAACGTCAGCTGCTTGCCGCCACCGATCCTGAAGGCGGTGAGTGGCGCTTCAGCTACGACGAATCCGGCAACCTGTGCGAAACCATCGATCCGTTGGGACGCAGTGAATCGACCCAGTGGCTCGAGCATTGGGCGTTGCCTCGCAGTGAAACCAATGCCGCCGGGGCAACCTGGACCTATCGCTACGACCAGCACGGCAACTGTATTCGCGAAACCGACCCCTTGGGCGAGGTGACGCGCTACCGCCATGACGAACATGGCCTACCGCTGGAAACCATCGACGCCACGGGCAAGCGCCAACGTCAGCGCTGGAACGAACAAGGTCTGCTGATCGAGCAGGTGGACTGCTCAGGCTACGCCACACGGTTGCGCTACGACCGGCGCGGCCATTTGCAGAGTCTGACCAACGCCCTCGGCCAGACCAGCCACTTCCAACACGATGCCTTGGGACATCGGATACGCCAGGAGCTGGCGGATGGGCGCATTGTCCAGTACCGGTACACCGCCTCGGGCCTGCTCGAATGCTTCATCGATCCGCTCGGCAACACCGAGCATTTTCGCTATGACCTGAATGGCCAGATCATCGAGCAGCGGGACAACCTTGGCCGTCCGACACTGTTTACCTATGACCGTTGCACACGGCTGGTGGCACTCACCAACAGCAACGGTGAGTCCTATCGTTTCACTTGGGATGAGGCGAACCGCCTAGCCGTGCATGAAAATCTGGATGGCAGTCGCAAGGCCTATCAGTACGATGGACTCGGCCAGATCATCGCCATGGACTTCATTCCGGCGCCGGGCGCCGGAGAGGCGCCGATCCATCACCGCCTTCGACGTGACGCCGCCGGCAGGCTGGTTGCGTTGCTTACCGAGGACGACAGCACTACCTACAGTCTCGATCCGATGGACCGGTTGATGGAGGTGATCAGCGAGGATCGTCAGGGGAATGTGCAACGCGTCGCGTTCGAGCATGATGCCTGCGGACGCCGCACTGCCGAAAGCAACAGTGCCGGAAGGCTGGAGCACACCTACGACGCACTGGACAATCGCTTGCAGACGCGGCTGCCCGATGGCCGCCAACTGAACCGCCTGGTGTATGGCTCGGGACACCTCCATCAGATCAACATCGACGGGCAGGTGATCAGCGATTTCGAGCGCGATCGCCTGCACCGTGAGGTCTCGCGAACCCAGGGACGGCTGCTGACCCGTAACCAATACGACCTCAGTGGCCGACCGAGCGCCCGTCTGCGCTGGGACACCGACCACAACGAACACCTGCCCGCGCCCTGGCAGCAGCGCTTCGACTTCGATGATCGCGACAATCTGGTGCGCTACCTGCGCCAGCAACCCGATCATCAGCATCAGCTGCTGATGCATTACGACGCAACGGATCGCCTGCTCGCCAACCAGGGACCGTTGCCAGGCCAAAACGAACAATACCTCTATGACGCTGCGGCAAACCGTGTGCCCGGTGCTGGGCAAGTCGCCCGCCATGACCAGTTGCTCCAACTGGAAGATCGCCACTACCGCTATGACGGTTTCGGGCGCCTTTCGGAAAAACGTAGCACGCTGTATGGCGAACAGCATATGAGCTACGACCAGCATCATCGCCTTGTTCAAGTGCGCTCTATACGCGGCGGACGCGAGCGCATCGTCAAGCTGCACTACGACCCTCTCGGACGCCGCATCGGCAAGACCGACCACGACGATCAGGGTAATCTGCTGGGCAGCACCGACTTTGGCTGGGACGGTCTCAAGCTGCTGCAAGAACGCTGCAACGGCCACCTCACCCTATATGTCTATGAGCCGGGCTATAGAGTCCTGGCACGTGTCGACGGTCAAGGCGCGCATCAACGCACGTTCCATTACCACAACGCCCTCAACGGTCTGCCCGAGCAACTGACCGACAGTGACGGTACGTTGTCCTGGGAGGGCGAATGCTCCGCCTGGGGCATGACCTTACGCGAGTGGCGGGCTGACGACTTCATCGAACAGCAGAACCTGCGCTTTCAAGGTCAGTACCTGGACCGTGAGACAGGCCTGCACTACAACCTGTTCCGCTACTATGACCCACAGAGCGGCCGCTTCACTCAGCCCGACCCTATTGGCCTGGAAGGCGGCATCAACCTATACCGCTATGCGCCGAACCCTGTCGGCGGGATAGATCCGCACGGGTTGGACTGGAGCTATTTCCTTTCCGACGAGAAAGGCAACCCGTATTACAACGGGCGAGCCTCGGACAACGATACGCTCGAAGGCGTGGTACGCCGACATATGGAGACCAAGGGCGCAGACGGCCCACGCCTCAAGGAAGGTGACCGCATCAACCGCGTGACACCGATTGGTACCGACTACGACACGATACGCGGCATTGAGGATTCGGGGATCCGCGAGCGAGAAGTGCTCGGCAGGAAGAACCCGAACGTGCGAGGCAACAAGATCTATGGCATCTCCGACGCCAAGGCGAAAAAAGACCCTGGCCTCGAGCGGATAGCGCTCGCCAACGACTTCCTGAAGGCACGCGGTGTCAGCAAAGTCACGCAACTGCCCGTGCTCGACAGCCGTGGCGCCCTGCCCCCCAAGGCCAACAAAAGCTCCTGCGGGAAATGAACATGACTGCAACTCCGGAACAACTTTGCAAGATCCTCAAGGCCCAGCATCCCAGCGAGCCACCAAGCTCGGCGCTGGTAGCCACAGGCCTGGCGACCGAGACCCGCAGGATGAGCCATGACCAGGTGCTTACCTGGCTGTTCAAGGAGCGAGAGACCGTGGTGAAGAAAGAGGTGGTCGCCAACTTTCTCACCGGTGTCGAGCGCAACCAGGCCTACCTGCGCGCGGCTCTGTCGGCCTATGCTTGCGCGACACACCTGCCGCAACACGCTTTCACGGCGCAGGACCAACCGAACTGTCAGGTCTGCAGTTTCTTCAAGGAGCGCGAAGTCAACTTCATTGCCCTCAACAGGGTGCGTTTTCTGATCGGCGCAGCGCTTTTCGGCAGCCCCTCCCACATCGCGTTCCAGTTGCAGGAACATAGCGCCGGGCCGAAAGAACGGCCGGGTAACCTGGACCTAATGGTGTCGATTCTGGACCTGATCCGTAACGTGCCTGCCGTGACCAAACCCAAGGACCTGCTCAAGCTACTGCGTAAACTACCCGGCATCAAGATGAGCGAAGAAGAAGGCCGGGGTTTCCTCGACCTGCTTGGACACTGCGGGATACTGCAGACCCCGGAGCACCCTGGCCTGCTGTACCGCTATACCAACCTCGGCCTGGCACCACGCAGCGCACGCTCGTCGGACTGGAGTTACCCGATGGACTTCTGGCGCGGTGAGCATGGCCTCAACCAGGACGCCCTGCGCTATTGGTTCAGCGACTATCCCGAGTTGCTCAAGGCGTAGGCCATTGGCAGGCAGATCACAGCAACAGCCACGACCATTGCGGAACTGCACAATCAGACTCGCCAAAAGCAAAGGATGCTATCGACCATGAGCTCGCAAAAAATCGTGCTTTCCGACCAAGATCACGGTCTGGGCCAGATCGGCGGCGGTGCCCGCCTCAAGGATGCCTCGCTGTGGCCAAGAAGCCCGGATGCCGGTGAGCCGATGACCCCACTGCTGACATTGAGCGAACGCTTCCTGCCCGTCACCTTCATTCCACCCGGCATGGCAATCACGGTGTTCATCACTGCGCGTCAGCATGACGGCGCCTTCAGTCGTTCCACCCAGCGCCATTACACCGTCAACCAGCAGAGTGAGCTCGACGAAAAACGCCCCAAAGGTTTTGCCCGGGTCATTCTGCATGAGCTGGCCGACCAGTCGATCGCGCCGCCCACCGCAGCCCTCCTGCTGGAACGTGCCTACATCCAGTTCGAACCGTTCAACGATGAAGAGGAAGAGCAGGAACTGGAGGACGAGGACAGCGGTATCGACCTGAGCAAGCCCGTCGGGCGGCCTTGCTGGCTGCAGGATCCGATCTACGAACCCCAGCGCTTCCTGTTCCTGATGCAACTGCTCGACAGTGATGTGGCCAGCGCCAGCCCGCAGCATGTGGGATTGTTCTCGGACGGTATCGGCTACCTGTATATCGACAGGCAGGCTCGGCGCGGCAAGCAAGGCGATGAAGCCGGCTTCTTCTTCATCCAGTTCACCTGATCGGATACCGCGACCTTGGCTCCCATCGAAACTGGCCGTAGCTACCGCCCCAGGCAATTCCGCGTCGAGTAACAGTCTTTTACCGAAACCCCAGGTTTTCCCTGCGCAGCCTTTGCCTATCCTAGGCCGGGTCATCCCGCCTGCGATGGACCCATGAAAGACTCGCTCCCCAGCCGCTATGCCTGCCTGTTCCTGTGTCTGGTCTTCACGATTGCCAGTGCCCCTTTCCTGCTTGCCCACACCTGGCTCTGGCCCTTCAACGTCGTCAGCGCCCTGCTCAGCCTGGTCGGCCTCAACGACCTGCGCCAACGCCACCACGCCGTGCGCCGCAACTATCCGATCCTGGGCAATATCCGCTACCTGATCGAGACCATCCGCCCGGAGATCCGCCAGTACCTGATCGAGGGCGACGACGACAAGCTGCCGTTCTCCCGCGCCCAGCGTTCACTGGTCTACGCCAGGGCCAAGAACGAGAGTGCCGAGAAAGCCTTCGGCACGCTCAACGATGCCTACAAGCCGGGCTTCGAGTTCATCAGCCACTCGATGCTGCCGGTGCCGATGCCCGACCCTGCGTCGTTCCGCATTCGCATCGGCGGCCCACAGTGCCGCCAACCGTACTCGGCGTCGATCTTCAACATCTCGGCCATGAGCTTCGGCGCCCTCAGCGCCAATGCCATCGCCGCGCTGAACAAGGGCGCGCGCCTGGGCCGCTTCGCCCATGACACCGGCGAGGGCAGCATCAGCCCCTACCACCGCGAACACGGCGGCGACCTGATCTGGGAAATCGGTAGCGGCTATTTCGGCTGCCGCAGCGAAGACGGCCAGTTCGACCCCGAGCGCTTCGCCGAGCAGGCCCGCGCCGCCCAGGTGAAGATGATCGAGATCAAGCTCAGCCAGGGCGCCAAGCCGGGCCATGGCGGGATCCTGCCGGGGCACAAGGTCAGCGCCGAGATCGCCGCCACCCGAGGCGTGCGCGAGGGCGAGGACTGCATCTCGCCGGCCGCTCACAGTGCCTTCGCCACACCGCGGGAGCTGCTGCAGTTCGTCGCCCGGCTGCGCGAGCTGTCCGGCGGCAAGCCGGTGGGTTTCAAGTTCTGCTTGGGCCACCCGTGGGAGTTCATGGGCATCGCCAAGGCCATGCTGGCCACCGGCATCACCCCGGACTTCATCGTCGTCGACGGCAAGGAAGGCGGTACCGGCGCAGCGCCCCGGGAGTTCTCCGACAACATGGGCGTGCCGCTGCGCGAGGGCCTGATGTTCGTGCACAACACCCTGGTGGGGCTGAACCTGCGCGAGCGCATCCGCATCGGCGCGGCGGGCAAGCTGGTCAGCGCCTTCGACATCGCCAGCGTGCTGGCCATCGGCGCGGACTGGGTCAACTCGGCACGGGGCTTCATGTTCGCCATCGGCTGCATCCAGTCGCAAAGCTGCCACACCAACAAGTGCCCAACCGGCGTGGCCACCCAGGATGCGTTGCGCCAGCGCGCGCTGGTGGTGCCGGAGAAGGCCGAGCGGGTCGCCAGCTTTCACCGCAATACCCTGCACGCCCTGGCCGAGATGCTTGCCGCCGCCGGTCTGGACCATCCTTCTGAACTCAAGCCCAAGCACCTGGCGCGGCGTACCAGCGCCAGCGAGATTGGCCTGTTCTCGCAACTGCACACCTTCCTCAAGCCAGGCGAGCTGCTCAGCGGTGCGATCGACAGCGAGTTCTATGCACGGATGTGGCGGATGGCGCGCAGTGACAGCTTTGCGCCGGAGACGGGGGAGATCGAGGTGGCGCCGATGACGGCCAGCGTGCTGCGGAAAGAAACAGCCCCGGCATAGGCCGGGGCTGCGGGTGACGCGGGATCAGGATCAGAAGATGCTGATCGGGTACTCGACGAATACGCGGACTTCGTTGCCGTCGTCGTTGTATTCGTTCTGGCGAACAGCCGTGTTGGTGCGCAGGAACGAACCACGCAGCTTGACCGACAGGTCCTTGGCCGGGCCTTCCTGGACGACGTAGCGGATCTGGCTGAACAGTTCACGTTCTTTGCCTTCACCATAGCCTTCTGGCTTGTCCAGGGTACGGGTATTGATGTTGTCACCCACGACGTAGGCAATTTTGTAGGTCAGGCCCGGTACGCCGAATGCGCCAAAGTCCAGGCCGTAGCCCAGCTGCCAGGAACGCTCGTCCTCGGCGTTGAAGTCGGACCAGTAGGAGTTGGCCAGGTAGATGGTCGAACCACCGTCGCCGATGCCGCCGCCTTTCTGGTAGCCGCCGTAGTTGTAGCCGGTATCGCCCGTGCTGCGCTGGTAGGCCAGGGTGAACGAGTGCGGTCCGTAGGCGTAGGTGGCTGCCAGGCTCCAGATGGTGTTGGAGTCGCCGGTCAGGCGGCCTTCGACGTACTTCTTGTCGATGTCCGACTTGTAACCGTTGAAGTCCAGGGTCAGGGACTGGTCAGCCGCGATTGGGAAGACGTAGTTCATGCCCAGGTAGTGCTTCTTCATCACGTCTTCGTTGTCGGCGGTGTACAGCGACGCGGTGAAGTTGTCGGTGAACTTGTAGCTGCCGCCCAGGACGTTGATCGACTTCAGGCGACCGCTGTCATGGCCTTGGGCGCTCTTCTGCACTTCGCTGGTGAAGCGACCGGCATTCAGCTCCAGGCCCTTGATCTCCTTGGAGGTGATCAGGGTACCGCTGAAGCTCTCTGGCAGCAGGCGCGAATCGTCGTACTGCAGCACAGGCAGGGCTGGCATCTGGTCGCCGTACTTGAGCACGGTGTTGGAGACACGGAACTTGATCGCGGCACCTGCACGCGCCAGGTCGTCCGCTGCATCGCTACGCTTGCGCTCGTTGACGGTGTTCTCACGCTTGAAGAAGTCGATACCGCCACCGCCGTTACGGCCCTTGCCGCCATCAAGGCGCAAGGCGTACAGGCCGAACGCGTCGACACCTACACCGACGGTGCCCTGGGTGAAGCCGGAGGAGAAGTTGGCGATGACGCCCTGGCCCCACTGGGACTGGTCGTTGACGTGGTGCTTCTTGTCACGGTTGATGAAGGCGTTGCGCAGAAGGACGTTGGCGTGGCTGTCCTCGATGAAGCCCTTGCTCTCGGCCTGGTCATTGGCCTGTGCCTGGGTCGCGGCGATCATCGCCAGGGCGACCAGGCTGATCCTGGTTTTCAACATGTTATTTTCCTTATTTCGTATTCAAAAACGCTCTGCATCAGAACGCCAGGAACCAACGCCCCTTCGTAGGTTCGACGCTATGCGGATCCAAGCCGAAGGCCCGCCAATGGTCTGCAACGGGCCTTGCAGCCGCATGGCCAGAGAATGGCCAGCAGGCGTAGAGCCCGAATCCTAGCCCTGCCTGCTTATACATGTCAAAAAAACGTGAAATGCAGGTTGATATAACCAAAAACAAGGTCAGCGCTGGTGCATTTCCATGCATATCTGCCGTGGGTCAGCGCAAATCTGTCTCTTTTGTGGAAAGCGGTCGAAATCCATAAAACCGTCATACGTCCATGTTCCCGCAGGCCTTCCGAAAGCCTGTTTGAACTGCCCTGCTCTTCCCACTGCGCGGTCACGCAGAGAGCAACGTTGCACGCACCGCCGCTTCCACAAGCCATTCCGAAGCGCATCCTTGTGAATGCCAAGACAATTTCAAATCAATCCAAACGAATAGCAACATCTTGAAACATATGTAAAGACAACCCTTTACAAATGTCGATGCAACAGTAAATAGCAAGCATTACCATTCGCGCCCAATTTCTCACTCCCTCCCTTGGACGCCTTCGATGCCTGCCCCCTGCCGCCTTTCACCCTTGACCCTGGGCCTGTCGCTGCTGTTCAGCGCCGGCCTGGCCAGTGCCGCCACCACGACCTTGCCGGAAACCTCGGTGACCGCCGACAGCACCCGCGAAGAGGACAACCCGCGAGTCAAAGACGTGACCACCGCGACCCGCACCTCGACCCCCGCGCGCTACGTGCCACAGGCCATCGATTCGGTGAAGACCCGCAACGTGCTGGACTACGGCAGCAGCAACCTGGGCAAGGCGCTGGAAGGCATCCCCAACGTCAGCAGCGGCGCCGACACCCGTTTCGACAGCCTGCGTATTCGCGGCTTCGACGCCAGCAACGACTTCTACCTGGACGGTGTCCGCGACGACAGCCAGTACACCCGCGATCTGCACAACATCGAGCGGGTCGAGGTGCTCAAGGGCCCGGCCGCGGTGCTTTATGGCCGTGGCAGCCAGGGCGGCATCGTCAACCGGGTGAGCAAGGCGCCGGAGCACGGCCGCCGCTCGACCATCGAGGCACAAGGTGGCAGCCAGGACCTGCGCAGCCTGTACGCCGACCTCAGCGCCGACCCCAGCGACACCCTCAGCCTGCGCCTGAACCTGGGCAACGAGGACAAGAACAGCTTCCGCGACGGCATCGACGGCAACCACCGCCAGCTGTTCGCGCCGTCGATGAGCTGGCAGATCACCCCCGAGCTGAACTGGCTGGTGCAGTACGAGTACAGCCGCTACGACCGTACCCCTGACCGTGGCATCCCCGGTAACCCGCTCACCGGGCGCCCGGCCGATGTCAGCCGCAAGACCACCTACGGCGACACCCAGCGCGACTACATCAACGACCGCGCCGAGTCGCTGCGCTCGCGTCTGAACTACGAGCTGAACGATCAGTGGCAACTGCGCCACACCTTCAGCCTGTTCACCCTGGAGAGCGACTTCGACAACACCTACCAGACCGCCTACCGCCCCGTTGCCGGTCTGGTGGACCGCCAGCGCTGGCAGCAGGACCTGAGCACCCGCAATCTCTACAACACCATCGAACTCGAAGGTCATGTAGAAACCTTCGGTCTGGAGCACACGCTGCTGGTGGGCCTAGAAATGGGCGAACAGCGCCGCAACTCGCTGCTGAGCCAAGGCGTAGGCGTGCCCTCGGTACCGCTGCAGGGGGCCACGGCCAGCCAGCAGCACAACGGCATCATGCGGGTGTCCAGCAACAACCACACCGACGTCGAGAGCCGAGGGATCTACCTGCAAGACCAGATCCGCCTCAACGACCAGTGGCAGCTGCTGGCCGGCGTGCGCTTCGACCAGTTCGAGGTGGACACCACCAACAAACTGCGCAACATCTCGGAAAAGCAGAAGGACAACAGTTTCAGTCCGCGTATCGGCGTGGTGTACACCCCCTGGCAGGACCACTCCTTCTATGCCTCCTGGAGCAAGACCTACTCTCCGGTCGGTGGCGGCCTGATCGGCATCACCCCCGGCGCGGCCGGCAACGCCAACCAGACCGACCCGGAACAGACCCGGCAGAAGGAGATCGGGGTCAAGAGCGAATGGTTCGACGAGCGCCTGAGCACCACCCTGGCGATCTACGAACTGGAACTGTACAACCGCCGTACCCGCGACCCGATCAACCCGGAACTGATCCAGCTCAGCGGCCTGCAGCGTTCACGCGGCATCGAGCTGACCGCCACCGGCAACGTGGTGGGCAACTGGTACGTGCGCGGCGGCATCGGCCTGCAGGACGCGACCATCGTCAAGGACAACAACGGCCAGCAGGGCAACCGCATCAACGACGTGGCCAAGCGAAACGCCAGCCTGTTCGTGACCTGGAAGCCGGAGCTGGGCTGGTACGCCGAAACCGGCCTGACCCTGGTCGGCGACCGCTACGCCGACAACCAGAACACCGTGATCCTGCCGGGCTACGGCCGTTGGGACGCGCTGGCGGGCTATCGCACCCACGACTGGGATGTACGCGCGGCCTTGAGCAACATCACCGACAAGACCTACTACAGCTCGGCAACCAGCGCGGCGCAGATCCAGGTGGGCGATCCGCGCAGCCTGGTGGTGACCGGAACCTACAGCTTCTGAGTTGTGACAGCAGCGAGCATCAAGGACGGGCCGCCCAAACGAAAACGCCACCGCAATTGCGGTGGCGTTTTTTTCTGCGGCGGGATCCTTCCCGATCAATGCCAGATAGCCAGCAGAGCTTCGAGCTCTTCCTCGCTGATCAGGCCTTGGGGGTATCGCCCATCCAGCAGGCGTCGTGGGTCGGTCGTCCTGACCCGATCGTCTCCATGACGTTTCAACCACTGAGCCAGGATTCTGAGCGATTGGTGACTGGCCGCCGTTGAGGGCAAAGCCGACTCACTTGCTGCGTTCATTTCCTCACGTACTCCCTGGGCCGAGTGAGCGGCTAAGTTACTTCAGATGCATTACAGAATGGCGTAGGCCCATTCGTCTGAAGTACGAGGAAAAATCAATACAATTGCTGTGCCATGCCGCCCGACCGACTATCGCGAGCATAAAAAAACCCGCCTTTCGACGGGTTTTTCACTCATTGGCCGATCAACGTTTTACCGGTGCCGGTTGCTGCTGGGTCAGGCAGTGGATGTTGCCACCGCCTAACAGCAGTTCACGCCCCGGGATCATCACCACTTCGTGATCCGGGAAGACCTTGGCCAGGATAGCTCTGGCTTGCGCATCAGCAGGGTCGTCGAAGCTCGGCGCGATGATGCCACCATTGACGATCAGGAAGTTCACATAGGACCCGGCCAGGCGTACCGAAGGGTCACGCTCTTGGCTGCCCACCACATGATCGACGCCATCGCATTCGGCCTGGGTGGCGTAAAGCGGCCCCGGAATCGGCATCTTGTGCACCACGAACTCGCGCCCTTTGGCGTCGCGGGTGTTTTTCAGCACCTCGTAGGCGGCGTGGCAGCGCGCGTAGTTGGGGTCATTGGAATCATCGGTCCAGGCCAGTAACACTTCGCCTGGGCTGACGTAACAGCAGAAGTTGTCGACGTGGCCATCGGTCTCGTCGTTGTACAAGCCGTCCGGCAGCCAGACGATGGTCTCGACCGCCAGGTGCTCGCGCAGGATCTCCTCGATCTGTTCGCGGTCCAGGTGCGGGTTGCGGTTGCGGTTGAGCAGGCATTCTTCGGTGGTGATCAGGGTGCCTTCGCCATCGACGTGGATCGAACCGCCTTCGAGCACGAAGCCTTCGGTGTGGTAGCGCTGCACGCGCTCCATCTCCATGACCTTGGCGGCCAGCTCCTCGTCGCGGTTCCAGGGCGCGTACAAGCCGCCGTCGAAGCCGCCCCAGGCGTTGAAGCCCCAGTCCACGCCGCGTACCTCGCCGTGGTCGTTGATGACGAAGGTCGGGCCGGTGTCACGCACCCAGGCGTCGTCATTGCTGATCTCGACCACGCGGATGTTGGGCAGGTCGAGCTGGCGACGGGCGTTCTCGTACTGGCCGGCGGACACCGCCACGGTGACCGGCTCGAAGCGGGCGATGGCCTTGGCCAGGGTCACGTGCGCGGCCTGCGCCGGCTTGCCGCCCAAGCGCCAGTTGTCCGGGCGCTCCGGCCAGACCATCCACACCTGGGTCTGCGCAGCCCATTCGGCGGGCATGTGGAAACCGTCGGCGCGGGGGGTCGAGTTGAGGGTCTTCATGGGTAACCTCTGCGAAGGCCCGGGGCCAGTGGCGCCAGGTCAGTGATCGAAAAAGATGCAGGCTCGCCAGTATAGGCAGCGTAATGTTCAGCCGATATTACAACCGATAAATATCGACTTTAAATAGATAATCACAAAATATTTAGGCATAAAAAAGCCTGGCGAACCGATAACAATCGACTTGCCAGGCCTGCATGCCGTGATTCAGAGCCCTTCGCCGAGGACCCGCTCCACGCTGTCGACGAAGTAATCCACGCTGGCCCGCGTGGTGCACATCGGCGGCTTGATCTTGAGGATGTTCAGGTAGTCGCCGGTCGGCTGCATGAAGATCCCCAGATCGCGCAGGCGATCGCACAGGATCATGGTCTCCTCGGTCGCCGGTTCCAGCGTCTGGCGATCGCGTACCAGCTCCAGCCCCAGGTAGAACCCGGAACCATGGGCGGCGCCGGCAAGCGGATATTTATCGACCAATGCCTGCAGGCGTGCCTTGAAGTAACGGCCCACGTCACGGGCGTTGCCCCACAATCCTTCGTCACGCATTACGTCCAGCACCGCCATGCCGATGCGGCAACTGACCGGGCTGCCCCCGGCCGAGGAGAAGAAGTAGCCCTCGGCCTCCAGCGCCTCGGCGATCTCGCGCCGGGTGATCACCGCGCCCAGCGGCTGGCCGTTGCCCATGCCCTTGGCCATGGTGATGATATCCGGCACCACACCCTGCTCCTCGAAGCCCCAGAAGTACTCGCCCAGGCGCCCGTAACCGACCTGCACCTCGTCGGCGATGCACACCCCGCCGCGCTGGCGCACCTTGGCGTAGGCCTCGCGCAGGTAGCCCGGCGGCAGCGAGATGCCCCCGGCGTTTCCGTACACCGGTTCGCAGATCATCCCGGCCAGCTGGCGACCACGGGCGTCGAGGTCGGCCAGCTTGGCATCGACATCGCGCAGGTAGTCGGCGGCGCTGTCGGCGCCCCGGTAGCGCCCGCGGAAGGTATTTGGCGCCTCCACCGGATGCACCCAGTCCGGCCGGGTCTCCAAGGCCTGGGGGTTGTCGGCGATGGAGGTGGAGATCGCGTCAGTGGCAACCGACCAGCCGTGGTAGGCCTCCAGCACGCTGAGCAGGTCGCGCCCACCGCTGTAGGCCCAGGCCAGACGGATCGCCAGGTCATTGGCCTCGGTGCCGCTGTTGACCAGGAACACCCTGTCGAAGCCCTCGGGCGCCACCTCCAGCAGACGCTCGGAAAACTCGGCAATGGCTGCGTAGTGAAAGCGCGAGTTGGTGTTGACCAACGACCACTGGCGCGCCGACTCAGCGGCCATGCGCGGATGACCATGGCCGAGCACCGCGACGTTGTTGAGCATGTCCAGGTACGAACGGCCCTGCATGTCGATCAGGTAGTTGCGCCAACCGCGCTCGATATGCGGAGGCTGGGCGTAGTAATGCTTCTGCGAGCGCGCGAAGCTGGCATCGCGACGCGCCAGCAGCGCCTGCGGGTCGGCCAGCGGCTCGGCATCGCAGGCAAAGCCCAGCAAGGCTTGCGGTGACGGGCATAGGGCCAGCCAGGCGGCAGCGTGGGAGGGCATGGCAAAGAAGGGTGGACGGGTATCGGTATCCACGCACAGTTGCACGCGGAGGAACCCACAGGTCGAGCCGATGACCTGGCCTTTGAGCAGCGCCTGGCCATCGGTCGGCGCCTCTTCCAGGCCATCGAGCCACAGGTTCCAGTGCGCGGTGCGCAGGCAGCCACGACCATCGCCGATGCATTGCCATACCCCAGCTTCGGGCGCTTGCAACGCGGTGCCGGGCGACAGGTTCAGCTCTACGCCCAGGGCACAGGTGGCCGGTTCTTCAGGTCGGTCGATGTGGGTTTGCGACAGGCGGTACTGCCCATGCAGGCTACACGCCGGCCCCGGCTGGATAGCGAGCAGACGCTGGTCAAAGCCGGGCTGCTCCCAGTTGCCTGCCTCGCAGTGAGGGCTGAGCACGCCCAGGTCGACGCGGATCACCGACTGGCCGTTGAGTCCTGGCAGCAACACGGCGCAATCACCAAGGTCGATGCTGGCCGGCTTGCGCCCAGCCGCCTGAAGAATTGCCGCCTCCATCAAAGCTACGGGCACGGCGCAGGCGGTATCGAAGATCTCCCATTCATGGGCGATGTTGTCGCGGGTGTACTGGTTGTCCGGATCGACAGCCAGTTGCTGCTCGCTGCTGAGCACCAGCACGGCGGCGCGGTTCAGCACCAGCGGCCAGAGGGCGCGCAACTCGGCATCCTGCAGGGGATTCACGGCATGGTAGGCGCTGACCGCCGGCAAGATCCGCAGCGGATCGCCCTCGGCGTGATGCAGCAAGGCCGCGCAGGTCACCGACAGATCGGCGATACGCCAGGTACGCACCAGGTCACCAAAGTCGATGACACCTTGTACCTGCCACTGCCGCTCGGCATCCCGGGCCCAGACCACGTTGTCGTCGGTGATGTCCAGGTGCACGGCCTGGATCGGCAACTGTTCGACCAGCGGCTGCAATCGTGCGCTTGCCGCCTTGGCCACGCTCTCCACCCGCGCCCGGCGCTGTGCATCCCGCAACACCGGCAGCAGATGCTGGATCAGGGCCTGGGCATGGCGCGGATCCCACTGCAAGGTGCGCTCAAGGCCGGGATGGTCGAAGTTGGCCAGGCCCCTGTCGACGCGGGCGCAAAGCGCGCCGAGTTCCACCATCACCCGCGCCGGTAGGTGGCCCAGGCGGGTCAACGGCCGCCCGTCGATGTAGTCGAGCAGGCGCACGCGCAAGGTCTGGCCGTCAACATCCAGCGCCAACAGGTCCTGCCCGTTGCTGGCCAGGCGTACCGCAGGTACCGGCAGGCCGCAGTCACGCAAATGAGTCAGCGCGGCATGCTGTGCTTCCAACTCCTGCCGGGCGTAGTTGGCGTGGCAGATCTTGAGCACATAGCACTCATCGCTGCCGTTGACCTGGAAGTTCAGGTCCTGCTGGCTACCCAAAGGCTGCAAACCACCGGCCAGATCGTAATGCGCCCGCAGCAAGGCATGGGCCTGCGCCTCGCTCAGTGAGGGGACGGGCAAACTGGAACGCTGGATCAGGATGGAAAGCGGCATGGCGGAAGCTCTCGTTTTTTTCGTATATCGCCATCAGGCAGGCAAATTGGCAAGCCGGCAGCGTACAATTGGCGTTTCGTCGCACAGGCCTTGCAGCCCAGCGCATTCAACTTGCCTATAGCCTTGTCAGCCGACAAGCTGTGAGCCCGCTAGCCACCGTCATTATTGGAAGGAAAGGGAATCCGACATGCGTATTCTCATTACCGGGGGAGCCGGTTTCATCGGATCGGCCCTGGTACGCCACCTCATCAGCAATACCGAGCATGAAGTCCTTAATCTCGACAAGCTGACCTATGCAGGCAACCTGGAATCACTGTCGAGCATCGCCAGCAATTCGCGCTATGAGTTCGCCCAGGTCGATATCGTCGACCAGGCCTCCGTCAGTGCAGTGCTCGCCCGGTTCCAGCCACACGCCATCATGCACCTGGCAGCGGAATCGCATGTGGATCGCTCCATCGACGGCCCTTCGGACTTCATCCAGACCAACATCGTCGGTACCTACAGTCTGCTGGAGGCCACTCGGGGTTACTGGAACACACTGGGCGAGGAGGAGCGCAAGTCTTTCCGCTTCCATCACATTTCCACCGACGAGGTCTACGGTGACCTTCACGGGGTCGACGACCTGTTCACCGAAACCACGCCCTACGCCCCCAGTTCGCCCTATTCGGCGAGCAAAGCGGCCTCCGACCACCTGGTCCGCGCCTGGCACCGTACCTATGGATTGCCGGTGCTGCTGACCAACTGCTCCAACAATTATGGGCCGTTCCACTTCCCCGAGAAGCTCATTCCACTGGTCATTCTCAACGCCCTCGAAGGCAAACCGCTGCCGGTCTATGGCGATGGCCTGCAAGTGCGTGACTGGCTGTTCGTCGAGGATCACGCCCGCGCGCTGTTCAAGGTGGTTAGCGAAGGGGAGGTAGGTGAAACCTACAATATCGGTGGCCACAACGAGCAGAAGAACATCGATGTGGTGCGCGGCATCTGTGCCCTGCTCGAGGAACTGGCCCCGCAACACCCTGCAGGAATTGCCAACTACGCTGAGCTGATCACCTTCGTCAAGGATCGCCCGGGCCACGACCAGCGCTATGCCATCGACGCCAGCAAGATCGAGCGCGAGCTGGGCTGGGTTCCCGAGGAAACCTTCGAGACAGGCCTGCGCAAGACTGTCCAATGGTACCTGGACAACCTTGAATGGTGCCGCCATGTCCAGGATGGCAGCTATCAACGTGAACGACTGGGTAACAACGATTACAAGGACTCGATCGCATGACCAAGGGCATCATCCTCGCCGGCGGCTCCGGCACTCGCCTGCACCCGATCACACTGGCCACCTCCAAGCAGCTGCTGCCCATCTACGACAAGCCGATGATCTACTATCCGGTCTCTGTCCTGATGCTGGCGGGTATCCGCGATATCCTCCTGATCTCCACGCCCGCCGACCTCCCGCAGTACCGCCAGCTGTTCGGTGACGGCAGCCAGTTCGGCATCAACCTCAGCTATGCCGAGCAACCGTCGCCCGACGGCCTGGCCCAGGCCTTCCTGATTGGCGAGGAGTTCATCGGCAACGACTCGGTATGCCTGATCCTGGGCGACAACATCTTCCATGGCCAAGGCTTCAGCGAACAGCTCCAGCGCGCGGTCAAGCACCAGGCCGGCGCCACGGTGTTCGGCTACTGGGTCAAGGACCCCGAGCGCTTCGGCGTGGTCGAGTTCGACGGCAATGGCCGGGCCTTGTCGATCGAAGAAAAGCCAGCCAAGCCAAGGTCCAGCTACGCGGTTACCGGCCTGTACTTCTATGACAACGATGTGGTGAAGATTGCCAAGGGGGTCAAGCCCTCCCCACGCGGCGAACTGGAGATCACCGACATCAACAACGCCTACCTGGAGCGTGGCGACCTGCGCGTGGAGCGCTTGGGGCGCGGCCTTGCATGGCTCGACACCGGCACCCACGACAGTCTCCTGGAAGCGTCCCAGTATGTGCGGACCATCGAACACCTGCAGGGACTGAAAATCGCTTGCCTGGAAGAGATCGCTTATCAGAAAGGCTGGATCAGCCGTCAAGAATTACAGAGGAAGGCCGAAGAACTTAAGAAGACGGGGTACGGACAGTACCTCAGTAAATTGATAGAAGAGACCCCATGAATATCATCGCCACGGCCATCCCGGATGTTCTGATCATCGAACCGAAGATTTTTGGTGATAGCCGTGGTTTCTTCTTCGAAAGCTTCAACGCACGGGACTTTGCCGACAAGGCTGGCGTTGATGTGAACTTCGTGCAGGACAACCACTCACGCTCGCAAAAGGGCGTGCTGCGCGGCTTGCACTACCAGATCGACAATCCCCAGGGGAAACTGGTGCGGGTCATGCAGGGCGAGGTCCTCGACGTCGCCGTGGACCTGCGCCAGAGTTCACCTACCTGTGGACAGTGGGTCGCGACGCGGCTGAGCGCCGTGGACCACCGGCAATTCTGGATACCACCAGGATTCGCCCATGGCTTCCTGGTGCTGAGCGAGTCGGCCGACTTTCTCTACAAGACCACCGATTACTACACCCCGAGCGCCGAACGCTGCATCCGCTGGGATGATCCACAGCTGGCGATCGACTGGGGCATGCAGGAAGCACCGATCCTGTCCGCCAAGGACCAGGCCGGCAGATTGTTCAAGGATGCGGAGCTGTTCCCGTGAAAATCCTTGTCTGCGGCCACAATGGCCAGGTTGCCCAGGCGTTGCAGGGCGCCCTGGCCGGATTGGGCGAGGTGTGCCTGGTTGGCCGCGACCAGTTCGACATGGCCCGACCGGAACAGCTGCGCGAACCACTGCGCCGACAGGCTCCAGATCTGATCATCAATGCGGCGGCACACACTGCGGTGGATCAGGCCGAGAACGAGCCGGAACAGTCCTTCGCCATCAATGCCGAGGCGCCGGGAATATTAGCCGAAGAAGCCGCACGCCTCGGCGTTCCACTGATCCACTACTCCACCGACTATGTCTTCGACGGCAGCAAGGCCACGCCATACGACGAGGACGACGCGCCCAATCCCCTGGGAATCTACGGTCGCAGCAAGCTGGCCGGAGAACAGGCGATCCGCGCTACAGGCGCAGAACACCTGATCCTGCGCACCAGCTGGGTATATTCACTGCATGGGCGCAATTTCCTGCTGACCATGCAGCGCGTGCTTCAGGAACGTCCACAGCTGAAAGTCGTCAACGACCAGATCGGCGCCCCGACCTGGGCGGGCACCCTCGCCGCCAATACCCGCGCGCTGATCGAGCGCTGGCGCAACGGTCAGGCCGGTGCCTGGGGCACCTACCACCTGACCGCCCAGGGCGAGACCTCCTGGTTCGGCTTTGCCCAGGCCATCGGCGAACAGCTCAAGGCGCGCGGACTGTCCTGTGCCGAGCTGCTGCCGATCCCTTCCAGCGAGTACCCGACACCGGCCAGACGACCGCTCAACTCGCGCCTGGACTGTTCGCGCCTTGCCCGTGAATGGCAGGTCGTCCAGCCGCACTGGCACGATGCACTCATCGACTGCCTCAAGTAGCGCATAATTGCGCCAGACCTTTCTGGCGCAATAAACCGCGATGATCCCAAGACCCACGCCTCCCCGCCGACCCCGCTGGCGCAGCCTGGCCCTGCTGGCGCTGTGCCTGGCCCCGCTGCTGTGGCCGCTGCACCACCTGGCCGAGCGCTACTACCAGGATGAGCTGGCTTCACAGAACCGCCAGACCCTAGACCTCTACGTCGCCAACCTGCTGGGCACCCTGCACCGCTACGAAACCCTGCCGCAGATCCTCGGCGACCTGCCGGCGCTGCGCGGCGTGCTGGCCGACCCGCTGCGCCTCGAGGCGGTAACCAACGCCAACCGGTTGCTCAAGGGCATCACCCAGCAGACCGGTGCCGAGGTGATGTACCTGATGGATGTCAGCGGCAACACCCTGGCCGCGTCCAACTGGGACAAGCAGGACAGCTTCGTCGGCCGCAACTTCTCGTTCCGCCCGTACTTCATCGAGGCGATGGAGGGGCGGCTGGGACGGTTCTTCGGCCAGGGCACCACTTCGGCCAAGCGCGGCTACTTCTTCGCCGCCGCCGTGCACGACCGCGACAAGGTAATCGGCGTGCTGGTGGTCAAGGTCGACCTCGACCACACCGAAACCCTGTGGGGCCGCACGCCGGAACAACTGCTGCTGACCGACCAGAACGGCGTGGTGGTGCTCACCTCTCGCCCGGACTGGCGTTTCCGCGCCACCCGCGAATTGACCGCGGCCGAGCGCCAGGCCATCGTCGCCATCCAGCCCTACCCGACCCAGGCCCCGCAGCCGTTGAGCCTCAACCGCGACGCCTGGCTGGTCCAGACCCGCGACATCAAGGAAACCGGCTGGCAAGTGAACATCCTCGCCCCGCGCCTGCTGGTCGACCGCTCGGTGCAAACGGTCATGGCCATCGGCGGTGGCGCGCTGCTGGTGACCATGCTCCTGGCTGGCCTGGTCATGCAGCGCCGACGCCACTACATCGACCGCATCGACTTCGAGGCCCTTGCCCGGCAAGAGCTGGAAAAGCGCGTGATCGAGCGCACCGCCGACCTCGAAGGCCTCAACACCCGGCTCAAGAGCGCGGTACTGGAGCGCGAGAGCGCCCAGCAGGAGCTGGTGCGCGCCCAGGATGAACTGGTCCAGGCCGGCAAACTGTCGGTACTGGGCACCATGTCGGCAAGCATCAGCCATGAACTCAATCAGCCGCTGGCGGCGATTCGCTCCTATGCCGAGAACGCCGAGATTCTCCTCGACCATCAGCGCACCGAGGACGTGCGCGGCAATCTCAAGCTGATTGGCGAACTGACCGGGCGCATGGCCTCGATCATCGCCCACCTGCGCGCCTTCGCCCGCCGCGACCAGCACGCCCCGGAGAGCGTTGCCCTGCAACCGGCCCTGGATGATGCCCTGGCGCTGCTGGCCAAGCGTCGCCGGGCCATGGCCGTGGAACTGGTGCGCGACCTGCCCGAGGCCACGCTGTGGGTACAGGCCGGCGAGACCCGCCTGCGCCAAGTGCTGGGCAACCTGCTGGCCAACGCCCTCGATGCCCTGACCGAAAAAGCCAACCCGCGCAGGCTGTGGCTGAGTGCCGAGCGCCAGGACGGCTGCGTCTACCTGTACATCCGCGACAATGGCCCAGGCTTCAGCCGCCAGGCGCTGGAGCACGCCAAGGAGCCGTTCTTCACCACCAAGACCCGCACCCAGGGCCTCGGCTTGGGGCTGGCCATCTGCGAAAGCCTGATGCACGCGCTGGGCGGCGAGCTACTGCTGGGCAACCACCCGGAAGGCGGCGCACTGCTGACCCTGAAACTGCGCGTGGCCAAGCCCGGCGCCAACCTGCAATCTTCGGAGGACACCTCGGCATGAGCACCGAGACACCGATCGACAGCCGTGCCCAGGTGATCCTGGTCGATGATGACCCGCACCTGCGCCAAGCCCTGAGCCAGACCCTGGACCTGGCCGGGCTCAAGGTGGTGGCCTTGGCCGACGCCCAGGGCTTGGCCGAACGCCTGGAGGAGGACTGGCCGGGCGTGGTGGTCAGCGATATCCGCATGCCCGGCATCGATGGCCTGCAACTGCTGGAGCAACTGCACGCCCGTGACAGCGAACTGCCGGTGCTGCTGATTACCGGCCACGGCGATGTGCCACTGGCAGTGCAGGCCATGCGCGCCGGGGCATATGACTTCCTGGAGAAACCCTTCGCCAGCGACGCCCTGCTCGACAGCGTGCGCCGCGCCCTGGCCCTGCGCCGCCTGGTGCTGGACAATCGTAGCCTGCGCCTGGCCCTGAGCGATCGCCAGCAGTTGGCCACGCGCCTGGTCGGGCAATCCCCCGGCATGCAGCGCCTGCGCGAGCAGATCGGCGCCCTGGCCGGCACTCGCGCCGACGTGCTGATCCTTGGCGAGACCGGCGCCGGCAAGGAGGTGGTGGCGCGTGCCCTGCACGACCTGTCGAGCCGGCGCGACGGCCCGTTCGTGGCGATCAATGCCGGCGCCCTGGCCGAGTCGGTGGTCGAGAGCGAACTGTTCGGCCATGAGCCGGGCGCTTTCACCGGTGCGCAGAAGCGCCGCATCGGCAAGTTCGAATTCGCCAATGGCGGCACGCTGTTCCTCGACGAAATCGAAAGCATGAGCCTGGATGTTCAGGTCAAGCTGCTGCGCCTGCTGCAGGAGCGGGTGGTCGAGCGCCTGGGCGGCAACCAGCTGATCCCGCTGGATATCCGTATCATCGCCGCCACCAAGGAAGACCTGCGCCAAGCCGCCGACCAAGGGCGTTTCCGTGCAGACCTGTACTACCGCCTGAACGTCGCACCGCTGCGTATCCCCGCGCTGCGTGAGCGCGGCGACGACATCCTGGTGCTGTTCCAGCACTTCGCCGACGCCGCCAGCGAACGCCATGGCCTGCCGCCCCACAACCTGCAACCGGCGCAGCGTGCCCTGCTGCTGCGCCACGACTGGCCGGGCAATGTACGCGAGCTACAGAATGCCGCCGAACGCTTCGCCCTTGGCCTGGAGCTGGCCCTTGATGGCCAGGCGCCTGCGGCGGCCAACGATATCCATGTCCCGGTGCCGGCCGGTAACCTCAGCGAGCAGGTCGAGCAGTTCGAGCGCTCGCTGATCGCCGCCGAGCTGATGCAGCCGCACAGCTCCATGCGCAGCCTCGCCGAGGCCCTCGGCATCCCACGCAAGACCCTGCACGACAAGCTGCGCAAGCACAGCCTGAGCTTTGGCGGGCACGACGACCAGGAGGACAACCGTCAATGAGCAACGACAGCCAGTACCTGCAGTCCGTACTGCACGGCGACATCCCGCTGACCCGCGAAATGGGCATGGAAGTCATCGATTGGCAGGCGCACACCTTGCGCCTGAAGCTGCCATTGGCGCCCAACGTCAACCACAAGAGCACCATGTTCGGCGGCAGCCTGTACTGCGGCGCGGTGCTGGTGGGCTGGGGCTGGCTGCACCTGCGTCTGCGCGAGCTGGGGATCGATGACGGGCATATCGTCATCCAGGAAGGGCAGATCAGCTACCCGCTGCCAGTCACCGGGGCCGCCGTGGCACGTTGCCCGGCGCCGGACGAGAAGACCTGGGAGCGGTTTCTGACGATGTATCAACGTCGTGGACGGGCACGACTGACGCTGGAGACGGTGGTGAGCAACGAGGGTAGTGACGAGCCTGCGGTGACGTTCAGCGGGCAGTACGTGCTGCATCGCTGAAAGCTGGGGGTGCTTCGCCCCCCTTTCGTCGCGGTTCGTCGCCACGACAAGCCGGCTCCCACACCGACCGCGCTGACCTGAAACCCTGCGCTATCCTGTGGGAGCT